>JABDJC010000195.1 GCA_013003395.1 Acidimicrobiia bacterium
TCGTTGTCCAAGCCGGGGCCATTGGTGAACCGGGAGAAGTCATGGTGCTCGACATGGGCGAACCGGTCAAAATCCTCGAAATCGCTCAACGGCTCATCAACGCTCTGGATCCGGCCGCCACAATCGAGTTCACTGGGCTTCGGCCCGGCGAGAAGCTGCATGAAGTACTGCTTAGCGATGACGAGGTCGAACACCGGCGTGTGCATCCACGCATCACGCACACGCGGCCGACGATCAACGGTGCGCCCGACGCGGCGGCTGCGGAGTCGGCGGCCGCAGCGACCGCTGTCGAGTAGCGCACCACGATGCCGAGGTAACGCCTCAGGGTGTGGGCCGGTCCTCGACTCGGTGCGATATCCAACCCACGTGGGCTCGTGACTTCCCGATGAATTTCCAGCGGTTCAGGCGCGCTTCATGCGCCAGCGACGGCTTGGCCTTGGCGATCGTCGAAAGCACGACGGCATAGAGGCCGAGCGCCACAGTCTTGGTTACCCGTTCAAGCCGCTTCAAAGCTCCAGTTTGATATTCGCTGTCTATCCGCACCCTGCCGTTGTGGATCTCAATCACCCGGTCGCGAAGCCAGTTCTCACTCAGCCGATGGTCAGGAATGTCTTCGGCCACGGCCGCTTCGGGGATCCACCTCATCCGGGCGCCGGCTCGATCGAGCCGCCGAAACAGGTCATGGTCTGCTCCGGATGTTTGGGCGTAGCGCGGTGCGAACCAGCCAGGCCCATGAGGCTCAAGTACTGCCGCCGTGGCCATGAAGTTCCCGGAGCTCTGCAACTGGCAGATCGCGCCACTCGCCAGTGGCCGATCGTGGCCGTAGTACGGCGTGGCCCGATGTTGGTCGTTCGCAGACGGAGGGAAGACCGGAATCTGCGGCCCCCCAGCCACGTCGGCTCCCAAAGCGATTCCCGAATAGAGGCAGCGGAGCCAATCCGGAGATGGACGTTCGTCGTCGTCAATGAACGCGAGAAGATCAGCGCCACGCGAAATCGCTTCCTCGATAGCGGCGTTCCGCGGAAAGGGAATCCCGGGCTGGCTCTCGGTCTTGCAGACAAGATCTGAAGGAAAGCCCGGAGCAAGCGCCTGGCAGATGGAAAAGGAATCGCCGGACGCTGGATCGTTGTCGACAACGATGGTCGTGATCGGGCCGTCCCAGTCAAGTGCAGCGATAGCTTCGAGTAGACGCCGGAGTCCCTCGGGACGCTTGAACGTTGCGATACACACCGCAACATGTTTGCCATGGCTCATCGCAGGATCTTGCGTGCGGTAACCCGCGCGAGCAGCGCGACCGGCTCCACGAAGTAGCGGGTGAGGAATCGCCTCGGGTCATGCGCCAATCGGAACAACCACTCGATCCCCAACTGTCCTGACCACCGCGGAGGCGTTGGCACCGCACCCGCGACATATTCCATCAGCGCACCGCACGCCCAGACAACCGACGCGTCGAAGCGATCGCGGTTCTGGTCTATCCACACCTCGCTCTTGGGACTGCCGAGGCCAACGAGCACAAGGTCGGCTCCAAAGTCGTTCGCGGCGGCCACGACATGAGTCGCGTCGTCGCCCTCGGTGTCAAAGAAACCATGGTGGCCAGATATCTCGAGCATGCGATGTTGTGAACGCAACCGCGAGATCGCCTGCAGGAGCACCATTTCTTCCTGCCCGATGACGAAGACACGTTTTCCATCAGCCGCCGCGGCGCGCAGGATGGGGTGGACCAGGTCGACGGCGGTTGCGCGATGCGTGTGGTCTGTATCGCAGCCCATCCGATTGAGAAGATGGATCAGGGGCTGTCCATCGACGAGGGCAATCGCGCCATCAAAACTTGCCAAGTAGCGGGCGTCCTTGCTCTGGAGAAAGAGCGTGTGCAAGTTCTGGAAGAATACGGTGCACCTCTTCCCAGTCGACCAGCAGGTCCGCACGTGGTCCACGGTGTCACCGATCGACAGCGGCGTGATGGGAAAACCCCAGAGGTCAACGCGGAGGTCAGCCGGGGACTGGATCGCCGATTCGGTCATCTTGCGCCGATCGCGGGTGCTCCGAGTTCGTGGCGCATGGTCAGGTTGTAGCGGCCAGGCAATTGCAGGGCACTGCATGCAAGCGCAAGTACCACGAATGCGGGAGAAGCGAAGTGGACCATCGCCTCTGTGGAACCGAGAACCAACACGACTACGACAAGGATACTTGCTGCGATCCCATCACCATTCTGGCGATGGATGAAGACGCTCACGACCAAACCGAGCAGGACGACCGACCCCAACAGGCCGAGAGACAGCAACGTTTCAAGAAAGACGTTGTGTGCGTTCGATGGATACCAGCTGATCTCTCCGGTGAACACCCGGTCCGCCCAGATCGACTCCCCGCTGGCAAAACCGTGGCCAACGACCGGGCGCCGAGGATACAGCTCGAGCGATTCGGACCAAATTGAAGTCCGCCCTGTCAACTCCGTCAGATCACCCACCTCGGTGTCATCGCGCAACGCGAGCTGCCCAATCTGATTGACAAGCGCCGAAGCCGCCATCGCAACCGTGGCCACAACCCCAAGAATGGCCATCGGGCGCACTGCACGGTCGGCGCGAAGATAGACCGTCAGGGCACACAGGCAGACGAGAACGAGTAGTGCGACGCGGCTCTGCGACAGAAAAGCCACGGTGAGACACAACCCGGTCACACCTGTGGTGAAGATGGTCGTTTCGTGTCCTCGGAGCCAACCCAGGAGTGCCAACGCGGCCGTCATCACCGCAAACTGGGCCAGCTGAGTCGCTGCGCCCGCAACGCCAGCCCATCGGACCTGTTCCGATCCGGACGCCAAATCCACGGCAATTCCAAGCGCGATCACGACTACAAATCCGCGCATCAGCACAGCGCGCGTGGACTGCCATCCACGGATCTCGGAGTGAAGGACGACGAGGAGTACACCCGCAAATGCGGTGGCCCCTTGCATGAACGTCCGTGCCGGATCGAAAGACCACGTCGTTGACAAAATGGCAAGCGTGGTCAGGCCGATGAGCCATCTCGTCGCTGGATTGCGAAACATCGATACGAAGTGCGCGGGATACGCCAGCGCAACGGTGACAGCCGAGGCGATCACCAGTGCTTGCACGCCGAGGCGGAGCGGTGATTCCACGCTGGCGAGGTGAAGCCCAGGAGTATTGAACCGAATACCAACCGCGACGACGAGGGGTAGCAGCACTACGTGAAGACTCGGACGTACATGACGTCTCACGTCAGGATGACCCCGATGAGCCTCGTTTGGCTCATCTCAAGGAGCCGCAACGCACTTTGCGCCGAGACGACCGTCGTGACGCCCGTCTCAACCGCGAGCACTGCTGCATCGGGCTTCCTGGTTGGGTCGGACACAAAGGTGCCAGCGCCTGGACGGGAGTCGGCAGGACCACCCGCTGCCCCGGCCAATCGTTCTTGAACGTCCACACTGCGCAAGCCGGACTCGGCAT
Organism: Acidimicrobiia bacterium; assembly: GCA_013003395.1. Taxonomy (GTDB): domain Bacteria; phylum Actinomycetota; class Acidimicrobiia; order Spongiisociales; family UBA5794; genus JABDJC01. The sequence continues at coordinate 3,459 of JABDJC010000195.1, forward strand.
CGACAACCACCTCGACCGTCCCCTTTGCGCCAACAGAAACGAGCGCCTGCTCGACGCGTTTCCCGGCGAATTGGTCGATGCCGTCGACCAGATCAGCTACGACAGGAAGGCCCAGCACCCGCTCCACGTGTTCCGCGCTTCGAATTGGACCCCGCAGTCGATCGCGTCCGACGAGCCAGGTGATGGCCGCGAGCGCCGCTGCCAGAGCAGCCGCAAGCACTGGAAATGGACCCTTGAATGCAGCCGGCACGGACTGCGCCTGAGCGTCCTGAACAACGAACAGTCGCTCGGCTGGAAGCACCGCGCGTAATTCGATGTCGCTCAACTGGTTGTTCAGCGTGCGGTACCGCTGTTCAGCGGCACTGCGATCAGCTGTCGCTCGAGACGCGGCCGCATCCGCCGCCCGGTACAGGCCTTCTCGTTCGACGGAGTACTCGCCATCGTTGACTTCGGCCGCGAGCGCGACCGCTTCGTCCCGCGCATTGCTCTCGATGACTTCGAGGTCGGCGAGGACGACCTCCAACTGATCCAACTCGACCCTGATCGCTGCGAGTTCCTGCTGGCGCGGACCATCGGCTTGTTCTGCCTGGACCGAGATTCCGATGGTCGCAAACTCCTGAGCCGCGGCGATCGCCGTTTCTTCGGTCTCGGCCGAGACTACGACTTCGACGACAAACAGACCCTCCACCGCTTCCGTTTCGACGTCCAACACTTCTTCGTCGATGGCTTGGCGGACCTTCGCCCTGGTCTCGTCCCTGTTTACGATGTTCGAGAAGGACTCCAGATCAGACTGGTACCGAGGCCAGACGGACGCCGAGGTGAGACCGACTCGCACAGAAGCCTTCGGCGATTCCCTCTCCACGGATTGGAGGGCGAGAATCGCCACCAATGCGGCCACACCGGAAACGGCGAGCACAACCCACCACTTGGCGATTGCGACTTTTGTGATCGTTCGTATGTGTGTCATCAGGACCGGACTCCATGAGTGGTTGTATTCGCACAGATTTGGCACCGGTCTCGAGACTGGTCGTGTGCCTGCACCTCGATGAGCTCCTCAAGCGGCTTTCCGCGAAGGTACACATACGTATCGATCAGGTAGCGATATGCCCGTGGGTTGCGGGCTCGGATGTACTCGCGGGTTGCCCCAGACATGGTCATCGCACCAGCGTGGTATGCCTCGGCAAGGAGGCGAACCGTGTCCAACCGACGTTCCTGCACCCCCGAGAGATTCCGCGCTCGGTGCGCGGCGACGGCTTGCGGGGATAGGGCGTCCTGCTCATCGAGCCACGCCAGGAAATTGCGAAATCGCTGACTGTCGCGCCCATATACGGATACCTGCGACAGTTTTTCCGGACCAGTGATGTCGTTGTACAACGCGGTCGGATACGGGAGCATCGGAATCGGCCCGGTCACGCGCACCAAGTCAAGCAGGTACTGGTCGACATCGCCGTAGAACAGCCGCTCATCCCAGGCAATCTGGTCGCGGAGCTCGGTGCGATGGACCAATGTGCTGACGAGGAGTAGCTCGGCATGCACGAATCGATAGTCACCGAAGCTCTCGCCATCACGCATTCCTCGGCTCGGGCGTACGGCGTATCGGCCAACGCCTCGGTCAACAATCATCGGTGAGTACACCGCCGCCGAATTGCATCGATCGAGCTCAGCAATCGTGGCCTCAAGGTGGTTCGGGAGCCATCGATCATCGGAATCGAGGTACGCGATCAACTCTCCGCGAGCCTCAGACATGCCGAGGTTTCGCGCGGCTGCCGGACCTGCATTTTCCTGTCGCACGACTCGTAGCCGGTCGTCCGTGTGGTTCGCGAGCGCTGCCTCCAAATCGTCCGTGGAACCATCATCAACGAGCACAACCTCGAAGTCCCCGAACGATTGGGCCCAGACAGAGTCGAGAGAGTCGCCGATTTGATCGGCGCGGTTGAACACCGGAATGACGATGCTGCATCGCGGAGAGGCCGCACTCACGCGCCGCTCCCGCCCCTGTATCCAACCGTGGCACGTGTCCGAATGGTTTGATTCCTACCACGCCCTACTGAAGCCACCCCTGTGTCCCCTCCGTCGGATCCCACTTTATCAACCACTCTCTGCGCGATCATAAGTAAAATTGACCACATGTGGCGCGGTTGGCCACCTGAAAATCGGTACTCTGGAGTCCACGAGGTCGTGTCGGATCGGATCGGAACCATGCCCACGACAACCAAGCTCCGCCTTCCCCGACGCGGCCAATGATCGGGCGTTATGTACGTGCAGTTGCGTCCCAAGGTGTGGTCAGCGCTTTTCATTTTGTTCTGAACATCGCGTTGATTCGCCTACTCGAGCCCGCCGAGTACGGATTGTTCGCTCTCGTGTTCGCCGTGGCGTTCATTGTCGCCTCCGTGAGCAACGCCCTCTTCACGGTTCCTCTATCTGTACTTCGTCCAGGTTCGCCCGAAGACCAGCAAACAGTTCTTGAACAGAAGCTCACGACGCCAGCCTTGGTGTTTGGAGCCGCGGCCGCAATGTTCACCCTGCTCGCGTCCATCCTGCTTTCGGGCACAGAAGCGACGCTGCTCGGAACCTCAGCGGGATTGTTCATAGCCACCTTTCTAGTCCGGACCCATGCCCGGGGGGCCGGGTATTCCCGATTTGACGCATCGGCCGTTCTTCGGGCCGACCTTGTGTACGTTGTCGCCGCCGCAAGCACGATCGTCGCGGTGTTCTGGCTGTGGCCCACCGCCAGGGTCGCGTGGGTATTGTTTCTCGCCCTGTCTGCGGCCAATCTGGCTTCGATCGTCACGATGACGCCGCGAAACACCGTGGGCAGGATTCTCTCGGCGCGACTTCTCCAGAACTATGAGCCATATTGGGTCCACGCGCGGTGGGCACTCCTCGGTGCCGTATCAACAATGCTCGCTGCTCAGGGGCACAGCCTCGTCATCAGTCTTGTCAAGGGTGCGGAGTCATTTGCGCCGATCGCCGCTGGCTTTGCGCTGCTCGGTCCCGCGAGGGTCTTGTTCGGGACCATTCAGAACGTGCTGCGGCCCGAAATGGCGCGCACGCTGAACGAGGGCCAGCGCCAGACCGCGCATCGCCAGGCGTTGTTCGCCTCCGCGGGCATGGTCGCTGTCGTGCTGGGGCTCGCCGGTTTCGTAGCGGTGTTCTGGAACGTAATCTCCACGCAGCTTTATGAAGATCGTTACGGCGATGAGCCCATGGGGACGATCGTGGCGTATTGGGTGGTGGCAACACTGGTTGCGGCCACTGCGACCGGACCCAATGCGTTGTTGCAGGCGCTCATGCGCTTCCGGTCGTTGTCACTCGTGGGGGTGGGAGGCGCGATTGTTGGCCTGAGCCTCGTCACCATCGCCGTCCTGACCACATCCGTTCCCACCACGATCCTTGCGGTCGCGGCCGCGGAAGCAACCATGGCCGTTGGGACGTTCTGGCTCCTTCTCCGCAAGAAGATGCTACGGGTTGAGGCGCGTCCTTAGCCGACGCTGCCTTCCATCTGGAGCTCGATGAGCCGACTCCACTCGACCGCGTACTCCATCGGCAACGTTCGCGTGATGGGCTCGATGAAGCCGTTCACGATCATGCCCATCGCTTGTTCCT
>JABDJC010000228.1 GCA_013003395.1 Acidimicrobiia bacterium
GCGCGCAGCGAAGGATTGCGAGTTGTCGCGCACGCTGGAGAGGAAGGTCCGCCCGAGTATGTGTGGCAGGCATTGGACGTTCTCGGTGCGGAACGTATCGATCACGGCGTCCGTGCCTTGGAGGACAACGCGCTTGTGGAGCGTCTGGCAGCCGATCAGATCCCGTTGACGGTCTGTCCGCTGTCCAATGTGAAGCTGCGTGTTGTCGACGATCTGAAGCGACATCCGCTACCGCAGATGCTGGAGCGGGGCTTGTTCGTCACCATCAACTCAGACGACCCGTCGTACTTCGGCGGGTACGTGGGCGACAACTACCGAGCGACGGCGTCGGCGTTGCAGTGGACCGATTCCACGGTGGCGCAGCTCGCCGCCAATTCGATAGAGGCCTCATTCCTCGGCGACAACGCCAAACGACAGCTGACCGACGAAATCAGCCAAGTCATTTCCCCGGTCCGCTGAGGAGCGGCCTGTACGCTCGCGCCTCATGCGGCGCTCCCTCTTCGTTGGTGTGCTTGTAGTAGCTGGCGTCATGGTCCTTCTTGGCAGCCAGGCAGGTGCACAAACCCAAGCTGATGTCGACGCAGCTCGTGATGAGCTCGCCGAAGCTGAAGCCGCAGTTGCGCGTGCGCTAGAGCTGCACACCACACTCGACACCGGATTGGCAACGGCCATTGCCGAAGCAGATGCAGTCCAGGATCGGCTGCTCGCGCTCTCCAGCGACATCGTCGACCTCGAACTCGAGATTCGCGACCTGGAACAGAGCTACACAGCCGGCCGTGCCCATGCGCGAGACCGGTTGATGCTGGCCTACGAACTGGCACTCGAAGCCGACGGCGGGGCGGCGTTGTACAGCGGTGTCACGATTCTCGATGGCCTCATCAGCTCGGCCATCATCACTCGCTCCGCGGACGATCTCTCGTACGACCCGAGCCAGCTGTCGATCGACCGCGAATGGGTCGAGTCCCGACGGCTCGTTCTCGATTCTTCGCAGGACGAAATCAGACGACTCAGTGCGGTTGCCGAGTCTCAGGCAGCGGCGTTGGGCGTGCTTGCCGTCGGCGCTCAACAGCAACTCGCGCAAGCCCGAGTCGCTCGCGTCGGAGCCGAGGAAGCCCACAGCGAGGCCGTTGCGGAATATGAAGCCCTGAAGTCGTCTGCGTCGCCGTCGGTTGCGAGATGGCTTCCGTTGCTCGAGAAGTACTTCGCGCCGGACCAGCTGCCGGAGGCACTCTGGGTCATGACCTGTGAGAGTCGTGGCAACCCCGATGCGGTCAACCAGTCATCTCAAGCAACCGGCCTGTTTCAATTCCTGCCGTCGACCTGGGCGTACTCGAGTGTGGCTGCCGGCTTTGGCGGCTACCCGGCAACCCATCCCGAAGCCAACGTGGCCTCAGCTGCGTGGCTCCTCGAACACTCGATCCTCATCGAGCACCGACTAGGGCCGTGGGGTCCGTGGGAGTGCAACCCGCGACTCAGCTGACGTCAGTCCTCGTCAGAGACCGCCGACTTCATGGCGATCTCGGCAACGATGTCGGCGTTCGCCAGCGTCGTCACGTCGCCAAGCTTGCGATGCTCGGAGATGTCTCGCAACAAACGCCGCATAATCTTGCCCGACCGGGTCTTCGGCAGGTCTTCTGTGAAGACGATGCTCTTCGGTTTGGCAATCGGACCGATCTTGGCGGCGACATGCTCCCGGAGCTCTTCGAGAAGTTCCGGAGACCCGTCGACGCCCGATCGGAGAGTGACGAACGCAGCGATCGCCTGCCCGGTGATGCTGTCGGTCCGACCGACAACGGCCGCTTCCGCAACCGACGTGTGATCGACGAGCGCCGACTCCACCTCGGTCGTGGAGATGTTGTGTCCGGCGACCAGCATCACGTCATCCACACGCCCAAGCAACCAGTAGTAACCCTCGTCGTCACGTTTGCAGCCATCTCCGGGGAAGTACTTGCCCTCGAAGCGCGTCCAATACGTGTCGACGTATCGCTGGTCATCGCCGTAGATCGTGCGCAACATCGACGGCCACGGTCGTGGCAGCACCAGGAACCCGCCGCCACCGAGCGGCACCGACTCACCTTCGTCGTCAACGACATCGGCAGTGATACCCGGGAACGGGAAAGTGGCAGAGCCAGGTTTGGTGGTGACGGCTCCCGGAAGCGGCGCGATCATGATTCCGCCGGTTTCCGTCTGCCACCACGTGTCGACGATCGGAGTCGTCCCGTGCCCGATGTGCTCGTGGTACCACATCCAGGCTTCAGGATTGATCGGTTCACCAACGGTTCCAAGCACCCGCAACGACGAGAGGTCGTGACTGTCCGGATAGCTGTCACCCCACTTCATGAACGCCCGAATTGCGGTCGGCGCGGTGTAGAAGATCGTCACGCCGTACTCGTCGATGATGTCCCACAGGCGGTTCATGTCGGGCTGGTTGGGCGCGCCTTCGTACATGACACTGGTCGCGCCGTTGGCGAGCGGACCGTAGACGATATAGGTGTGTCCCGTCACCCATCCGATGTCGGCGGCACACCAGTACACATCCTGATCAGGCTTCAAGTCGAACACGTAGTGGTGAGTGGTCGTGGCGCCGGTGAGGTATCCGCCTTGCGTGTGGACGATGCCCTTTGGTTTACCAGTGGTGCCTGAGGTGTACAGGATGTACAGCATGTCTTCGGCGTTCAGGCGCGCCGGCGCAAACTCGGTGCTGCGGCCTGCGACCAGCTCGTGGTACCAGAGGTCACGGCCCCGCTTCATCTCGACGTCATTGTTCGTACGCCGCACGACAATCGAGTGCTCGATGGACGGCGTCCGTTCGAGGGCGGCGTCGGTGTTCTCCTTGAGCGGCACTACCGCGCCTCGCCGCCAGGCTCCGTCCTGAGTGATGACGACCTTGGCCTGAGCGTCGTTGATGCGATCTGCGAGCGCATCAGCGGAGAACCCGCCGAAGACCACCGAATGCGGCGCGCCGATCCTCGAGCAGGCCAGCATCGCGATCGGGAGTTCGGGCACCATTCCCATGTAGATCGCAACGCGATCGCCCTTCTCGACGCCCAGCTCGGCGAGCGCATTGGCGAGGCGGCCCACTTCGTCGTGCAGATCTTGATAGGTGATCGTGCGCCTGTCCCCTGGCTCTCCCACCCAGTGATAGGCAACTTTGTGACCATTCGTCGCGAG
>JABDJC010000230.1 GCA_013003395.1 Acidimicrobiia bacterium
TCTGAGGGCATCGTCTCGTACACGTTCGAACCGTCGCCTGAGGGCATCGTTACCACTCTTCTGCCGCGTTACGTCGAGGCGGTGATCTTCGGGATCCTGCTCGAGGCGAGCGCATCGGAGCATGCAAACCGGCAGCGGGCGATGAAGGCCGCTACAGAGAATGCTGAGGAGCTGACTCGGGTGCTCACCCGACAGGCGAACCAGGCACGCCAGGCAGAGATCACAACAGAGATTTCGGAAATCGTGGGCGGCGCTGAGGCGCTGACACAGGGATAGGAGATGACTGCAGTGGCAGATCACGTGAATGGCAACCTCCCTACGGGGCGCATTGCGAAGGTTTCGGGTCCCGTCATCGACGTGGAATTCCCACCAAACAGCCTGCCGGAGATCAACTTCGCGCTCGAGACTGACGTCACCATCGGTGGAACCACCGAGACGGTCGTCGCTGAGGTCGCCCAACACCTCGGTGACAGCAAGGTCCGCGCAGTCGCTATGCGGCCGACGGACGGCATGATCCGTGGCGCCGCGGTCCGCAACACCGGAGCCGCCATCTCGGTGCCGGTTGGCGATCAGACGCTTGGTCACATTTTCAACGTCCTCGGCGAGCCACTCGACGTGCCGAAGGGATCGATCGAGTTCGACACGCGCTGGCCAATCCATCGCTCCGCACCTGCTTTCGACCAGCTCGACTCCTCCACGGAGATGTTCGAGACCGGCATCAAGGTCATCGACCTTCTCGCGCCGTACGTACGTGGTGGAAAGATCGGCATGTTCGGTGGTGCCGGTGTGGGCAAGACGGTGGTCATCCAGGAGATGATCCACCGCGTTGCCAAAGAGCACTCGGGCGTTTCCGTGTTCGCCGGCGTCGGGGAACGGACTCGTGAAGGCAACGACCTCTTCGGCGAGATGAAGGAATCAGGCGTCATCGATTCGGCCGCTCTGGTGTTCGGCCAGATGGACGAACCGCCAGGTGTGCGCCTCCGTGTTGCCCTTTCCGCTCTGACCATGGCCGAGTACTTCCGCGACGAGCAGGGCCAGGACGTGCTGCTGTTCGTCGACAACATCTTCCGGTTCACCCAGGCAGGTTCTGAGGTGTCGACGTTGTTGGGCCGTATGCCTTCGGCAGTGGGATACCAGCCGACCCTGGCTGACGAGATGGGAGTGCTCCAGGAGCGCATCACGTCGGTCAAGGGCAAGTCGATCACCTCGTTGCAGGCCATCTATGTCCCTGCTGACGACATCACCGATCCGGCCCCGCACACCGCTTTTGCCCACCTGGACGCCCGGACGGTGCTCTCTCGTCAGATCGCAGCGCTTGGAATCTACCCGGCTGTGGACCCGCTCGACTCGTCGAGCCGTATTCTCGACCCTCGAATCCTGGGCGAGGACCACTACAACACCGCCCGTGACGTACAGCAGGTTCTGCAGCGCTTCGGCGATTTGCAGGACATCATCGCCATCCTCGGTATCGACGAGCTGTCCGAGGAGGACAAGCTCATCGTGGCCAGGGCACGCCGTATCCAGCGGTACTTGTCCCAGCCGTTCTACGTCGCAGAGCAGTTCACCGGGCAGCCTGGTGTCACCGTTCCGCTCGAGGACACCATCAAGGGCTTCCGCGCCATCATCGAAGGCGACGTGGACGACGTGCCAGAGCAGGCGTTCTTCAACGTCGGTGGCATGGACGAGGTCATGGAGAAGGCTGCCAAGCTCAAGGCGGTCGGCTAATGGCGAAGGCGTTCCAAGTGGACGTGGTCACGCCGGAGGCAATCGTGTGGACCGGTGAAGCCGAGTTCGTACTGGCTCGAACCACCGAAGGTGAACTCGGCATCATGGCGGACCACGAAGCCACGATGGCGGCGCTCGCCACAGGTGTTGTCGTCATCCAACAGGGGAACAACGAGACGACTGTTGGCACCCACGGTGGCTTCCTACAGATCTATCAGAACCAAGTGACGCTGCTCACCGACCGCGCCGAAATCTCTGAGGGTGGCCGCGAACAAGCGATGGCGCTCGCGGCTGACCTTGCCGCCAGCCCGCTCGAATAGCTTCGACAGCAATCAAAGGCGGATACGAGTGAAGTTCGGCATCATATTCGCCAACACTGGTCCATTTGCCGACCCGCGATACGCCGCACAGCTGGGTCCGGCTGTCGAGGCCGCAGGGATCGAGTCCGTGTGGACCGTCGAGCATGTCATCTGGCCCGAGCAGTACAACTCTGTCTACCCGTACCATCCGAGTGGGCGGATGCCCGGGGCCGAAGAAATGGACATGCCGGATCCGTTGATCTGGCTCGCCTACGTGGCGGCATCGACGAAGACCCTCCGCCTCGGGACTGGCATTCTCCTGTTGCCGGAACGAAACCCGCTGATCGTGTCCAAGCAGCTGGCCACGCTGGACAAACTGTCAGGTGGTCGCCTCGAACTCGGCATCGGCGTTGGTTGGCTTGAAGAAGAGTTCAAGGCACTGGGGATTCCGTTTGCGCGCAGAGGAGCGCGGACTGACGAATACGTCGAGATCCTGCGTGCGCTGTGGAGTGGCGAATCGACCGATTTCTCTGGCGAGTTCGCCGAGTTCTCCGGGGTGATTTCTCGTCCGACACCGACGCAAAATCCGCTGCCGATCACGGTCGGCGGCCACAGCGAGCCTGCTGCGCGACGTGCCGGCCGATTGGGAGCGGGATTTTTCCCTGGCCGTGGCTCGTTGGAAGAGATCAGTCACCTGTATCAAGTTGCTCGCGCAACCGCAGTCGACAAGGGCAACGATCCTGATGCGATCGAGCTGTCCGCCGGTCATCCAGAAGGTATCTGGAAGGAACCGGGTCGCAAGATCGAAGAGCTGCGAGCCATCGGCGTGAGCAGGATCATTTTCCCTGCGTATCAGTTGCTGAGGCCGGACTTCGAAACCGCGCTCGCTTCGTTCAAGTCTGACGTGCTCGCAGCCGTTTGATCCCCCGCGGTCGTCTCAGAGCCCAATTTGGCTGGTCCTTTCCGTACTTTCTGAGCCTCAAGGGTGTGTCTGCGCGAGCCGATGTATCTGGATGCCCGAAGGACGGCACCCATGACCGCACCCGTTGATCCGTACAATCCTGAGCGATATCCCGAGATCGGCCTCGAACGACTGGCCGGCTTGGCCGAGCTCGATCTCGTCGCTAGCGGGAGCGTGGAGTCGGTTCTCGATGCCGTGGCCCAGGCAGCGACTGACCTCTTGCCTGCCAGTCGGGGCGCAAGCGTGATCCTCTGGAATGCGGCAAGTGCCCAGTACGAGATGGCTTCGTCGACAGTTCCGGGTCAGGGTCGGGATACTGCTCTGAACGAGGTCCGCTCCGAGGGCGGTGCCACTCGCTGGGTGCTCGACAATGAATCCCCACTGATCGTGGACGACGTTTCGCAACACCAACTCGCTACCAACAAGATGTTGGTCGACTACGGAATTGCGGCGTTCGTGGCGGTTCCCATTCTCGGGTTCGAACGGCGATTCGGCGTGCTCTACGGCCTCGATGCAGAGACCAGGGCCTACACCCAGAGCGACGTCGACTTCATGAGTCTGCTCGCCAAGCGTGCGGCAAGTGCGTTGCATGCTGCCGCGCTTCTGGCCGAAGTGCGTGAACAGTCGAACGAGTATCAGTCGCTCGTGTATCAGCTACGTCAAGAGCGACGCCGAGCGGAGGCCACCGCTCGCCTTGCCAATCTATTGATCTCGAACGAGTTGGGAGGCAAGACGCTCGACATCGTGATGGACACCGTTGCTCAAGCGCTGAGTGCCGATCGAGTGTTGCTCGCAACGCTCGACCATTCCTCGCAAGGCGTCGTGCATCGTGTCGTCGGCGGCAGCGAGAAGCGTTTGGTTCGCGAGGACTCGTATTCGGAGCTTCTCGGCGGTCCAACAGGAGAGGCGCTGGAGAGTGGTATTGCCGTGTCTGGAGCGCACGAGCTCGGTATGCAACAGGTAGCTGGATCGAGCGAGGCACGGCTACAGATCGATGAAGGTCCGTACTCGGTGGTGCCGCTACCGCCGATGTCGGGTCTCGTCGGGACGCTCACGTTGATGCGTCGTGCCGGTCGACCTCAGTTCTCGAGTCAGGAATTGCGTCTCGGACAGGTCGCAGCCGCACAGATCGGTGCTGCCATCGACCGGAGTCTCTTGTTCCGACAGGTGCAACAGTTGGCGGTCACGGACGCGCTCACGGGCGTCGCCAACCGGCGACGATTCATCGACGAAGCTGAAGTGATGTTGGAACGTTCGAAGCGTTCGCAGTCGAAGTTGTCGCTCCTGATGATGGATGTTGATCAATTCAAGGAGATCAACGACAAGTTGGGTCACGGAGTCGGCGACACCGTGTTGCGCACGGTTGCCGCCACGTGCCAAGAGGCATCGCGCTCGTCTGACGTTGTTGCCCGGATCGGTGGCGACGAGTTCGCCATCATTCTTCCGGACGCCACCATGGGTGGAGTCGAGTCCGTAGGTCGGCGAATCCACGAGACGCTCGCTGCGAGCAATCCGGACGGAGTCGAAGTCACGGTCAGCATCGGCGGGGCGCAAAGCTTTCCGTCGGACACCGTGGACACCCTGCTCGAGCGTGCTGACGCGGCAATGTACGAGGCCAAGGCGCACGGCAATCCACAGGTCGAGTGGTCGGTGGCAGCCGCCGCTTCTACTGGGGAGCTTTGACGCCGACGCCAGCTTTCCAGACGTGCGTGACACGATTTGGGTCGCCCCACGCTTCGATCTCATCGAGGGGATCAAAGTCCAACGCGATGACGTCTGCGTCGTAACCCTGCTCCAGTAGCCCGGACTGCGGTGCCTGCGGCCCGAGGGTGAGGGGTCCGTTGGCAGTAGCCGCTTCTAGCGCATCGAGCGGCGACATTCCCGCATCCACGAGGTGCCTGATCTCCATTCCATTCTGACCGTACAGCTCGCCGTGAATGAAGATGTCGGTTCCCATGGCGATCGTCACACCGGCGGATACGGCGATCTTCAACGCCAGCTCGTGCTGATCTGCGATGGCGAGACCCTTGCGGTACGCGTAGACAGGAAGGACGTCTTCCATGTGGACGAGCTTCGCAACGACGAACCGGGTCGGCACCAGAACCGCCCCAGCTTCTTTCATCGCCTCGGCTGCTTCCTCATCGAGATAGCTGCCATGTTCGATCGTGCGCACACCGGCACGAAGCGCAGCCATGATGCCTGGCTTGCCGTGGCAATGGGCGGCGACCACTCGTTCGGCCCGGGCGGCCTCTTCCACGATGGCTGTGAGCTCTTCGTCGGAGAATTGTTGATGTATCGGGTGGTCGATCTCGGACATGACGCCGCCCGAGGCGCAGATCTTGATCACTTTGGCGCCGCGACGGAGCTGCTTGCGCACCGCTTTGAGGCACTCGGGCACGCCGTCGCAGAGTTCACCCAGGCCCGAACCGGAGGCGTTGGCGGCGTGCACCCAGTCGAGGGGGAAGCCGTGGACGTCACCGTGGCCGCCGGTGGTCGACAGGACCGCGCCGGCGGGATAGATACTCGGACCAGCGATGGAGCCTTCTTCGATGGCTCGATGCAGGAAGATGCCGAGACCGCCAACCTCGCGAGCGCTGGTAACGCCCCCATCGAGTGTGCGGACGAGGTCGGCGGTCGCCCGTGCGGCCTTGGTGGCCATCGGCTCGATCAAGTACTTTTCGACGTCGGGCGTGACGAGGCCAGTGAAGTGCGCATGGCACTCCCAGAGACCTGGCATGACCGTGGTCACCTCGACGACGTCGGCATCCCGTGTTTCTGGAGCTCCCGAGCGCGGTCCGGCGAAGAGGATCGCATTGCCGTCGAAGATGACGGTGCCGTCCTCGATCGGTGCGCCTCGGCCGGGTATCAACAGGTCAGCTTCGATACGTGTAGTCATGGAGCCGACGCTAGCCCGAAGGACCGTCGAGTGTGCTTACGTTCGCTGTTAGCGCGGGTCTAAGCACACTCGTTGGTTGGTGGGTGGGGTCGCGTTTGTCGAGTGTGCTTGCGTTCGCTGTGAGCGCGGGTCTAAGCACACTCGTTGATCGTCGGCCTCAGAGGTCTCGGAGCCAGGGGGGCGTCGACTCGGTGTCGATCTCGTAGCGGCCGATGGCGTCCTTGACGCGTTGCGTGTCGATCTTGCCGTCGCGTACCAGTGCTGCGAGCACGCCAACCACCACGTGACCGGTGTCGACCTCGAAGAAGCGCCGCAGTGCTTCTCTCGTGTCGCTTCGTCCAAACCCGTCGGTACCGAGCGACAGGAACGTCCCTGGCACCCACCGGGCAACCTGGTCGGGGACCACGGTCATGTAATCGGTGACGGCGATGTAGGGCCCCGGTGACTGGGACAGCGTCCGCGCCACGTAGGACTCACGAGGTTGCTCGTCGGGGTGGAACTTGTTCCACCGATCGGTCTCCAGTGCTTCTTCCCGGAGGCGCTTGTATGAAGGCGCGCTGTAGAGGTCGACGGAAACACCGTAGTGCTCGGCCAGCTCTGATTGCGCCTCTCTGGCCGCCGCGTGTGAGGGGCCGGAGAACACCAGCGTCGCCTTGACGTCATGTCCTTCCGGTCCGTCAGCCCACTTGTACAGACCCATCGTGATGCCCTCGTCGACACCTTCTGGCTTGGGCGGCTGGGCGTAGTTCTCGTTGTAGATCGTCAGGTAGTAGAAGACGTCTTCTTCTTTCCCCCACATCCGGTCCAAGCCGTCCTTGACGATCGTCGCCAGTTCGTATGCGAACGCCGGGTCGTACGCCTGGCACACCGGAACGGTGGATGCCAGCACGTGGGAATGCCCGTCTTGGTGTTGCAGGCCCTCGCCCAACATCGTGGTTCGTCCCGCAGTGCCGCCGAGCAAGAATCCACGAGCACGGGAGTCGGCGGCCGCCCAGATGAGGTCGCCCACCCGTTGGAACCCAAACATCGAGTAGAACGCATAAAAGGGAACGGTCGGCACGCCGCGGGTGGCATACGACGTGGCCGCCGCAGTCCAGCTGGCCATGGCACCCGCTTCGGTGATGCCCTCCTCGAGGATCTGTCCCTGCTTCGACTCCTTGTACGACAGCAGAAGGTGGTGGTCGACCGGCTGGTAGAGCTGGCCTTGCGACGCGTAGATCTGAAGTTCCTTGAACAGCGCGTCCATTCCGAAGGTTCGACCCTCGTCTGGGATGATCGGTACTACCCGCTTGCCGAACTTCTCGTCTCGGGCGAGCGAGCGCAGCAGCCGGGTGAATACGCCAGTTGTGGAGATCTCGTTCTTGCCCGACCCTGCGTCAAACTCGGCGTACACCGAGTCGTCCGGCAGCTCGAGCGGCGACGTGATGTTCACGACCCGGCGCGGGATCGGTCCACCGAGGGCTTCCCTCGCTTTGCGCATGTATTGCACTTCGGGCGAGTCGATTGGCGGCCGCAGGTAGGGGAGTTCGCCGGCCTCGAGCGTCTCGTTCGACACCTCGTCCTGAAGCCCAAGTGCATCTCGTAGCGCGATCATCTGAGGTGCGTCCAGCTTTTTCACCGAATGGGTGGTGTTACCGCCCTGGATGCCGGGTCCTAGCTGCCAGCCCTTGATGGTCTTGGCCAAGATGACAGTTGGAGCGCCGGTGGTCTCGATGGCGTTGGCGTACGCGGCGAAGACCTTCTTGTAGTCGAGCCCGCCGCGTCGCAGTGCCCAGACCTCGTCGTCTGACATGTGCTCCACCAGTTTGCGGAGCTTCGGATCGGGTCCGAAGAAGTGCTCTCGCACGAAGGCGCCGTCTTCTGCTTTGAAGCGCTGATACTCGCCATCGATGGTGACGTTCATCTTGTTGACGAGCACGCCCTCGACATCACGAGCGAGCAGCGGATCCCAGTTCTCGCCCCAGATGACCTTGATGACGTTCCAGCCGGCACCGCGGAACACCGCTTCGAGCTCTTGGATGATCTTGCCGTTACCGCGAACGGGTCCGTCGAGGCGCTGCAGGTTGCAGTTGATGACCCAGATGAGGTTGCCGAGCTTTTCCCGACCAGCAAGCGATATCGACCCGAGCGTCTCTGGCTCGTCGGTCTCGCCGTCGCCGATGAAGCACCAGACCCACGAGTCGCTCGTCTTGTCCAGACCTCGGTTGTTGAGATACTGAAGGAAGCGAGCTTGGTAGATCGAGTTGATCGGGCCAATGCCCATCGAAACGGTTGGGTACTCCCAGAAGTCTGGCATCAGGCGGGGGTGCGGATAGGACGAGAGTCCGCCGCCGATTTCCCGCCGGAACCGATCGAGATCGTTCTCGTCCATGTAGTGCTCGACGAACGTCCGGGCGTAGACACCTGGTGCGGCGTGACCCTGGATGTACACATGATCGCCTGGGCCATCTTCGTGACCTTGGAAGAAGTGATCGAAGCCGACTTCGTACAGAATCGCCGATGAGGCAAAGGTCGAGAGGTGACCGCCGATGCCGTCAGCGGCCTTGTTCGCCTTGATGACCATGACGGCAGCGTTCCAGCGGATGTAGCGCCGAATTCGAGACTCGATGTACTCATCGCCGGGATACGGGGCTTGATGCTCCGGAGGAATCGTGTTGATGTACGGGGTGGACACCGAGGCCGGAACGCCGATGTTGCGACTTCGGGCGTGGTTTATCAACCGTGCCATCAGGAACTGAGCCCTCGACTGGCCGTCCGCGTCGATGATCTGGTCGAGAGCTTCGATCCACTCATCGGTTTCTTCCGGATCGTGGTCCGGGATCTGATGCGTGAAACCGTCGATGATCATTGCTTTGGACCCCTCGAGTCGCCTAGAGCGCAATCGTAGCGTCGCCGATGGACTGCCTCTGCGCCGTCGGAGGTTTGCGCAGTGCGCCGATGGGGCAGAACACCATCATGAACATCGATCCCTATCTCGGACGACACGCAGCTGCCGGCCTCACCCTCGAGGAACTTCGCTACCTGATGAATTTGGCAGCCGTTGAGTTGGCGGTCAGAAGCAGCGCCGGCGAGTACCGGGACGTTGCCGAGTCGATTCTGTTCGGCCCAGGGACCTCCGAGGACGTGATCGAGGAGATCCGTCATGAGCGTGAGTCGATTGCATTTGCCGAGCAAGTGCTGTTGGACATCGCTGCGCTCCCGGAAGTGATGCCGCAAACCGGTTGAGGGCCTACTCGGCCTCGTCCGCTGTGGCGTTCCTGGCCATCGGCGTCAGTGACTCACTGAGTGCGGAAGCCTGGTCGTCGTCGAGAAAGTCCGTGAAGTGGGCGCGGACGCCGGCGAGGTGGACAGGCGTGGCGGACCTCAAGGCGTCGAGTCCTGCGTCGGTGAGTACGACCCACACAACCCTGCGATCAGACTCGCAAGCCTTGCGTTCGACGAATCCTTTCGACCCCATCCGATCGATGAGCCGGGTTCCCGCAGACGGGCTGATGAGCAGTTGGCTCGAGAGATCGCCTGACCGGATCGAGCCTCCTGCCTTTTGTAGCTGAACCAATACGTCGTACCAGGCGAGTGACAGGCCGGTCTCCTCTTGGAGTTCCTGGTCCAGCACGTGGAGTACTCGCGACTGCGCTCGGAGAAATGCTTCCCACGCCGACATGTGTTGGCTCGGGATCGAGTTGTTGGATTTGCTCATGACGCTCGTCAGTCTAAAGTTGCGTTCTGCAATTATTGCATGGTGCAATGAAAAGGAGAAACCATGTCTGTTCGCTCAGTTGGCGGAAAGAATGTACCGGCCGTCGGTACCTGGGCAATCGATCCGACCCACACCTCGATCAGTGCCGTTGCTCGGCACCTGATGGTGTCGAAGGTTCGGGGATCGTTCGGAACGTTCTCGGGAACCATCGTCGTGGCCGAAGATCCCAAGGATTCATCGGTCGAAGTAGTGATCGACGCGGCAAGCATCGACACCAAGGTCGAGGATCGTGACAATCACCTGCGGTCTCCTGACTTCCTCGACGTCGAGAACCACCCTCAGCTCACCTTCAAGTCCACTTCGATCGAAGCTGATGGGGACGACTGGACGGTCATCGGAGACCTGACGATGCGCGGCGTGACGCACCCTGTCGAACTCGACGTGGAGTTCCTCGGTGTCATGAACGACCCATGGGGCAACCCCAAGGCCATCTTCGAGGCCGAAGCCAAGATCGATCGCGAGCAGTGGGGTCTCACCTGGAATGCGCCACTGGAGACCGGCGGAGTCCTCGTGTCGAAGGAGTTCAAGATCGACATCGCAGCCCAAGCAGCGCTGCAGGCCTGACGCTCCAATCTGGTGACTCCGGCCCCCATCCCAGTCAAACCGCTGGGGTGGGGTGTTGGGTCAGAGCAGCCAGCCAGTCGCGATTATTGGTGCGCGACGTACGTTACGCTCGCGCCTTGGCGGTTAGATCTTCCGCATCGACTTTCCGAAAGACCCAACAATGCAACGTTTCGACTTCGCCTTCGACAAGTGGTTCATGCCCGGCCTCGTGCTGCTCGGCGTCACGCCGATGACCGCGTACGCCGACCTTTCCGAAGCGGGGCTGTCGGTTCGGTTCGGGTTTTGGAAGCTCGAGACCGAGTTGTCCAACATCACGTGTTTCAAGGTCACTGAGGACTACACCTGGTACAAGGCCATCGGAGCCCGCGGTTCGTTCGTCGATCGAGGGCTGACGTTCGGTACCAACGCCGAGCGAGGTGTCTGCGTCAAATTCGCCAAGCCGATCCCAGCGCTCGTCCCCGGTGACATCATGCCCCATCCTGGTCTCACGATGACCCTCGCCGACATCGACGGATTCGTGGCGTCCCTGGAAGCGTTGGGCGTGAGCGCACCGGCCTAGTGCGAACGCGCCAGGACCCCGCCTTGGCGGAGTCCTGGACCCGTCTGCCGGGAGTGTCAACCTTCGACGATGACCTTCGCCCGCATCCAGGGATGCGGAATGCAGAAGTACTCGAACTCGCCGACCGTGTCGAACGTGTACGACCAGCTCTCGCCTGTTGCGAAGAAACCGGAGTCGAATGCGCCATCGACATCCGTGACGGTGTGGATCTGTTCGTCATTGTTGATCCACGTCACTGTTGTGCCCACCGCAATCCGTAGCTCGTTGATCGAGTAGTCGGCAGGAGACTCGTCGGCTGCGAACTCATCAGGGGCATCCATGTCCTGGACGTTCCACGAACCGGCAACGATCTCGACCGTTTCTCCGGCAACGGCCGCCGGGGAATCGTCGGTCGCGGGGACACCGTCGCCGAGTGCTTCGAAGATCTCAGGATTGGCCTCGCCGGTCACGACAATCGTTCCGAGTGCACCTTTGTCGAACGTCCTCGTCAGGGCGTGGTCTACCAAGACGATGGTGCTCGGCACCTGACCGATCAATTCGACAACCGTTCCGCCGCCGGCCGCAACCAGGGTGGTCTGCGAGCCGCGGATCGGTGGATTCAACAGCGCCGCTTCTGGATACACCGCATCCCAATGCGAGCCGATGGGATGGAAATTCGAGTCCAGATTCAGTCCGGCATTCACGAAGTAGATCCTCATCGTGTCGCCGACCGCCATGGTGAGGGTGTTGTCGCCGCTCAACGCGCCCTTGGCACCGTTGAACACCACCATCGACGGGTTCTCGTCCGTCAATGACTGCCGGTCCGTCTCAACAAGGCCGGGTTCTGTGCTGTTCGTGTAGTACTCGGACTGCACCATGTAGACCTCTTGTTCGACGGTGGGGAGCGGTTCTGCCGGATCCACGAGGATCCCGCCGTACATGCCGTGCGCTATGTGCAACGGAACGTCACCGTACGCGCAGTGGTACATGAACATGCCGGGATAGAGCATCCGTGCTTCGATCGTCTTGGTTTCTCCCGGTGCAACGGTCGTGTCGGCAGCTCCGCCACCTTGACCGGTGACCGCGTGGAGATCGATGTTGTGTGGATGCGTGCTGGTCGCCGGGTTGGTGAGCGTGAATCGCAGCACGTCGCCAACACGAGCTCGGATCATCGGACCCGGCGTACCCATGTTGACCTGTGAGTCGCCGTTGAGCCGGAATCCCCATGTCTCGTACTCGACTCCGGTGGCAGGGTCTATGGCTACGACGTTCTCGACCACTTCAAAGTGCACCTCGACGATGGCCGGTGTGGTTCGACCGGACGCCGGTGGCACCGCCGGAGCGTACGAGACGTTGATCTCCGTTGCCGGCACGGGGAGCAACTCGGCCTTCGGAACGAATACTGGGAGCACGCTTTCGCCGGCAGGCGCTTCGACTGCGGCCGGGGCGGCTGCGAGGAGTTCATCGACCTTCTCGGTCACGAGAGCGTCGTCGACGGAATCGCGAGAGGCCGTGATGCCAAGTCCGACGATGCCGATAGCTGCGGCGAGCATCGCAACAACCAGACCGATCACGGCTATCCCTCCGAGTGTCCAGTGGGGGTGTG
>JABDJC010000002.1 GCA_013003395.1 Acidimicrobiia bacterium
CTGTAACCCTTCTGCACCGCCTCCCCGGACATGGTGCCGCCGAGGATGCTGAGAAACTGCGCAGTCACGAACGGGTCGAAGATCACCGTGACGCGCTCGGTGTCGGGCTGAGTGGCGCCCAGCATGCGTGTGGCTCGGTCTGCTGCATCAGCCGCAGCTGCATCGATGTCGAGTTCCGCCGGGTTGCGACCAACGCTGAATCCGAATCCGAGCTGGGTGTCGTCGTCCTGCGTCGCAAGGGCGTAGGCCATGACGTACGCGGACATCTCCTGCGACGTCGAGCGGATGCCCGCAGTTGAGACCAGTGCCGACTCGCGCGTGCCGTCGACGTAGTCGACCGACTCCATGCCCGAGATCCGGTCGTCGGCGGCACGGGTCCTCGCCTCGAGCTCCACCGCCATCGCGATCTTGTCCTCGGTCGGCAGGTTCAGCGCCTCCGGGTTGTAGAGGCCGAGGCTTGGCACCTCGACGCCGTCCGGGTCGGCCAGTCCGAGGTTCTCGTCGATGGTTCCGAACACCGCGTTGTCACGGGCGTCAGCGAGGGTCTCGCCGAGAACGTCCTCGTCGAGCGTGCCGGCCCACGCGAATCCCTGCTTGTTGTCGGCAATCACACGGACTCCGACGCCAAAGGACTCTGCGGCCGTGAACTGTTCCACATCGCCTTCATAGACACGGATCTCCGTATCACGGTCGTGGACGACGACAACCTCGACATGCTCATCATCGTTGGCCCAACCCACCACGGTCTCGGCGATATCAAGCAGTTCGGCCACTGGTTCTCCTCAGGTCGTGCACCACGAATCGTGCACCGTCGGCATCAGGCTATTCGTTTGAAAGATGGAATCCGGGCGGGGGATAGCGGATGGGCTCAGAGAACGAATACCCCCAGGCGGACGGTGTAGCCACACATCACCGACCAGAACAGGATGGCGAACGATCGCTCGCTGGTGCGCTTGTTGAACGTCGATCCTGTCCACGTCCCGAGAATCATCAGCGGCACGGCCGCGACGGCTGTCAGAACCGAGGACGTCCCCAGCAGCTCGGCGTCGGTGAAGATCGCGGCCTTGGTCGCATCCCCCGCAAAGGCCGCGAGTGACGCAGCACCGACGAAATGCTGCCGGTCGAGATTGAGATTGCGAATGGCCGCACCCTTGAGCGGCCCGGACGTGCCCGAGAACCCGCTCGACGCGCCCGAAACGAACGCGAGGAACGGAGCGAACCGTGTCCGTACCGTGTCGAGCTCGAATCGCTCGGCGATCATCGTTGCGGCAAACATCGTGATGACCGCCACGGTGACGAGGACCGTCGACGCGCGGACGAGCAGCGCCGATCCGATCGCCGCGCCAATCATGATCAGGAGAATGATCGGGGCTGACTTCCGGAAGGGCAGCGTCCGTCGATAGGCGTAGATCTTCACCACGTTGTTGCTCGCCAGGAGCAGAGCGGCCAGCGCCACCCCCTCCTTGGTGCCGAGGAAGAGCGCAAGGGTGGGCACGAGCAGCAGAGATCCGCCGAGGCCGGCCGACGCGGAGACTGCGAAGGACAGGTATACCGCGACGAGCACGACGATCGTGAGGAGTACGTCCATGGGGGTCGAACCGGAGGCTACGTGCCGACGATGTCCATTCCCGAGTCGGCCAGTTTGGCGTTGAGCGCGGCGACCTCACCCGTCACCACGCCGTCGAGGCGGGCGAGCAGGTCATCGGCCTGAGCGGACAGCTTTGCGAACACCTCTTGCGACTGCTGAGTCGGCTTACTGTCGGCACTGGAGACGACCGGCGGCAGCCCTGCAAGCTTCTCGAACAGCTGCTCGCGATAGTTGAGCGTGTCGCCCTCCGACTTGAGCTCGGCTTGAACCAAACCGCTCTCTACGTCGGCGAGCGCCGCTCGGGCGGCATCGATCGCGTCTCCCATGTCCTCGGATTCGTCCCCACCTTCGAGGCGTGAGCGCCACGTGTCGAGCTGGGCGGTCAAGCAGCGGCAGGTGTTGACCCCGTCGATGACCCGACCGAGTGCGCTCTGGATGTCGAGAAGGAGTGATTGCTGCTCACGGAGGTCCTCGAGCGCCACGTCAATCCGCGGATCGGTGACGAGGGTGAACGTCTGACTCATCGCGGCGCCTCCAACCGTCAAGGTCGCCGTGTACTCACCGGGCAGAACGAGCGGACCTTTTGGGCGCTTGTGGAATTCCGAATCGTCCATCTGTGGCCCGTCCGGCAGACGCATGGGCCACAAGAACGCGTTCATTCCGGCGTCGGCCGTCAGGTACAGGCCGTGACGATCCTCTTTCTCTTCGGGGATGTCACTCGTGAAATCGATGACGTCGTTGCCGTCGGAATCGGTGATGGTAAGCGTGATCGCCTCCTCAGGCGTGCCGTCGAGGAAGTAGTTGATCGTCACGCCATGGGGCACATCGTCCCCGGCGTCGATCATGTGCTTGACCTTGTGACCTGTCTCCTTCTCGTCGACGAGGAACGTCGCGTTCTGGCCGAGCGTCACGTGGTAGTTCTTGCCGCCGGGCCGGCCCCAGAAGCCGGCGAAGATGTGCTCGGGGGTGCGGACGGTTTCCCTGGGACCGAACAGATGGTTGCCCTCGGGCTCACCGCCGGCGAGCTCGTGCAACGGCGTGATGTCGTCGAGGATCCAGAACGAACGACCATGGGTGGCAATGACCAAATCGTCGTTCTTGACCACCAGGTCATAGACCGGGCCGACCGGCAGATTGCCCTGCATCGGTTGCCAGTTCGCTCCATCGTCGAACGACACGTAGACGCCGAGCTCCGTACCCACGTAGAGAAGACCCCGCTGCTTCGGATCCTCACGGATGACGCGGCAGAAATCGTCTGACGGCAGGCCATTGGTGATCGACGTCCAACTCTGGCCGAGGTCGGACGTCTTGTAGACGTAGGGCGCGTAGTCGCCGTGCTTGTGGCGCGCCGCCGTCATGTAGATCGCACCATCCTCGTGCGGCGACTCCGCCAACATCGTGATCTGAGTGAACTTCTCCATCTCGGGTGGTGTCACGTCGGTCCAGGAGCCGCCGTCGTCCGTGCTGACGTGCACCCGGCCATCATCGGAGCCCGTCATCAGCACACCCTGGCGGTGGGCGGACACGACCATCGAGAAGATCGTGGCGTACATCTCCGCACCGGCACTGTCCATGGTGAGCGGACCGGACACTCCCATCGTCTCCGGATCAGCGTGGGTGAGGTCGGGGCTGATCGTGTCCCAGCTCTGGCCCTCGTTCGTCGTCTTGAACACCTTGTTGCCGGCGACGTACAGCGTCTCGGGGTCGTGTGGTGAGTACACGATCGGGTAGGTCCACTGGAAACGGATGTCGGCGGTGTTGCCGTCGTGATACCCCTCGGGCCAGACGCTGATCAGCTGGATCTGCTTCGATTTGTGATCGTACTTCTGGAGCGCGTCACCACCGCCCGGGGAGCTGCCGATTGCGCCGACCATGACCGTGTTCGGGTCGCCCGGCTTCGGTGCGATGTAGCCGCTCTCACCCGTGCCCGCGGCGTAACAGTCGGCCCAGGTGATCCCGCCGGTGTGGGTGCGCGATGGCACCGCAATGCTGGAATTGTCCTGCTGCGTGCCGTACACCATGTAGGGGTACTGATCGTCGACGGCGACATGGTAGAACTGCGCCGTCAGCTGGTTGTAGATCGACGACCAGGAACGGCCCTCGTTGAGCGAAATGAATGCGCCACCATCGTCGCAACCGATCATGCGATGCGGGTCGTTCGGGTCGATCCACAGGTCGTGGTTGTCTCCGTGGGGCGTGTGGAATTCCTCGAACTCCTTGCCGCCGTCGATCGACTTCCATGCCTTCATGTCCATCACATACACGGTGTCGGGGTCGGTCGGGTGGGCGATGACGTGCATGTAGTACCACGGGCGCCAGGCGAGCTCGGCCTTGGACGACACCTTCTCCCAATCGTCGCCGCGGTTGTCCGAGCGGTAGAGGCCGCGCTTGCGACCTTCCGCCTCCACGAGGGCCCACACACGGTCGGGCTGCGCGGGCGAGATCGAAACACCGATCTTGCCGAGGGTGCCTTCAGGCATCCCGGGATTGGTGCTGATGTTCTCCCAGGTGTCACCGCCATCGAAGGAGCGCCACAGCCCGCTGCCCGGACCACCGCTGTTGATGGACCAGAAGTTGCGGCGAGCCTCCCACGTCGTGGCGAAGATGATCCGTGGATTTGTCGGATCGAGCGAGAGGTCAACCGCGCCGGCGTTCTCCGCCACATGCAGCACCAACGCCCAGGTCTTGCCCCCGTCGTGCGTGCGGTACACGCCGCGTTCGGCGTTGTCCTTGGCGGAGTGCCCGAGCGCCGCCACCCAGACGGTGTCCGGATCTTCGGGGTGAATGCAGATCTCGCCGATGTGGCGGGTCTCCTTGAGGCCGAGGTGGCTCCAGGTCTTGCCGCCATCGGTCGACCGGTACATACCGTCGCCGTGCGTGACGTCGATACGGATGGTGGATTCGCCCATGCCCGCATAGATGACGTTCGGGTCGCTTGGCGCCACGGCGAGCGCACCAACCGACGCCGTGCCCATCTGCCCGTCCGAGATGTTCTCCCAATACAGACCGGCATCGTCGGTCTTCCACACGCCTCCGGCGACGGCACCGAAGTAGAACGTCGATCGCTCAACCGGGTCGGCGGCAATGGCAACAACTCGGCCACCTCGCGTCGGACCGATACAGCGGTACTTCAAGGCGGACAGGTAACTCGAGTCGATCATCGTTTCCCCCAACGTGGCTCTGGACCCCCTTGCCTATCAGCGACCACCCTCCCCGGTCCAACCTCTGGGGTCGCGCCTCACTAGGTACAAGGTTGGTGGCGCAGCATGGGGTCGGGCCTCACTAGGTACAAGGTTGGTGCGGCAGCCTGGGGTCGGGCCTCATTAGGTACAAGTTTCGCCCTCACGCAATCAGGGCGCCAGTCAGTTTCTTCACGCTTTGCGCGTAGGCAGGGTTCTGCAGAAGACGACGATGTCGACTAGCCGCTGCCCCTGCGCTATTCGAAGTGGCGTAGCTGAACAGCTGGGCAATCTCCCTCAGCGGCATCGCACTGAGCTCCTGACACAATCCGATCGCCAGCGTTCGAGCCTCGCAGACTCGCCCTGCCGAAGGCGCGACCAGCTCGCCCACCCCCACACCAAAGGCCTCGGACACCGCCAACAGAATCTCTGCGTTCGACACCCGTGGAGTTGTTCGTCGGTAGTGTGCGGCAGTCTCGGCGCTCTGCTCTTGTGCAGCCATCCATCGGCTGACGAACTCCGCCGATCCGACCGCCGCCGCGCTCGTATCGTGGGGCGGCATTGGCGGAATATCAACCCGCTGAACCGTATCCTGTTGAAGCTGTGCGGCCGTCCGAATTCCGCTGAGGCGGAGTGCATCGTCATAGAGCCAGTGAGGCCTCTGTCGCCATGAGTTAGCAAAGATTGGGTAGCTCGACCATTTCCAATCCTCAGGACTGCCCACGAGCTCGGCATCCACTGGATTTCGATGGACGTAGCGCACGACCCGGTGCAAATACCCCTCGGAGTCCACGATCCTCGAGAGAAACCGACCGCGAAACAAGGGTCCGTCGAAGCCATGGCGACGATTGAAACGCTGGGCGAAAACGCCGTCGATGTAGTGGAACGCGCTGCTCAGCCGACCCTCCCGAGACCTAGCGAAGACGTGGTAGTGGTTGCCCATCAGCGCAAAGGCGTTGACCTCGATTCCAAAGCGATCGTGAGCCACAGCCAGCAGACGCAGAAACCCGACACGGTCCTCTTCCCCAAGAAAGATCGCTTGCTTTCGTGCTCCTCGATTCACGACATGGTGCCAAGCACCGGGGTGGTCGATTCGTAGCGATCGAGCCATTGCAGTTCTCCCATACCCAGGGACGACGGGGGAAGTGCGACGAACACAACCTACAGATGGCCAGTGACAACCTTGCACCTAATGAGGCCCGACCCCAGCAGGTCTGGGGAACCTGGTACTAAGTGAGGCCCGACCCCGGGTTGGTGGTTTTGGCGGCGTTGGTCCACGCGGCGTGCATCGCGGCGTACCGACCACCGGCACGGACCAGTTCTGCATGGGCGCCCTGCTCGATCAGCCGCCCGTCATCGAACACGAGGACAAGATCGGCGGCCTCCGCCGTCGACATGCGGTGCGCAATGGAAACGACCGTGCGGCCTTCGCTCAACCGGTCGATCGCGCGGGTCAGCGCAAGGTCTGTCTGAGGATCAACCGATGAGGTTGCTTCATCCAGGATGAGCAACCCCGGGTCGGCCACGGCCGCCCGCGCAAAGCTCACGAGCTGCCTCTCACCGACGGAGAGCAGCTCACCCCGCTCGCCAATCGGCGTATCCAAACCTTCGGGCAGTCCGTCTACCCAGGAGCGCAGGCCGAGGACGTCGATCGCGGCCTCGATATCACTGTCCGACGCGCCTTCACGTCCGTAGCC
>JABDJC010000004.1 GCA_013003395.1 Acidimicrobiia bacterium
TGTAAGGAATCCCTCTTCGGGTCGCCCAGTCGCCGACCGTGTCCAGTTCGATCCCGATCAACGCGGTCACATACTTCTTGCCATCTCCGACGACCATGGCCTCTTTGATGTACGGAGAGGTCTTCAGGCTGTTCTCGATCTCAGACGGCGAGATGTTCTTACCGCCAGACGTGATGATGATGTGTTTGATCCGGTCCACGATCTTGAGGTGGGTGCCGTCGACCCACTGTCCGACGTCTCCGGTCTTGAGCCAGCCGTCTTCGGTGAACGTCTCCGCGGTTGCGTCTGGCTTGTTCCAGTACCCGACGAATACGCCCGGATGCTTCGTCTGGATTTCGCCGGTCCGCTCGTCGAGTCGCAGTCCGATGCCCGGATAGGGTTCGCCGACCGTTCCCAGCTTCACTCGCCCGTGGAAGTTGAGCGTGGCAATTGCCGAGTTTTCGGTCATTCCGTACAACTCGTAGACCGGGACTCCGAGACCCATGAAGAACTCCAGCACCTCAGGCGCAATGGCTGCGGCACCCGATCCAGCCCATCGACAGCGGCGGAGACCGATGCGCTCCTTCAGAGCACGAAACATGAGGGGATTGCCGATGGCGTATGCGATGCGGGACTTGAGCGTGTGGTTGCCGCCATTGGCAACGCGCTCGCGACCGATCGTTTGAGCCAAGCTGAGGCCGGCTTTGGCAACAACGCGCTTGATGGGCGTTGAGTCCTTGAGGCGAATGAGCACGCCGGCGTGGATCTTCTCCCAGATTCGTGGCACGGCGAAGAACAACGTCGGCTGAATCTCTCTCAGATTGTGTTGCACCGTGTCGATCGACTCGGCAAAGTTGAGGCTTGCCCCTGCGGACGCCATCGTCCATGTCGAGAAGATGCGTTCTGCCACGTGGCATAGCGGCAGATACGTGACGATGAGATCGTTCTCGCTCGGCTTGACATTGCCAGGCGTGCGACCGTCGACATTGATCACCATGTCCATGCAGTACTCCGCATTGGCATTGCTTAACATCGCGCCCTTGGGCGGTCCGGTGGTCCCGGATGTGTAGACGAGCGTGATGATGTCGTCGGGTTGAGCCTCGGCCATGATCTGTCTGAGCATGTCGGGGTGTTGAGCGCGGTGTTCCCGTCCGACGTCGAGAAAGTCTTCCCAATCCATCAGGTTGCGGTCGTCGTAATTCCGCACCCCGCGTGGTTCGACATAGAGAATCTGTTGCAGCGCCGGGAACCCGTCGGCGCCGAACTCCAGAACCTTGTCGACCTGTTCTTGGTCTTCGGCAAGGTGGATCTTGGCCTGCGAGTCGTTGAGCATGTAGTGGACTTCGTTGGCCGGGTTCGTCGGGTACAGACCGGTGGTGATGCCGCGAATGGCCACGGTCGCGATGTCCAAGATGACCCACTCCGGTCGATCCTCAGAATGGATCGACACGACGTCGCCCTCACCAACCCCGAGGGCGAGCAGACCGTGGGCTGCGATCTGGACGGTGTCCCACAGCTCCGCCCAGGTGATCTCTTTCCATACGCCGTAGTCCTTCTCCCGCAACGCCACGCCCGTCGGGGAACGCTCGGCCCAATCTCGGATGCGGGTTGCGACCGTCGTCGTCGCGGTGCTCGCTGAAGGTGCTGGTCGATCAATCGCTGTAGTCATGTCGTCCCTCCCCGCAAGCGCGTCCGAGTGTTCTGGCGTGTCGGCACTTTAGGGCCGCACCCCTGAGCTTTGCTTGGAGATCCCATGAACAATCGATCAGGCTGCCGGTCTTCGCACCTGCGCCACGCGGAACCGATTGGCCACGTACGCAGGGTCGGCGAGCGACGCGTTCCCGGCTGGGTTGGCGCCGGTCACGTGAAAATCGCTGAACGCAGCGTTCTGGTTGACAAACACTCCACCTGTCAGGTTGATCGCAGTTGAGACGCCAGCCTCCGCTGCAGCTTCGGTGGCCGCCTCGATGACGGCCTCATCGGTCGAGTACACGAGCCACGAAATCGCGCCGCGTGCATTGGCCGCATGCAGCGCCTTCGCGATGCTGTCGTCGGTCGACTCGGTCGGTACGACGAACACCACAGGACCGAAGCACTCCTCGCCGTATGTATCAGAGCGGTCGCTGACGACGATCGCCGGCGTGCGCACGATGGCATCGGGGAAGTTGGGATCAGCGACGGCTCGAGACTCGAGACGGACGTCGCCCTCGGCCTGAGCCGCAAGGATTCGTTGCACGGTGTCAGGACTCTTGATGGCCCCGAGGATGCCTGCCGCTCGGGCGTCATCCGCGACCAGTCCTCCAACTGCGTTGGCGAGCAGTTCGACGACCTCGTCGAATGATTTGGTGCCTTCGTCGGTCTCGACCTCGGGCGCCACGAAAACCGTTTGCGGAGCCGTACACATTTGTCCTGAATACATGGACAGGGAGATCGACAAGTTCCGCGCAAGGCCACCGATGTCGTCTGTCGAATCGATCAAGACCGAGTTCACTCCCGCCTTCTCCGTGTAGACCGATGCGTGGTGAACGTTCTGCTCCAGCCAGTCGCCGAAGGCGGAGCCACCGGTGTAGTCGACGAGTTTCACCCGGCTGTCCATCACGAGGTCCTTCGCAACCGGCTCGGCGACGGTGTCCACCAGGAGCGTGACGACGTTGGGATCGAATCCGGCCTCTGTAAGTACCTCGCGAGCGATCTCGACGGTGATCGCAAGAGGCAACACGGTCGCGGGATGCGGCTTCACCACAACGGCGTTGCCCGTGGCGAGGTCGGCAAACAGCGCTGAGTACGAGTTCCAGGTCGGAAAGGTCGAGCAACCGATGACCGCTCCGACACCACGAGGGATGATCCGGTAGGTCTTGTCGAGCACGATGGGATCACGACTTCCCTGAGGCTTCTCCCATCGAGCGTCGGAGGGGACGCGGCTCATCTCGGCGTATGCGTAGGCGAGCGCTTCGAGACCGCGGTCCTGCGCATGCGGCCCGCCGGCCTGGAACGACATCACGAACGACTGACCGGTCGTGTGCATGACCGCCGCAGCCATCTCGTGGCTTCGTCGATTGAGTCGGTGCAGGATCTCCAGACACACGCCCGCTCGGCTCTGGGGTGTCGCCTTACCCCACTGCTTTCCGGCAGCCCCGGCCGCCGTGACCAATGCATTGACGGAACTGCGTGGGTAGGTGACCCCGAGCTCGGTGCCGTACGGTGAGGTCTCGTCGCTGATCAGGTCGACGACACCAGGCTGGTCGAGCTCGAAGGAGCGACCGAGACGGGACTCGAAGGCTTGCTGGCCCGTCTTTGCAGCGTCTTCGCCGTACGACGCATCTTTGGGATGCTCTGGATAGGGGCTCCAGAAGCCACGTGAGGCGATGGCTTCCAGCGCCGCTTCGAGCGTTTCTCGGTGGGCGTCGAAGAATCGGTCTGCCACGGTGGGACCCTCCCTGGAGTTGACGGCGTGCCGTTGGATCAAGGTAGCCGACGAAAAGCGTCAGCAACGGCGCCCGCAGGTGCTTCATGTTCAGAACACCGTGGTATCGAGCACGCCCCACAGCTGGTCCCGGTACAGTCGCGCCAGACGTAAGGAGGGACCATCGAGTACCAGGACATTTTGTATTCGGTCGAGAACGGTGTTGCGACGATTCTGCTCAACCGTCCCGACAAACTGAACGCCCTGACCGCCGCCATGCTTGGTGAGCTGCGTGATGCGCTCACTCGAGCCGAGGCCGATGCAGATGTCAGAGCGGTTCTTTTGACAGGTGCAGGTCGAGGGTTCTGTGCCGGTCAAGATCTGGGTGATCCAGAAGTCACCCCTGGCGACGATCCAGTCGATCTCGGCATCACGCTCGACACCAACTACAACCCCGTCGTGAGAGCGATGCGATCGATGCCGAAGCCGGTGGTGGTCGGACTCAATGGGGTCGCCGCCGGGGCCGGCGCCAACATGGCTCTTGCAGCCGACATCGTCATCGGCCGCAAGTCGGCGAAATTCATCCAGCCGTTTGCGAACCTCGGGCTCGTACCGGACGCGGGAGGAACGTACTTCATGCCGCGACGCATCGGGATGGCACGTGCCGCCGGCCTCGCCTACCTCGCCATGCCGATCACGGCCGAACAGGCGGCGCAGTGGGGTCTGATCTGGGACGCGGTCGAGGACGACGCCTTCGACGGCGCGGTGAAAGCCGTCGTCGAGGGTCTCGCTACGGGTCCGACCGGCGGCTATGCCAAGACGAAGGAAGCGTTGAATCGCAGCTTCCAGAACTCGCTCGATGACCAGCTCGACCTCGAACGTGACCTCCAGAGCGCTGCGTCGCAGTCTCAGGACTATCGCGAGGGAGTGACGGCATTCATCCAGAAGCGGAAACCGGACTTCACAGGGAACTGAGCATGTCGATACCCAACTCCCGATCGATTGGCATCGTGGGCGCAGGGACGATGGGCGAAGGCATCGCTCAAGTCGCCGCCGGCGCAGGCCATCAGGTGCTCTTGTTCGACGTGAGGAGCGGTGCCGCTTCCGACGCCATCGACCGCATCGCCGGACGATTGGCTCGATCCGTCGAGCGAGGCAAGAGGACTCAACCAGAAGCCGACGCGGTCATCGCCCAGCTCGGTACCGCCGCCAGCCTGGACGATTTCTCTCGTGTTGGTCTCGTCATCGAAGCTGCCGTGGAGAACCTCGAGGCGAAACAGGGGATATTTCGAGAACTCGATTCAATCGTCCCTACCGATGCCCTGTTTGCCTCGAACACCTCATCCATCTCGATCACCGCGATCGCGAGCGCCATCGCCGATCCCAAGAGACTTGCCGGTTTCCACTTCTTCAATCCGGCCCCCGCAATGGCACTGGTCGAGGTGGTGGCCGGTCTGGCAACGGCGGCAGACACGATGGACACGCTCGTCGACCTTGCGCTTGCGTGGGGAAAAACGCCGATTCGAACCATTTCTTCGCCTGGTTTCGTCGGGAATCGTGTCGCACGACCGTTTTACGGCGAGGCGCTGCGCATGCTCGAAGAAGGCGTTGCAGATGCGTTCACCATCGACTCCCTGGTGCGAGGCAGCGGCGGTTTTCCAATGGGTCCGTTCCAGCTGATGGACCTCGTGGGCATCGATGTGAATCTCGCGGTGTCGACATCCGTGTGGGAAGCCACGTCGCATGACCCGAGGTTCGCTCCGTCATTCGTTCAACGGGAGATGGTTTCGTCCGGCCGGCTCGGTCGCAAGAGCGGTCGCGGATTTCATCGGTACGACGACGCAGCCACCGAGCCGCTTCTCCCGATCGTCGTGCCAGGGTCGATGCCCCGTGCAATCGAGGTGGTCGGTGATGCCGGAGCGCTACAAGGTCTCGTCGATCGACTCGTGCAGGGCGGCGTTCGTGTCGATCGAGTGTTCGGTGGTAAGCCACACCTACGGGTGGGCGCTGTCCGAGTGGCTCTGACGGACGGTGCGACCGCGACAACTTTGGACCTGTCGCCCAACACCGCGGTCATCGACCTGGCGCACGACTATTCGGCGATCAGCATCATTGGTGTAGCAGTGTCGGACGGAGCAAGTCCCGACACCATCACGACGGTCGCCGGCATGCTGGCTGCAGCCGGAATTCGGTGCGTGCAGGTGGATGACTCCCCGGGCCTCGTCGTCGGCCGCATCGTCGCGTCGCTCGTGAACTTGGCGGCGGATACGGTTCACTTCGGAATCGCTTCACCCCGTGACGTCGACGCGGCCATGCGGCTCGGCTTTGGTTACCCGATCGGACCGCTGGCATGGGGAGACAAGATTGGTCCCGGTTGGGTTGCCGACGTCGTCGGCAACCTGCACGAGTTCTATCAAGAGCCTCGCTACCGCGTGTCCCCACTCGTGCGTCGGCGCGTTGCGAGTGGCGACTCTTTGGTTTCGTAGTATTGGCGAACCGACAAGGAGGACTGCCGTGACCGATGCGTTCCTGTGCGATGCCATTCGTACGCCGATCGGTCGGTATGGAGGGGCTTTGTCGTCGGTCCGCACCGATGACCTCGCAGCGATTCCGATCGAGGCGCTGGTCAGCCGCAACCGCGGCGTCGATTGGGAACGAGTCGACGAGGTCTTCTATGGATGCGCCAACGGAGCAGGCGAGGACAACCGCAACGTCGCTCGGATGGCTGTTCTCCTCGCCGGGCTCCCAAGCGCGGTGCCGGCCGCCACGATCAATCGGCTTTGCGGATCGGGCATGGAAGCGGTTGGACTCGCAGCTCGCGCCATCAAGGTCGGTGAGGCAGACCTCACCATCGCCGGCGGCGTCGAATCCATGTCGCGTGCACCGTTTGTCATGGCAAAACCCACCGCAGCGTTCGCGAGGAACGCCGAGACCTACGACACGACGATCGGCTGGAGATTCGTCAACCCGAAGATGAGGGAGTGGTGGGGAGTCGATGAGATGCCAGAGACGGCTGAGAATGTCGCCACCGACTACGCCGTGGAACGGGAACGGCAAGATCGCTTTGCGCTGCGCTCACAACAGCGTGCTGCGGCGGCCATCGAATCCGGCCGCCTCGCAGAAGAGATCGTCGAGGTTGTCGTGCCACACCGGAAGGCCGATCCGAAGATCGTGGACACCGACGAGCACCCTCGTCCGGGGTCCACATTCGAGGCGCTGGCCAAGTTGTCGTCGATCTACCCCGGAGGCACGGTCACTGCAGGCAATGCGTCAGGAATCAACGACGCTGCATGTGCTCTGGTGGTTGCGTCCGAACACGGAGCAGCGGTACACGGGCTGACGCCGAGAGCTCGAGTCGTCGGAATGGCGACGGCGGGCGTAGCTCCCAGAGTTATGGGTATGGGTCCGGTCCCGGCCACCCGCAAGCTGCTCGAACGCCACGGCCTAGACATCGCCGACATGGACGTCATCGAGGTGAATGAGGCCTTTGCCTCGCAATCCGTTGCGGTCCTGAGTGAGCTGGGGCTGCCCGACGATGCAGAGCACGTGAATCCCAATGGTGGCGCGATTGCGCTTGGCCACCCGCTGGGCATGACGGGTGCAAGGCTCGTGACCACGGCACTCCACGAGCTGGAGCGACGTGAAGGACGGTACGCACTGGTGACGCAGTGCATCGGGGTCGGCCAAGGCATAGCGATGGTCATCGAACGGATATGACGAACACGGCGCCGCCTGATCCCCATCGGACCGAGATCAAGGTTCGCTTCTATGAGCTGGATCCGTACGATCATCTCAACCACACCATCTACGTCGCCTACTTCGAAACCGCACGGATCGAGTTCCTGGAGTCCGTCGGGTTCGGCCTCGGCAGGTTGAATGAGATGGGGTTCCGCATCGTGGTTTCCCAGATCGAAGTCGACTTCATGGCGCCAGTGATTCATGGTGATCGAGTTGTCGTCGAGACGGCGGTGGTCGAGAACCGTCGTGCCTCGTCCCGCTGGCATCAACGCATGTACCGCGACGGTGAGATGGTGGCCGAACTTCGCCTGCGAGCGGCAATCACGGACGTCGCAGGCAAGCCGGCGCGGTTCCCCGAGGAGCTCCGCATCGCCCTCGAGTCGTAGCCTTTTCCGGGCCAAACGACTCTCACTTCTCGGACCACGGTCCCTAGTTTCGTCCCCCCTGATCTGGTCGACTGTCTGCAGACGACCAGGAGAAGCAATGGTTGACGAACTGCCGCAGGAGCGGTGTTGGGCGGAATTGGCAGCGTCGAGCGTCGGCCATTTGGCTCTCGTGAGCGAAGGTGAGCCGTATGTGACGCCTGTCTCATTTGTAGCAAAGGTACCTACGATCTCGTTCCGCACCGGTGCCGGGCGACGGCTCTCAGCGCTTCGCTCAGGGAACCGGGTGTGTTTCGAAGCGTGCACCGAGGACCAGGACTCGAAGGCGTGGACCAGCGTCGTTGCGTGGGGCACGCCGCGTCGCTCGATCTTGCCAGACGAGCGGAGTGAGGTCATCGACGAGCTGTACCTGAAGTACCACTCGCAGCGGGAAGACCCTTTCCGAGCTCCCGCGCCGTCGATACTCGAACCAGAAGTGGTGATCATCGACGTGGACTACATCACCGGAAGATCATCGGGCCTCGGCCTCGGCGCCCGTCTCCGACCAGGGCGGTTGTGATGTTCATCCAGGATTTCATAGAAGTAGAGGCCTCGTTTGACGCCGTGCTGCAGAGCATGGAAGCGCATCAAGTCGATCTCGTAGCGTGGATCGAGCGTGCAATGGAGCGAGGCGACGAGATTGTCGTCGGGCCAGGTAGGGGCTGGCCATCGGTTGCGGTTGATCTGACGCTTGGCGACACGATCGTCGGCGTCGACAGCGTCTCATTGCCGCTCGAATGGACCTCGAAGAGCGCGTCGACCTTGATACCGGCGATGACCGCCGAGATTGCCCTGCATTCGATTTCAGATGGCTTGACCCACGTCCAATTCAGAGGGCGCTACCAGCCGCCTTTGGCGAAGGCAGGTCGTTTGCTCGACGCTGCCGGTATGCATCGGGTCGCGGAGATGACGGTTCGCCACATCCTGTCTCGCTTCAAAGAAGCGATCGAGGCAGACCTGCTTGCTACGAATCTCTGATCGGGAGCGTGAGCGTCACGACGGTGCCCTGGCCGGACTCGCTGCTCACGGCGACGGTGCCGCCCACTTCCTCCATGCGCGAAGTGATGTTGGCCAGTCCCATGCCACCGCTCGGGTGATCCACGTCGAAACCGACGCCGTGGTCGATGACCTCGACGATCATCTCGGACTCTGACGCGGTGGCCCGCACCACCAGCGTGTCACTCCCGGAATGGCGACAGGAGTTCGACGCCGCTTCGCGTACCGCGCCCGAGATGGCATCAAAATGTTCCGCGTCGAGGGTCTCGAGCGCCTGGATGCTGATCGAGGCCTGCTGGCCGTTGGTGCAGAGACCCCGAATGGAATCAGCGAGCGCCGCGGCAGGCGAAGCCACCGGCGCTCGCCTCAGGTTGAAGATGAAGGTTCTGAGGGTGTCGATTGCCGCATCGATGCGGTCAACGGCATCGTTGACCCGGTCTTTGGTCGCAGGCTCGAGTTGTGAGCCCATGGTCAACGCCTGCAGCGACAGCCCTGTGGCGAAGAGATCTTGAATCACTGAGTCGTGGAGGTCTCGGGCAATG
Organism: Acidimicrobiia bacterium; assembly: GCA_013003395.1. Taxonomy (GTDB): domain Bacteria; phylum Actinomycetota; class Acidimicrobiia; order Spongiisociales; family UBA5794; genus JABDJC01. Next base: position 9,081 of record JABDJC010000004.1, read on the forward strand.
CGTTCCCTGTCGTCGAGGACGGCGAGTTCCGCAAGTCGATCGTGGAGAAGTACCGATGACACGACGCCTCCGGCGATGGCGCCCAGTGCTTGGGCGGTGGCCATGTCTTCGGGAGTGAAGCCTCCAGGCTTCTCCGTCAAGTACAGATTTCCGTAGATCTCGGCGCCGGTTCGGACGGGCACTCCGAGAAACGTGTGCATCGGAGGATGATTGGCTGGAAAACCCGAGAAGTCGTGGTGTTCCATGATGTCTGGAACCACGATCGGTGTTGGATGCTTGATGAGCGTGCCCAGCACGCCTTTCCCGATCGGCAGCTGGCCGATCTGCTCTGCTTGGTCTGGGTCCATGCCCACATACAGGAAATCCGAGAGCATTCCATAGGAGCCGAGCACACCGAGAGCACCATACGATGCGCCGGTTGCGGTGCGGGCCAGGTCAACGACCTCGAGCAGTGCCGAACGTAGCCCGACGTGGTCGGTGACGGCTGAGGCTCGTTGGATGAGATCGGAGAAAACTTCGTTGGTCGGGAATGGCATGTTCAGCAGGCTAGGGGAGAGGTAGCCTGCCACCATGCGAATTCTGCTTGTCGATGACCATGAGATCGTGAGGCAAGGCATCAGAGCCTTGGTCGAGACCGTCGAAGACTTCGAAGTCGTCGGCGAGGCCGGGACGGTCGAAGAAGCCGTGAAACGCGTCGGACTCGACTCGCCCGAGGTCGTGGTCCTGGATGTGCGCCTCCCCGACGGCTCCGGCGTCGAAGCGTGCCGAGACATCCGCTCGCGTTTCCCAGACGTGAAGGTGTTGATGTTGACCAGCTTCGCCGACGAAGAGGCGTTGATGTCGGCCATCATGGCTGGAGCGAGCGGATTCGTGTTGAAGAAAGTCAACTCTACTGACCTGCTGGGTGCGATTCGTAGGGTGGGCGAGGGTGAATCGCTCCTCGACACCACCATGACCGAGCAGCTCTTCCGGCGCCTCCGCGACGGCAAGTCAGAGGACCCCGTGCTGTCTCGGCTGACCGATCGAGAGCGGTCGATTCTCGATCTGGTGGCAGAAGGCAAGACCAATCGACAGATAGCCGAGGAGATGTTCCTCGCAGAAAAGACGGTCAAGAACTATGTGTCGAACCTCTTGTCGAAGATGGGCATGAGTCGTCGGACCGAGGCGGCGACGTACCTCACCAAGCAACAAACCAGGTCCACCGACGCCCAGGAGTGGCCAGACGGAGTCGATCCCGCGACGACGTGAGGTCGCGCCATGCGACCATCCGGCGATCGACCCAAACGAACGTTCGTTTGCTACCATGGCGTCACCGCCAGCCGGGAGCGCCATGAACGGTGAACAACGATTCGATGCCCTGATCGAGGCCGACCACAAGGTCGAGCCGAAGGATTGGATGCCGGATGGGTATCGAAAGACCTTGATCCGTCAGATCGCGCAGCACGCCCACAGCGAAATCATCGGCATGCAGCCCGAGGGCAATTGGATCAGTCGAGCCCCGACCCTCAAACGCAAGGCAATTCTGATGGCGAAGGTGCAAGACGAGGCCGGGCACGGCCTGTACCTCTACTCGGCGGCCGAGACGCTGGGCATCTCGCGACACGAGATGATGGATCTCCTTCATGCTGGTCGACACAAGTATTCGTCCATCTTCAACTATCCAACTCTGACCTGGGCCGATGTCGGTGCTGTCGGTTGGCTCGTCGACGGCGCCGCGATCACCAATCAGCTCATGTTGACCCGCTGCTCCTACGGCCCATATGCCAGAGCAATGGTGCGCATCTGCAAAGAGGAGAGCTTTCACCAACGGCAGGGGTACGAGATCATGCTCACACTGTGTCGCGGCTCGGACGACCAGAAGGCCATGGCGCAAGATGCTCTCGACCGGTGGTGGTGGCCGTCGCTGATGATGTTCGGTCCGCACGACGCAGACTCGACGCATTCGGCACAATCGACCGCATGGAACATCAAGCGGATGTCGAACGACGACCTGCGGCAACAGTTCGTCGACATGACCGTGCCACAAGCGGAGTTCTTGGGGTTGCAGATTCCAGACCCTGACCTCAGATGGAACGAGGAGCGGCAGCACTACGACTTCGGCGAGATCGACTGGGACGAATTCTGGGCTGTGGTCAAAGGCAATGGTCCGCTCAATCGTGAGCGCATCGAGAACAAGCGACGGGCATGGGACGAAGGCGAGTGGGTCCGAGCGGCCGCTGCTGCATACGCCGATAAGCACTCGAGCCGATCGGCGGTGGCGTGATGCCGTACGAAATCCACACCGCTCCAGGCGAGAAGCCTGCCGACGACTCACCTGCACCACGATCGAGCCAAGGTCACGGATGGCCGCTGTGGGAGGTGTTTGTCAGGCAACGTCGTGGTCTCTCCCACGGCCACGCAGGAAGCCTGCACGCTCCCGATGCCGAGACGGCACTCCAAAACGCGCGTGACGTATACACGCGGCGCGTCGAAGGCACTTCACTTTGGGTGGTTCCCTCCACGGCGATTGTCGCTTCCGATCCAGACTCGGCAGACGAATTGTTCGAGCCCTCCACGGACAAGCCGTATCGCCACCCGACCTTCTACGACATTCCAGACGAGGTTGGACACATCTGATGATGGTGACGACCGACCGCCTCGCGACCTACGTGCTTCGGCACGCTGACGACAATCTGGTGCTTGCCCAGCGTCTCGGCGAGTGGATCTCTCGCGGTCCAGAGCTCGAGGAGGACATCGCACTCGGCAACATCGCCCTCGACCACTTGGGCGTTGCGCGTTATCTGTTGCAGTACGCAGCGGAACTTCTCGGCGATGGATGGACGGAAGATCGATTGGCCTTCGATCGAACCGATCGCCAATACTCCAACGCACTCCTCGTCGAGCAGCCCAACGGAGACTTCGCGCAGACCATGGCTCGGCAGCTGTTCGTCGACGCCTACCAGGTGCCCATGTGGAAGGCGATGGCGAGCTCGAGCGACGACACGCTG
>JABDJC010000026.1 GCA_013003395.1 Acidimicrobiia bacterium
TCACACACGATGGTGTCGACGCCATCGGCTTCACAGGCTCGTCTGCGACAGGCAAGCGGATCTTGTCGCAGATGGGCATCAAACGCTCGATCATGGAGATGTCGGGAAACGGTCCGACGATCGTCACGAGCGACGCCGATGTCGCGGCCGCCGCAACGGCGGCGGTGTACGGAGCCTATTACAACGCGGGCCAGGTGTGCTGTGCCACCGAGAGGGTGATCGTCCTCGACGAAGTCCACGACGAGTTCGTCGAACGTTCGGTTGAGGCGGCGAAGGCGGTGCGGCTTGGCGATCCGTTCGACGAGGCCACGAACATGGGACCGCTCAACAACGAGGCCACGGCAGCCAAGATGGACCGACATCTCGCCGACGCCGCAGAACGAGGTGCAGAGATTCTCGTAGGGGGCGGCCGTGCCAGCGGCTATCCAACCGATCTGTATTACGACTTCACGATCGTCGACGGCGTTCCCGAACAATCTCAGGTGTCGGTTGAGGAGTCCTTCGGACCTGTGCTGCCGATTCTCACCGTCGCGTCAGATGCAGAGGCCATCGAAGTCGCCAACCGCAGCCGCCTCGGGCTGCAAGCAGCGGTGTTCACCCGCAATCTGGCGAAGGCGTTCTGGTACGCCGATCGGATTCGCAGCGGAACTGTGGTGGTCAACGATTCCACAGATTTCTGGGAGACCTTCCAACCCTTCGGCGGGGCTGCCGGCACGGACACCGGTTGGGGCCGCGGCAGGATCGAAGAGTTCACCGACCTGCAGACGGTCGTGTTCGACATCGGCGACTGAGCCGGCGTCGGTCCGTCGAGTGTGCTTAAACGAACCGTGTGGGTTCAAACAAGCACGCTCGACGCGTGGAGACGACTCACGACTGGCTCGGAAAAGTCTCTCAAGAAAAGACACGATTTCCCGTCTCCAGGGAGCCTCCCATCGGTACATTTCCGCGACCAGGTGGCTCCAGAATCGCGGGCCCCATACAGACAAGGATCCAGATGAGAAGACGATTTGCCACACTCGCGGCATTCACTTTGGTCCTATCGCTCTTACCCATATCAACCGCCGGCGCAGCATCGACAGCGTGCGACACGAGAGCCAACAACACGTACAAGAAGCTCCTCGAATGCGTCACCCTCGACGGCGCCCGCGAGCACCAGGCTGCTTTCCAGGCGATCGCAGACGCCAACAACGGAATCCGGACATCCGGAACTCCTGGCTACGACGCTTCGGCTGCATACGCCGCCGGCGTTTTCGCAGCTGCCGGACTCAACGTGACCGTGCAGGAGTTCGACTTCCAGACGTTCATCTCGCTTACGCCGGCGATCCTCGAACAGATCGCGCCTCCTCCGGTCGGACCCATCGTCAACAACATCATGTCCTACTCCGGAAGTGGTGACCACACGGCGCCAGTCAGTACCTTGCCGGTGATCACTGGCTGCAACGCGGCGGACTTCGCCGGCTTCCCGGTAGGCGACATCGCGTTGATCAGTCGTGGTTCGTGCACGTTCGCGCTCAAAGCAACGAACGCGCATGCGGCCGGCGCATCTGGTGTGGTGATCTACAACAACGTAGCCGGGACGTTGAACGGAACCCTGAGCAGCACATTCACGCTCGACATTTCTGTCACCGCGGTCACACAGGCGGTAGGCCAAGCTCTCGCAGCAACGCCAGGCCTGATCATGCGACTCAAGACCGACACATTCCGCGGAATGGCGACGACGTCGAACATCATCGCCGAGACAACGTGGGGCGATCCGAACAACGTCGTCATGATCGGCGCCCATCTCGACTCGGTGAATGCAGGACCTGGCCTCCAGGACAACGGCACGGGTTCGGCAGCCATCTTGGAGACGGCTCAGAACATCGCCAAGGTTCCGGGAGTGAACAAGCTTCGCTTCGTCTTGTGGGGAGCAGAAGAGTCCGGTTTGGTGGGTTCGAACCATTACGTCAACAACCTGAGCCAGGTCGATAGAGACCGCATCGCGATGTACCTGAACTTCGACATGATCGGGTCTCCGAACCATGTGTTCTTCGTGTACGACGGTGACGACTCGGACGCTGTCGGCGCACCGGCCGGCCCTCCGGGGTCGGCGGCCATCGAGAAGCTGTTCGAGGGCTACTACGCCTCGACCGGTAACTCGTGGAAAGGCACCGACTTCTCTGGTCGTTCCGACTATGGGCCGTTCATTGCCGTAGGGATCCCAGCAGGAGGTCTGTTCACAGGCGCCGAAGGCATCAAGACCGACGCCGAAGCGCTCATCTGGGGTGGGATTGCAGGGAACCAGTACGACCCTTGCTATCACCTGGCATGCGACACGTTCGACAACATCAACCTGGCCGCATTCGATGTGAACACCGATGCAGTGGCCTACGCCACGCTGACCTATGCGTACTCGACGGAGCCGGTCAACGGCGTGAAGGGGAAGATCGTTCCGGGTTCACCATCCGGCACGTCAACCTCCGGCAATGCCGCTGGCTATCCGGGCGGGACATCGAGCGGCCTCCACGACGATGACGCACACGTGACCGAATAGGACCAGAGCCGTTTGTAGATGAGGGGGCGCCATGCCCGGCGCCCCCTTTTCTGTTTCCCACCAAGTCGAGTGTGCTTAAACGCACCGTATGGGTCGGAATAGGCACGCTCGACAGACGCAGGTCTCGAAGCCGGTCGTCGAGCGTGCTTCAACGAACCGTATGGGTTGAATCAAGCACGCTCGAGTTGTGCATCGAATTGCCGCCCGACATCCATGATCAGGTTCCGGCAGTAGCCCGGCCGTTCCTTCAGCATCTGCCAGGTCAAGCGGACCGTCCGATATCCATTGCGGAGGGCAGCATTGTCCCTCTCTCGATCGTTTTCGAACGCCGCCGTCCTCGCGTGCCAGGTGCGTCCGTCGAGCTCGATGATCAAACGCCATTCAGGGACCATGCGATCAAAGCGACCTGCCTTGGGCGCCCAGGGCATCGGTTGCTGGCGCAGCATCGTGGGCATCGATTCGGTTCCGAAGACGGCATCAGCCAGCGCCTCCAACTCGCTCTCAGTAGGGACGAACGCTCCCTCGAGTCTTTCGAGGAGAATTGGCCGTAGCTTGGCCATCCCCCGCATGCGCTCGCCTTGATGCCGTAGATAGATGTCGCCAAGCTCCTCAGCGCTAGCTGCGTCAGACAAGAGCAACTCGTCGACCATTCGAGCCAAGCGGACCGACCCAACGTACTCAGACATCCGGAACACCGTTTCTGGAGGTGCCGCGCATGGAATCCCGCCAACGGTCGTGGTTCGAATCGCTCGATGGTGAAAGGAGCGATGGACCTTTGCGATCGAGCTTCGAGCGCTTGCCGAGTAGGGGACGGTTATCTCGGGCAACTGCTGACACTGGGTTCCACCGATATCGAGCATCCAAGCCGCACTTCGGCCACTGACGAACGAGTCGGGTCGACTGAGGACAGCCGCCACATGTCGTTGGTGGGCGGTGTCAGGCGATCCTGCAACTGCGAAAACGCCGATCGAGATCCTGCGCCACTCACCGGACTCCAATCGTCGCTGCACGAACCGCCGACTCACCCCGAGGTCCATCGCTTGTCGCAGCGTGATGACGCCGTGCTGCCGACGAGCAATGTCCGAGAGAGCGAATCGAACAGGGTTCACGCCTCGAACATGGCCAACTGGCGGGCACGGTTCAAGACCCCTGCTGTCGAGCGTGCCTAAACGAACCGCATAGGTGCACGGAAGCACACTCGACGAAAGCGGGTCGCGAGGGCGCCTGTCGAGCGTGCTCAATCGAACCGCATGGGTGCACGGAAGCACGCTCGACGGAAACCCAGCAGCTCAGCGACCGCTCACTGCTCTCCAGCATGCGGCCGCGACCTCGTCCAGCTCGTCGTCCGATAACGACAGACCGTCGCCGGCCGCAAGCCGGATCGCCGGTCCCAACCCCAGGTCGTAGAGCAGCACGGGTGGGAGATCGACGAGTTCTTTGAACAGGACCGCAAGCGCGGGATGGTCTGCCAGCGCGTCCTGTCCAAGCGCGGCCTCGTGTGCACGCGCCGCATAGGGTGACGCCTGCACCTGGACGAGAAACCGGGCTTGCACCGGGTCCGCCGCGAGATGGCGATACATCGCGTTCCACAGCGAACGGAACACGTCCTCGACCGCCGAAGCCTCCTTGATCGCCTCGACACCAGCCACACCCAGCGCCGCTTTCACCTCTACGTACGCGGCAACGACCAACTCGTCCTTCGACGAGTAGTGCACGTAGGCAGTACCCGTGGCAACGCCGGCATGCGCTGCGATCGCAGCCATCGACGCACCACGGAAGCCGTTCTCGGCCACCAACTCAACCACAGCCC
>JABDJC010000031.1 GCA_013003395.1 Acidimicrobiia bacterium
TCAGTGGGGGCCGTTGTACCTCGATGAGTACTTCATGATCCTCGCCGTCGTGGTGACGTTGCTGTCTGGCTACGAATACTTCGTTCGCTACCAACGCGTATTCCGCCTCGAACGAAACTCCGTCTGAATTGTCGGACCGAGTGTTCGTCACAGGAGGGACCGGCTTTGTCGGTGGCGGAATCCTGGCGGCGCTGGCCAACGAGGGGCGCCAGGTGCGTGCCCTGACGCGAGATCGCACCGGCGCCCAGGTAGTGGCAGCAACAGGGGCTGAGCCGGTGGTTGGCCATCTGTTCGAGCCAGAGGTTCTGCGCACAGGCATGGCCGATTGTTCAACCGTGTTCCACGCCGCCGGCGTGAACGCGATGTGCCTCGACGACCCATCTGACATGTGGCGCGTCAACGTCGGCGGGTCCCTCAACGTGCTCGACGCAGCTTCCGCAGCAGGTGTCCGGAGGGTGGTGTACACGTCGTCCGCGGCAACGATCGGCGAGCCCCGAGGAGTGGTGGCGACAGAGGCCACCGTGCATCGCGGCTGGTTCTTGTCGGAGTACGAGAAGTCCAAATTCGAAGCAGAAAAGGCGGTGAGCGATCGTGCCAAGGTTCTCGGCGTCGAATTGGTGGTCGTCAATCCGTCCTCCGTCCAGGGCCCCGGCCGCACCACCGGATCGGCGCAGCTGGTTCTCGCCGCGCTCAATGCTCGGCTCGTCCCCTCAGTCGACGTGCATGTGAGCGTTGTCGACATCGACGATTGCTCGACCGCCCACCTGCTCGCGGAGCGTTCCGGCGTCGATCAGGAGCGCTACCTCATCAATGGAGCGACCATGGTCTTGTCAGAGGTGCTGCAAAACGTCAGAGCCATCACCGGCGCCCGACACCTGTCCGTGCCGATTCCGCGAGCCCTGGTGAAGGGGCTGCTCCCGCCGTTGCGGTTCAAAGAGCGATTCAGCCGATCATCAACGCTGTGTGCCGAGATGCTCGACACCGTGTTGCACGGACATCGGTTCGACGCCAAGAAATCGGAAGAAGCCCTCGGCATGGCGTACCGGCCGCCGCACCAGCTCTTTGGTCGGTTGATTCAGTGGTACGCCGACTACGGTTTCATCCAACGTTCGCTCCCAAACGTTCGGAAGAGCCCATGAACGAGCTGCGAATTGCACTGTCTGACTACGCCAGACGGGCAGCCGACGTCCTGTCAGCTGCCTACCCGGACGCGGAGTCGATCCTGTGGAAGGGTTCAGCAGTCAAGCCGTGGGACGGGCCTTACGACTTCATCCCGGGGCTATCCGATCTCGACCTTCACGTATACCGCCCCGGCGGGCTGGAGAACGTGTGGGAGGTGCGGAGGCAGCTGTTCGATTCGGTGGGTTCACCGCCCGGCGACACCATGCTCCAGCTCATCGTCGTCAACTCACTGGAACTCCCCGAAGAGTGGACTTTGCTCGAGGGCACGTACCAGGTGTTGGTTGGCGAAAAACCACCTTCAGTGCCTTCCACCGAGGGCGAGATGCGTGACAGGGACAAGAGAGACATCGAACGCCTCGCGGACCACGCGTCCGACATTCGTCGCGGGGTCATCGACCGCAGCGACGCCGAGTTGTGGCCGTACCTCCGTCGAGTTCGCTGGATGTTCCCTACGGTGCTCAACCGGGTTGCCTGCGTCGCGGGGCATCCCCCAGAAATCGTGTGGAAGCTCAACCGCACGGGCATACTCGAGTTGACCAAGCACGACGATGCCGTCGCTACCGTCCGCGATGCACTGATCGAGTATCTGGATGCGGCGATCGTGGCAGGAGCCGACATGGGCGCCAACCCGTCGCATTCCGAGGCGGCGCTGCGAGCGGGCCATGACCTGCTCATGGAAGCTGTCGACTGGTTCCATCGCTCGCCGGTCTGACATCGCTCTGATTCGTTGGTGGGTTGGGTTGGGTACGATGCACGTTCCGTGACCGCCCCCCTGTCGTCGCTCGTCGCCCGTTGGGATCCCGAACATCTTCCTTCGGGACGCGTCGTCGTGCCTCCAGAAGCTCGGGCGTTTGTCATTGCCGGCATCGCGGCCCACGCCGAAGCAGCCACGCTGGTGGTGGTGCCCGCCGAACGTGACGCGGAAGATCTGGCTGACGACGTCGGGTTGTTTCTCGATTCGGTGTACCTCCTGCCTGCGTGGGAAACGTTGCCGTTCGAACACGTTTCTCCCAACGTCGCAACGATGGCTCATCGGGCAGAAGCGCTGCATCAACTGACCACCGGCGGGCCCCAGACGGTCGTGATTGCCTCGGTTCGGTCGGTGACACAACGCGTTAGTCCTTCCTCCATGGAGCCCTTGACCGTCGAAGTCGGGGACGACCGCGGCTTCGATGTGATGGTTGGCCAGCTTGTCGCCCTTGGGTATCACCGCACCGACCGGGTAGAGGCGCGGGGCGAGTTCGCGGTCCGTGGTGGAATCATCGACGTGTACCCCGCACAGGCAGACACTCCTGTGAGGCTGGACTTCTGGGGTGATGAGGTCGAGGAACTCCAAGACTTCTCGCTGGCATCCCAGCGCTCCGTGGGAGCTACCGAGCGTCTCGTGGCGTACCCGGCTCGAGAGTTCCGACCTGCAGAACGGGAGCGCCAGATTGCTGAAGAGTTGCGGGCGACGCAGCCGTGGGCGGCAGCCTCATGGGACCGTATCGCGGAGGGCGTGATGTTCCAAGGCATCGAGTCGTGGCTCCCGTGGCTGACGCCGGAAACACATCTGCTGGATCTCGCTCCTCGAGACGTCTCGATTGCCGTGCTCGATCCAGTGCGCGCTGCAGCCCGCAGTCTCGAACTCGTCGACGAAGAAGCACAACTCGCGGCAGCGTTGGCATCGACGTGGGGAGAGGGGGCGCCCGAGGCGGGTGAACATCCCAGTCTGTATCTGGAGTGGGCGGATGCCATCGCAGAGATTGACCACCTCTCGGCTCCGCCGATGGCGGCACGGCCCGGTGAGGAGGCAATCGCCGTCAGGAGCCTGGATGCTGCCCCCGGAGACCCGGAGTCGGTGGCCCTCGGCCTGAACAAACTGATTGCCTCGGGCATCGATGTCGTCGTCGCCATGGACGGAGAGGCTGCGGCCGCTCGTGTCGTGAGATTGCTCGGCGAGCATGGCCTCACGCTTCCCGTGGTGGAGCAGACGCCAGAGAAGGGGTCGGTCGCGCTTTCGACCGGTATCCATGCCGGCTTCGTCATGCCCGAGCTTGGCATCGCGGTGCTCGGCGAACGAGAGATAGCGGGTCGGCGTCGTTCGCATCGTCGTCCGAGCGCTCGCAAAGCAGTCGGAACGGAGGAGGCGTACCGGGACCTCGAAGTGGGCGACTTCGTGGTGCACCGCCATCACGGGATCGGTCGATTCGAAGGTCTCGTGCACCAGGAGATGGCCGGCACCGAGCGTGATTATCTGTTGCTCTCCTACCTCAAGGGCGACAAGCTCTACGTGCCGACCGACCAGTTGGAGGCCGTCACCAAGTACACCGGAGGCGAAACTCCGCGGCTGTCTCGCATGGGCGGAACCGATTGGTCCACCACCAGAGCGAAGGTGCGCAAAGAGATCGCGATCGTCGCCGAACAAGTGGTCGAACTACACAAGCGACGCGCGGCCGCCGTCGGCCACGCGTTCGCTGCGGACACCCCTTGGCAGCAGGAGTTCGAGGCGTCGTTCCCCTTCGAGGAGACGCCAGACCAACTCCAGGCCATCGAACAGATGAAGGTGGACATGCAGGCCGCGGCACCCATGGATCGACTGGTGTTCGGCGACGTCGGGTTCGGCAAGACCGAGGTCGCATTGCGTGGAGCGTTCAAGGCCGTTCAGGATGGAAAACAGGTAGCGGTGCTGGTTCCGACGACCCTGCTCGCGCAGCAGCATCACGCGACGTTCAGCGAGCGATTCGCCCCATATCCAACTCGGGTTGAGGTACTCAGCAGGTTTCTGACGCCGAAGCAACAGCGGGAGGTGGTCGCCGGTTTGGCCGACGGCACCGTCGACGTCGTAGTCGGGACGCACCGACTGTTGTCACAGGACATCGTGTTCAAGGACCTGGGCCTCGTCGTGGTGGATGAAGAGCAACGATTTGGGGTGACCGCCAAGGACGCGCTCAAGAAGCTGCGGACGTCAGTGGACGTGCTCACCTTGACGGCAACCCCGATCCCCAGAACCCTCGAGATGGCGCTCACCGGTGTTCGTGAGGTGAGTCACATTCGGACCCCGCCAGAAGACCGGCACCCGATACTGACCTACGTCGGACCGTTCGACGAACAGACGATCAGCGCTGCAGTCCGTCGCGAACTGTTGCGAGAGGGTCAAGTCTTCTACGTGCACAATCGGATTCAGTCCATAGACCATGCCGTTGCCCGATTGAAGCGACTCGTTCCCGACGCCAGGTACGCCGTCGCCCACGGTCGGATGAGCGAGGGTCAGCTCGAACAAGTGATGTTCGACTTCTGGAACGGCGACTACGACGTACTGGTGGCGACGACGATCATCGAGTCCGGCCTCGATCTTCCGCAGGTGAACACGCTCATCGTCGAGCGAGCCGACCGGCTGGGTCTCGCCCAGCTGTATCAGTTGCGGGGCCGGGTTGGTCGCTCGTCGCAACGCGCATATGCCTATCTGATGCATCCAGCCGATGAAACGTTGAGCGAGGACGCCTATCGGCGTCTCGAGGCCATCGGGGAGCACTCGGATCTGGGTTCTGGGTTCCATCTGGCGATGCGCGACCTCGAGATACGAGGTGCGGGAAGCATGCTCAGCGAGGTCCAGTCCGGTCATATCGCCGCGGTCGGGTTCGACCTCTACGTCGATCTCGTCGCCAACGCCGTTCAAGAGCTCAAGGGCGAACGGGTCGAAGAAGAAGAGGCGCCGGAGATTCGGATAGATCTTCCCATCGACGCCCACCTGCCAGAAGAATATGTGGCCACGCCGACGAGCCGGCTCGAGGCATACCGGAGACTCGCTGTGGCCCACACCCATGCCGACGTCGACGACGTGGTTGCCGAATGGATCGATCGGTACGGGGCGTTGCCGCCACCGGCCGAAGCGCTAATCGACCTTGCGCGACTGCGCGTCGAAGCGATTCGGGTGGGCCTCACCGAGATCGTGAAGGTCCGCCACGAGGTCAGGATGTCACCGGTGCGCCTGGCGACCTCGCAGGAGGTGCGGCTGCAACGTCTCGCTCGCCGAGCCGTCTTGCGGGACCGAGTCCTGTTCCTTCCGGCTCCCCGTGGGGACCTCGTGGCCGGGTTGTACGAATTCATCCGTACAATGTGGCCGCCCCAGATCCCTGAGGAGACCTCGTGAAGTCTTTCGCCCTGCTTTTAGCGGCATTCGCACTCGTGGCGACAGCCTGTTCCTCCAATGCGACCGTATTGGCCACCGTCGACGGTACCGACATCACCGACGACGACATTGCCTTGCTGCGCACGTCGTATCAAGGGGATGCCATTACGTTCAACGATCAATTCCGCACCGATCTGTCGAATCTCATCATCCAGGAAGCGGTGCGCAGCAAGTTGCGCAGTGAGCTGAACGTGGTGATCTCCGAAGCCGAGATCGACGAACGGCTGGCCAACCTGAGCGAGGCCGAAGCCGGCGCGATCGAGGACTTTCGCACTCGAAGTGCCGTCGGCGACGTCGGAAATCCGGACATGGACACGGGATACGAGCGGGCTTTCGCAACCTCTTTCCTCATCCGTGAATCAGCGGTAGAAGCGCTCGCTGCACGAGAGATCGAGCAGATCTACACGGATGCGCCGTCGGCGGTGACACAGGTTTGTGTCCGTCATGTTCTCGTGGCGACGGAGCCGGAGATCGAAGAAGTGTTGGACCGATTGGAGTCCGGCGAGGACTTCTCGGCCGTGGCCGACGAGGTCTCTTTGGACACGGCGAGCCCCGGCGGAGTGTTGCCGTGTCCCGCCTTTGCGGCGTCGTTCGTCGACCCGTTTGCCGCCGCAGCCATGACGGCCCCGATCGGCGAACTCACGGGGCCGGTCCAGTCCGATTTCGGGTTCCACGCGATGATCGTCGACGACCGAACCACGCCGACGTTCGACGAAGTGGCAGACGACATCGAAGGGACCGTGTTCCCTCCGGCCGTCGACGGGCTGTGGAGTGCTTGGTTGGCCGCTGCGCTCGAAGGGGTCGTGGTCGAGTTGGACCCGAGAGTCGGTACGTGGTCTGAAGACGCGTTCGCCATCGTTCCGCCGCAAGAGTGATCACCGTTGTCGGTCTTGGCCCTGCCGGCCTGGACCGAGTCTCCGCAGAGAGCCGCGGCGCACTGCTCGATCCGCTTGTTGACGTTCTCGTCCGCACTGCGCACCATCCAGCCGCGGTCGAACTTGCAGAGATGCGTTCCATCAGTAGCGGCGACGACCTCTACGAGTCGTCTGACGACTTCGAAACCGTGTACGAGTCGCTGGCACAGCGAGTGATCTCGATGGCAGCCAACGACGCCGACGTCGTGTACGCGGTACCGGGCTCACCCCTTGTTGGTGAACGGTCGGTCACGGCGTTGCGACAGCTCGCTCGCGACGGTGGTCTGGAGCTCCGGGTACTGGCGGCGGAGTCGTTTCTCGATCTGTGCTTCGACAGAGTTGGCGTCGACCCCATAGCCGATGGTGCCCAGATCCTCGATGGCAGAAACCTACCCGACCCGATGCCGCTGCATTTGCCGACCTTGATCACGCAGGTCGATGGTCCGGTGCTGCTCGGCGACGTCGCGGCAACTCTGGGCCGAGTGTTGGAGGACGATCACCCCGTGGTCGTCCTGCGTGGCCTTGGTTCAGCGTCCGAGGTGGTCGAGCGTTCGACGCTCGGTGAGGTGGCCTCCGTTGAAGTCGATGTCAGGACGACCCTCTTCGTGCCGGCCGCCGAGGTCGGTTGGCTCGGTCTCGTGGCGACCAACAGAACGCTGCGCCGTGAATGCCCTTGGGATGCCGAACAGACCCATCATTCGTTGTTGAAACACCTCGTCGAGGAAGCGTACGAAACGGTGGACGCCATCACGGCGTTGCCGCCGCAGGCGCCCGGTGGCGAGGTCGACTACGTCGCGTACTCCGCATTCGAAGACGAGCTCGGCGACCTTCTCCTGCAGGTGGTCTTCCACTCGACGCTCGCCAACGAGGTCGGGGCCTTCGACGTGGAACAGGTTGCTGAGATCGTTCGACGCAAGCTCGTGCGTCGTCATCCGCACGTCTTCGGCGATGTCGCGGTCGGGACTGCCGGAGAGGTCCTAGTCAATTGGGAAGTGATCAAGGCAGAAGAGAAACAACGTGAGTCGCTGATGG
>JABDJC010000060.1 GCA_013003395.1 Acidimicrobiia bacterium
TCGGGTTGTCGAGCGGAGCTCCACCCGTCGCCTCGAGATGCTCGGACGGCTGGATTCCGAACGGCGTGAACGCAGCGATCTGCTGGAACGCAGGCTGCGGCGAGCAGAGCGTGAACTGCACGGTGAGTTCGTCGACTGCTTCGATCGCAGCGATGCGACCGCCGTAATCACAGTTCGGCGCTTCCATCGACATGGGCTCGAAGTCCATCATCGCGTCAGTGGTGGTCGGCGCATCGGTGGCCGTTGGAGCCGCCGTTGTCGGGGCTGTGTCGTCGCTACCGCAGGCGGCGGCTACGAGCGCCAGTGCCAACAGAACGGCGAACAGTTTCGTGGTTCGTCTCATTGATGCCTCCTCATAAGGTGCGCCTCCTTCCATGACGGAGGAGGACGCACGACAAACCTTACTCCTGGATCGTCGAAATCGAATCAAAACCGGCAGCCGAGTCACCGTTGCGCCGCAGGAATCCGAAGCCGACGGCGGCCGCAGAGAGCAGCAGTGCGGCGGTGATCACGTACAGCCACGCAAGTGCAACGGCGACGGTGCCGAGAACTCCGAAGGTGGTGGACAGGTCGATGTTCTGCAGCGCGATACCGATTCCGATACTCGTGAGAATGATGGTCACTGCCGAGACGATCGCGCTCCAACGCGCCCCGGGCAACGGCCGCGGCGGTCCCCACCGATAGACGGCATAGAGAAAGAGATACAGCCCGGCGGTCGCTGCCGGGAACCCGACCCATACGCGGATGACGCGCAACAGCTCCCAACCGGTCAGCTCAACCGCCACATCGATCAGGCGGCCGCTGGTGATCAGCAGCAACGCCGTGAGCAGGAAAGCGACTGCGCCTGCCAACGTGAGCCCCATCGCAATAGCACGTCTCCTCCAACGACGACGATGCTCTGCAAGCCCTTCGATCCTCGCCAGGCCTCGCTGAAGCGCGACGACACCACGACTGCCCGAGTACAACGCCGCCAGCAAACTGACCACGAAGATGACGCCTCGCTGTCCGGCGACAACCTCAGCAACGTCGCTGAGCAAGACCAACACGAAGTCGACGATGCTGGGCGGGACCACTCCTCGCAAGATTTGTTCTGTTCGAACGAAAGCGGCTTCGTCGCGGCCGAGGAGCGACGCAGCAGTCAAGAAGGCGAAGGCCGATGGCACGAGCGCGAAGAACGCATTGAACGCGATCGCCGCCGCGAGCAGCCCTGGATCCGCGGCGATGAACCGTTGCCAAAAGGATCGCGCGACCTGACCCTTGTCGCGCACATTCGAGAACATGCGGAGAGGCTAGGTAGCGGCAGGCGAAGTACCTGGGAATCCAATTGTTGCTTCCAGCCGTTCCTACACTTCCCACCGTGCTTCGCTATCTCCCGTTGGCTCTGCTGTTCGTTGCCTGTGTCGCGACCGGACCGGCCGCGCCCGACGCAAGTGACCCGACATCGTCCACCACCACGTCGACCACCGAGGCGGTGTTCGGCGAAACCACCGCGACCAGCCCGGCCACGACGGCCGCCGGTACCTCGTCCGCCAGTACTTCGACCACAACCACGCTTCCACGCGAGTTCGGACCGTGGGGCGAGGTCGTCGGACTCACGATGTTCAGAGGCAATCCTTCCCGCACGTATTACGGAGAGGGGCCCGTACCTGTCGCTCCCGAAGTCAGCTGGCGATTCCCTGACTCGGCGATGTGCGGCGAGTCCTCAGTCGGCGGTCAGCCGAAGATCTGGTGCGGCACAGGGTGGACGGGCCAACCCGTCGTGTGGGAGCGCCCGGATGGAGTCACCGAAGTCATGTTCGGTGCGTACGACAAGAACCTCCACTTTCTCGATGCGGCCACGGGCCGGAGAACCAGGCCGGACTTCCCGATGGGCGACATCATCAAGGGATCGATCACCCTCGATCCGGATGGTTACCCGCTGCTCTACGCAGGATCGCGTGATCCCAGATTTCGAATCCTCAGCTTGGAGGGCGACGAGGTGCGCGAGCTGTGGACGCTCGACGCTTCGTCGGTCGCAGGCATGTGGAACAACGATTGGGATTCGAACCCGGTGGTCGTCGACGACGTGCTCTACGTGGGCGGTGAGAACAGTTGGTTCTTCGCCATCAAACTCAACAGGTCGTACAACGCAGACGGTACGGTCAACATCGACCCGGCCGTCGTGTTCTCGATGCCGGCGTTCACCGACGCCTTGGTTGCCCAGGTCGGCCGACAGCAGAGCATCGAGAGTTCAGTGGCGGTGTTCAACGGCGTGGCGTACTTCACCAATTCTGCCGGCAGGATCGTCGGAGTCGATGTCTCCGATGTCACCGCAGGCAACGCCGAGGTCATCTTCGACTTCTGGGCGGGCGACGACATCGACGCCACGCTGGTGATCGACGCAGAGGGCATGTTGTACGCCTCTGCCGAGATCGATCTGGCGACCAGCCGCGCCGCTGAAGTAGGCCAGCTGATCAAGCTGAACCCGTCGCGAACCGATGAACCAATCATGTGGAGCCTGGCTGTCCCCAACCGCAACGGAACCGGAGGCGGTATCTGGGCCACGCCCGCGCTCTATGAAGGCTTCCTCTACGTCGCGACCAACCCGGGAGAGCTGCTTGTCGTGGATTCGACGACCGGCGAGGTGACCTGGCGCGACGAGATCGGTGCCGCAGCCTGGTCGTCGCCAGTGGTCGTCGACAACACGCTCGTTCTCGCCACCGATTGCGAGGGAGGTGGAGCGTTGACGGCGTACGACCTGAGCGATCCCGCGACGCCGAGGCGGATCTGGCACGTGCCCCACTCGTCTGGCTGCATCGAGTCGACTCCTGCCATCTGGAAGGGATCGATCTACGTAGGATCTCGCGACGGCTATTTCTACGCGTACGGCAACTGATGGCAAAGAACTCACTCTTCTCGAGCGTCAGTCGTGGTTTGGCAACCGTCACGTTGCTCGTCATCGCAGTACCGGCCTCGCTGGCCTCCGCGGCAGGATTCTTCGGCCGAGGTTGGTGGCTCTTCGATGTCCTGGCGTCGTTCCGCCCACAGTTCTTCGTCATTCTGCTGTTGGCCGGCATCGCCTACGGCACCTTGGTCAGCTGGACCGGAGGAGGGATCTTCCTCGTCATGGCAGCCGCCAACGCCTTCGTGCTCGCTCCCCTGTTCTTCGGGTCTCCCGCCACCGCAGAAGGCGTCGAGCGGCTGGAGATCATCACGTTCAACGTGCAGGCTGACGCCCGCAATCGGGTCGAAGTGATGGCGTGGCTCGAGGACAATCCGGCCGACGTCGTCGTCCTCGTCGAAAGCAGCATCGAATGGGAGGAGGCCGCACGCAGGGCGGATCTTCCGTACGAGATCTACGCGGGACCGCTTCCGGACCGTAGCTTTGGAATCACGGTGCTGGCGCTTGACGCAAGAAACGTCGAGAGTCACGACATCGATGGCGACCAGATCGTTCAGTTCACCGTCGACTTCCCGGGCCATGGGTCGGTGACGATCCTCGCGATCCACCCGCAAGCACCGGTGACGCCGGCGGCGGCAGAAGCGAACGAGCTTCTGCTCGTTGCTACAGGGACGATGGCAGCACAGGTGGAAGGCTCAGTTGTCGTCGTGGGCGATCTGAACACCACGCCGTGGTCGGCTCGCTATCGGGATCTCATGAAGCGGGGCCAGTTGGAGAGTTCCAGCACTGGTTTCGGTATTCAACCCACGTGGCCGGCCAACATCGGCGTGGCCAGCATCCCGATCGACCACTTGCTGCACTCGGCCGACCTCACGACGACCGATCGCGAGGTTGGCCCTGATCTGGGGTCCGATCACTACCCGGTGATCATCCGACTCGCCCCAGCGGCCGATGAGATCGATGCGGCGAACCGCCCCTAGTAGCCTGCTTCGATGCTTCACGACTACGAATCATCTACAGCTCAATCCGTCACCGCCCTCACTGACGACGCCCTCGAAAAGGCGAATCAGCTGGTCGACGGGGTCACCACTCACGGTGGCACGCACACGTACGCCAACACCGTGGCACCTCTAGAAGCCGCAGGCACGATCCTCGCCGACGCTTACGGCGCCGGCGCCTTCCTCGGGCGGGCGCATCCCAACCAAGACGTCAGGGACGTCGCCATCGAGGCCGAGGAACGCCTGACCAAGTGGGGAAACGACGTCATCTCGCGTCGCGATCTCTACGAAGCCGTGAAGGCTTTCTCGGAGTCTGCCGAGAAAGAGACGCTGCCGGCAGATCGCGCACGAGTGTTGGATGAATGGCTCAGGGATTTTCGCCGAGCCGGTCACCAACTCGACGAAGGCAAGCGCGAGCGACTCCATGAATTGCGCACGCACCTGATCGAGCTCGAGGTGGAGTTCGGCAAGAACGTCGACGAGTGGCAGGACCACATCGACATGACGCTGGACGAACTCGATGGCCTCCCACCTGAATACATCGAGCGTCTCGGCGAGGGCAAGGCGCCCGGAACCTATCGGGTGACGATGGATTACCCCGAGTACACCCCATTCATCCAGCAGGCCCGCAACCGCGAGATGCGTAGAAAATTGCAGTTCAAATTCTGGAACCGAGCCAAGGCGGCCAACGGTCCGCTGTTGGCCGAAGCGGTGAAGACCCGCCAGCAGATCGCCGACCTCCTCGGGTACGCCACTTGGGCCCACTACGCGATGGAAGTCAAGATGGCGAAATCGCCAGATGCTGTGGCTGACTTGTACGACAGCATCATCCCTGGCCTGGAAAAGCGTGCTGCGGCGGAACTTGCTGCCCTTCAGGAGATGTTGGAGCAGGATCACCCTGGCGAGCAGCTACAGAGCTGGGACTGGGCGTACTACGCAAACGAACAGCGCAAGCGTGACTTCGGGATCGACCCGAACGAGGTCGCCGAGTACTTTCCGCTCGGCGAGGTGATGGAAGGCATGTTCGACATCACGAGCGACGTCTTCGACCTGGTCTACCGACGTATCGAAGATGCCGCTACCTGGCATCCGGACGTCCAGGTCTACGAGATCCAAAATGCAGACAACGAAGAGCCGATCGCGTACTTCTACGCCGACCTGTTCCCCCGCAAAGGCAAGTACGGGCATGCCGCAGCGTTCCCCCTCGTCGTGGGGCGTCGCGAAGAAGACGGCACCTACACAAAACCGGTCGCTGCCATCCTCGCCAACTTCACGAAGCCGAGCGCAACCCAGCCCTCCCTGCTCAAGCATGGGGAAGCGCTGACCTTGTTCCACGAATTCGGGCACATTCTCCACTTCTGCCTCACAACGGTCAACGAGCGTCGGTTCGCCGGGTTCGAGACCGAGTGGGATTTCGTGGAGGCCCCCTCTCAGATCATGGAGCATTGGATGTGGCAACCCGAGGTGTTGCAGCACTTCGCCCGCCACTACGAGACGGCAGAACCCATTCCCGCCGACCTAGTCGAACGCCTCGTCGAAGCTCGCGATCTCCACGTCGGATTGGGAACACTCAGACAAGTCTTCCTCGGCAAGTTCGATCTGTCACTCCACTCCGGTGACGGAAACGTCGACCTCGACCGTGCCTATCGCGCCGCGTACACCTACACGCAGCTGCCATTCCACGAAGGCACTGCATTTCATACGAGCTTTGGCCACCTCATGGGTGGCTACGACGCCGGCTACTACGGCTACCAATGGGCGAAGGTGTACGGAGACGACATGTTCTCGGTCTTCCGCGATGAGGGCATCCTCGACCCTGGCGTCGGCATGCGGTACCGCAATGAAGTCCTGGCACGAGGCGCCGAACGAGACGCAATCGACCACCTCCGAGCGTTCCTCGGTCGCGAACCGTCGAGCGACGCCTACCTGGAGAACTTGGGCCTTCGTTGAACAGACCGGTTGGTCAAGAAGCGGGATACACTCCGCTGATGCGCCGCCTCCTCTTCACGTTGGTTGCGTTCGGACTGGCCGCCTCGGCGTGCTCGCCAAGCGTTCCCGAGCCCTCACCAACCTCAACGCAACCGAGCACGACGTCACCGGCTCCGACGAGTACCACGACGACGCTGCCTCCCAAGGCCTGGGAGGAGCCGTTGGACCCAGACGATCTGCACGTCGTCCTCATGTGGCACCAGCACCAGCCGCTGTATCCGAAGGACTCTGACGGGGTGGTGACACGCCCGTGGGTCAGGGTTCATGCCACGAAGGATTACTACGACATGGCGGCCATGGTCGAGGACTTCCCGCAGATCCAGGCGACGTTCAACCTCACCCCGGTACTCCTTCTCCAACTGGAGGAGCTGGCGAACGGCACCAAAGATCTCTATTGGACTCACACCGAGATCCCCGCAGCCGAACTCACGGACGAGGAACGCTCCTTCGTCATCGAACGATTCTTCGACGTGAATCCGATCATCATCGATCGCTTTCCGCGATTCAGGGAACTCGCCGATCTCCGAGCCGAGGGCGGGTCCTTCTCGGATGGCGACGTCACCGACCTCCAGGTGCTGTTCAACCTGGCGTGGAC
This sequence comes from Acidimicrobiia bacterium, assembly GCA_013003395.1. Lineage (GTDB taxonomy): Bacteria > Actinomycetota > Acidimicrobiia > Spongiisociales > UBA5794 > JABDJC01. Next base: position 6,464 of record JABDJC010000060.1, read on the forward strand.
GGACCCGCGTTTCCTGGCCGAATCCCCACTCGACGACCTCGTCGACCGCCAAAGGGACTTCACCGAGGACGACAAGGTGACAGTGCTCGACAAGCACCTGGAAATCATCAGGCAGGTGATCGAAGTCCACCGCAGGTTGTGGGACACCGGACAGATCGAAGTCACCACGACGCCCTTTGCCCATCCGATACTTCCACTCATCGCAGACGGCTCACTTGCTTCGGTGGGAGACCCTCAGGCGATTCTGCCGATCAACGAGTTCTCGGAGATACCGGACGGAACCGAGCAGGTGAAGCGTGGTCTCGCCGTCGCAGAGTCGATCCTCGGTCGCAAGCCAGTCGGCATGTGGCCGGGTGAAGGAGCGGTCGCTCAGCTCGTGATGTCCCTGTTCTCACGCGAAGGCGTCGAGTGGGTGGCAACGGGCGAACACGTGCTCAACCCGTCGCTCGGCGACCCCACGAGAACCGGAACGTTTGCGCGGGACGCCGACGGCACCGTCGAGGACGCCGCCACGCTCTATCAGCCCTGGAGCGCGCAACTCAATCGCAATCCCGACGTGCCCATGTTCTTCCGAGATGTCGTGATCTCCGACCTGCTGGGGTTTCAGTATTCGGGGATGAGTCCGCAAGAGGCGGCCAACGACCTCATCAGTCGCTTGCAGGCCATCGACGAGCGTCTCGACGAATCCGGAGCCACAGGACCGCGGGTGGTCACCATCGTTCTCGACGGCGAAAACGCATGGGAGAACTACCCCAACGATGGGATCGACCACCTCGAGGCCATCTACGCGGCACTGAGCGACGCCCACTTCCTGACGACGGTCACTCCGTCTCGGTATCTCGAGGCGTACGGCGACCAGGTCAAGCCGTTGCCGGAGGTGTTCCCCGGGGCGTGGTTCTCGTCCAACTACGCCACCTGGATCGGCGAGCAAGAAGAAGCCATTGCTTGGGACTACCTCTATCGAACGCGCGCAGACTTCGAGACCGCGGATCGCGCAGGCCTGGATCCCGAAGCTCGCGAGAAGGCATTCGAGGCCATGTTGTTCGCCGAGGGTTCCGACTGGTTCTGGTGGTACGGCAGCGATCAGGACAGCGGCAACGACGACTACTTCGACGGTGCGTTCCGCGAGTTACTCGGCCAGGTCTACGACGCAATCGGCATGGATCGGCCGTCGTTTGTAGGCATTCCCATCATCCCGCAAGCGGCGCTACCCGCCAGTCGCACGACGAACGACCTCGTCACGATCGATGTCGACAACACCATTTCGGCGTCAGAGTGGGCGGCAGGCGGCGAGTACTCCGTCAACGGCGACCTCATCGGCCAGCTCGGCTGGGCGTTCGACAAAGAGAACCTCTACCTGCGGATCGACTTCAATCGCGAGGTGCTGGGAGACGACAGCGCAGGCCTCGACTTCTACCTCGGAGTTCCGTCGGCTCCCAACAAGCGATCAACCACGTTGAGCGGGGCCGTGCTCGGTTTCGGTGCGAGCCATGTCGTGCAATGGCGAGGCACCGATCCGGTCACCGTTTCTGCGGCAACCGAACTTCCCCTGGAAGAACAAGAAGATCGGTTCGTATCTCCGGAGTCGACGGCCACCGCTGGTTTCGACGGCTCGTCGATCGAGTTCGCGGTACCCCTCGACCAGTTGGTCGGGTTGGAGACCGGAGACCTACTGCTGTTCAAAGCCGTCGAGGTGGTGGCCGGGGTCACTGGGCAACCTGTCCCGATCGCCGGTCCGGCCGGAGCTCCCGTGCCGGACATTTCGGACGTCGAGGTCTTTCTGTCCGTCAGTGACCCCGTCGGCGACGACCACGGCCCTGGCACCTATACCTATCCGACCGACGCGGTGTTCGTCCCCGGTGCCTTCGACGTCGTCGCAGCGGAGCTCGGAGTGAGTGGCGACGAGCTGGTGATCACTACAGAGTTGGCCGCTCCGATCGCCAATCCGTGGGGCAGTCCCAACGGTCTCTCGATCCAGACGTTGGACGTCTACATCGACAAGGACCCTGGCGAAGCGACCGGCGAGCGTCTGTTGATTGACGGACGCAACGCCGCACTGTCGGACGGCAACGGCTGGGAGTACGCCGTGACCATCGAAGGCTGGGACTCAGCGCTCTACGTGGCTACCGCGGACGGTGCCAACGAGACCAAGCCCACCATGAAGGTCGTGGTCCTGGGCGACAAGGCCAAGGTCATTGTTCGGCTGCCGCTCGACCTCGTGGGTGGCGGCGACCCTGCGTCTTGGGGATACGCCATCGCCGTCCTGGGCCAAGAAGGGTTTCCCTCGAGCGGTGTGCGTCGGGTGAGAGATGTGTCGCAGGCTGCCGAACAGTTCCGATTCGGAGGGGCTGCTGCGGACGCCAGCCACACCAGAATCATCGACCTCGTGGTGCAGGATGGCGGCGTGCAAGAGAACGTGCTGTCGACGTATGTGCCGGGAGCGGTCGACGAGTTGGAGCCAGACGACTTCGCCCAGATCCCGTTGCTGGTGGTTGAGTAGCCCACGTCGGTCCCGTTGGTCGCGACTATCCGATCAACGAGTGTGCTTACGTTCGCTGTGAGCGCGGGTGTAAGCACACTCGACGCAAAGCCCTCGCGCACCAGATCAACGAGTGTGCTTACGTTCGCTGTGAGCGCGGGTGTAAGCACACTCGACGATCGGTCAGCCGAGTTGCGATCGATCCACCTTGCCGATGCTCGTCCTCGGAATCGCATCGACCACGCGCCACTCCTTGGGAACCTCCCAGCGCTCCAACTCGGCCGCCACCGCATCGGCCAACGACCCGTCGGGTCCGGCGCGCCAGACAATCGCTGCAACAACTCGCTCCCCCCACTCCTCATCAGGAACGCCGAACACGGCGACATCGTCAACTGCCTGATGGCGGGCGATCACCGACTCGACGCGCTCAGGGTCGACGTTTTCTCCTCCGCTGATGATCAGGGTCTTGCGGCGGCCGGTGATGACCAGCCGTCCTGCGGCATCGAACCGCCCGAGATCGCCGGTCTTCAGAGGTCCGCTTCGGGCTGACTCCCCGAGGTACCCGGGTGACACCGCCGGTCCGTCGACCAGGACTTCACCATCAGGGGCCAGCGAGACGACATATCCGTCGAGGGGACGCCCCACGGAGCCCAGTTCATCTCGCTGTTGTCCGGGCGTCATGGTGGCGACTTGCGAGCACGCCTCGGTCATGCCGTAGGTCGCCAATACCGGTATGCCGGCATCGAGCGACTGTTCGAGGACCTCCACCGACGCGTGGCCGCCACCGACCAGCACGCCACGCAGCTGAGTGAACTGACCTGCGACCGGCATAGATTTGAGCAAACGGACCAGCATTGTCGGCACCAGCGACGCCCAAGCAACGTTCGACAACGCGGCGAGCACCGATTTCGGGTCGAAACCGCCGCCGAGGACGACGGTGCCTCCTGCGGCTGCCGATCGCCACAGAATCGAAAGACCGCCGACGTGATAGAGCGGCAGCACGAGAAGCCATCGGTCGGCGGCGGAGTTGCCGAGCCGCTGCTGCGAGGCAGCAACCGCGCTGTGCACGTTGCCGCGCGTGAGCACCACGCTCCGACTGTGGCCCGTAGAACCTGATGTTGGCACCACCGTGTGCATCTCGTCGTATCCGGCCGCCGCAATCGAATGCTGCGACGACGCCACGGCACCTCCGGCACCTCCGACACCTGGCACCAAGCGCGCACTCTCTGGCACTCTCGACGTCGTCGATGCAAGCGGCACCACCACCGCTCCGAGACGCCAGAGCGCCCACAACATCGCAATGCCGGGAACGGTCGACTCGGCCACGACGGCCACCAGCTGTCCTCGTTCGACACGATGCACACCGCTCAGCTCGCGAGCTATGGCATCGACCAGCCGATCCAGTTCGCCGTAGGTGACGAGCGTGTCTCGGTCGATGAGTGCCGGAGTCGCTGGATCGGCCGTCGAAACCCAGTCAGTCGCCATGGCGGCCTACAGTACCGGCCGGGCTGGTGCCGTCGGGGCCATCGCCGCGTCACCGAGAAAGGATCTGCCGTGCCGTCTGAGATATTCGATCCGCAAGCGTGGACGCCGGTCGCAGGTTTCGACTTCGGCGACATCACTTATCACCGGGCGAACAGTGTTGGTGCGGTCCGGATTGCGTTCAATCGACCCGAGGTTCGCAACGCGTTTCGTCCTCAGACCGTTGACGAGCTCTTCACCGCGCTTGACCACGCCCGGATGACCTCCGATGTCGGCTGTGTGCTCCTCACGGGCAACGGCCCTTCGCCGAAGGATGGAGGGTGGGCCTTCTGCTCGGGAGGCGACCAGCGGATTCGCGGCAAGGACGGCTACCAGTACGCCGACGGCGACCCCGCCAAGCTAGGTCGATTGCACATACTCGAGGTACAACGGCTGATCCGCTTCATGCCGAAAGTGGTCATCGCGGTGGTGCCAGGGTGGGCAGTCGGAGGCGGACACAGTCTGCACGTCGTGTGTGACCTGACCCTGGCGTCGCGCGAGCACGCGATCTTCAAGCAGACGGATGCCGACGTGGCCAGCTTCGACGGTGGGTACGGCTCCGCGTTGTTGGCTCGTCAAGTCGGACAGAAGTTTGCACGGGAGATCTTCTTCCTCGGAAGAGACCACTCAGCCGAAGATGCCCATCGCATGGGCATGGTGAACGCCGTCGTCCCACACGCTGATCTGGAGCGAGTAGCGCTGGAATGGGCGGCTGAGATCACCACCAAGAGCCCAACGGCGCAACGGATGTTGAAGTATGCGTTCAACCTTCCTGACGAAGGTCTCGTCGGCCAGCAGCTCTTCGCCGGCGAGGCGACTCGGCTCGCGTACGGTTCGGCCGAAGCCGCCGAGGGGCGGGACGCCTTCTTGGAGAAGCGCGACCAGGATTACTCCGACTTTCCCTGGCACTTCTGAGCGTGCCGGACCAACCGAACCGGTGGGTGCTGGCGGCTCGGCCCGCAACGTTGTGGGCGTCGATCTCCCCTGTACTGATCGGATCGGCGCTGGCGGCGAACCACGGGGTCTTCCGTTGGGACGCGTTCGTGGTGATCATGGCTGCGGCCATCGCCATCCAGGTTGCCGTGAACTTCGCCAACGACGTCGCCGACGCCGCAAAGGGCGCCGACACCGCAGAGCGACTGGGACCGAAGCGTGCAGTGGCGTCAGGGCTCATTTCACCGGCGGCGATGTGGCGCGGCATCGCAGCGACTCTGGCGTTCGCCGTCTTGTGTGGCCTCTATCTCGCCTGGCTCGCCGGCTGGGTGATCATCGCAATCGGTGTCGTGTCGCTGCTCGCGGCGTTCGGATACACCAACGGCCCGTACCCGTACGGCTACCGAGGTTTCGGTGAGCTCTTCGTCTTCGTCTTCTTCGGTCTCGTCGCAACAGTCGGAACGCGGTACGTCTTTGATCGGAGTGCTCCTGTCGGCGCATGGGTCCTCGCGATTTCGATGGGCATGTTCGCTTCGGCGATCCTCGTCGCAAACAACGTTCGTGACGCCGAGACAGACGCGCATGCAGGTAAACGAACGCTGGCCGTGCTGCTTGGATCGTCCGTCTCGCGACGGCTCTACGCAGCCATGATCGCTGCGGCGTTTGCGATGGTGCCGATTGGCGTCATCGGCGGATGGATTCCTGCGCCAACTCTGCTGGCACTCGGGGTCGCCCCGCTCGCGATCCGCCCGCTCGGACTCATGGCTTCCGCACCCCCAGGACCGCAGCTCGTCGCCGTGCTGATCCGCACCGGTCAAGTCCAGGCAGCGTTCGCCCTGACCGCCTCGGTGGGCGTACTCATCGGGTGATGATCGCCTGGCCATGGGCTAAAGGTTCCCGTGGTTGATGCCGAAAACACTCTCACGAGGCATTGATCGTGTCTCAATGTTCATATCTCGAGTGATCCATACCGACCATCGTCGGAAAAGTGACAGGACGGGCGCCGGGCCGATTGGCCGGCGCTTGTTCTCGTTTTGGGGCGACATCGCCGGCATTGCGACCAGCCGTATCAGCAACGCAATGCAGTACCTCGGCGTGAAGCAGGAGGTGTGAGCAAGATCAGTATCCTGCCTGGCGTGAACCACACCACCATCCGCATGACGGCCTTTGTGGAGGCGCTTGCCACTTCAGGTCTTCGCCATGTATGCATATCTCCGGGTGCCCGCAACACCCCGCTCGCTCATGCGTTTGCCAACAACGACGACGTGGAGAAGTGGATCCACCACGACGAACGCTCCGCGGGGTTCTTCGCCCTCGGCATCGGCAAAGTGACCGGCACCCCAGCAGCGCTGGTCTGCACCTCGGGCTCAGCGGTGACGCATTACCTCCCCGCTATCACTGAGGCGGCGTTCTCTCGCACGCCGCTGATCGTCCTGTCGGCCGACCGTCCCCCGGAACTCAGAGATGTCGGAGCCCCCCAGGCGATCGATCAGGTGAAGGTGTTTGGTGGAGCAGTCAAGTGGTCCCACGAGGCCGGCCTCAGCGACGCCACCGCCGCAACAACCGCTCACCGACTGGCGGCACAAACGGTCGCCGAGTCATTGGACACCCCACCGGGTCCGGTCCACGTGAACTTCCCGTTCCGCGCCCCACTGATGCCGGGCCCCACTCCCGATGCGCCGCAACCGAAGGGCACGGTGCCTCAGGTCGTGAGAGGCGATGCAACGCTCAGCGACAACGATTTCGAGTCGCTGCTGGATTCAATGAACGACAAACGCGGCCTCCTGGCAGTTGGACACGGAGCGACCCGAGCATCGGAAGCCGCAGGACTGTTCGCGCAGGCGGCCGGATGGCCGATACTGGCCGACCCTCTCTCGGGTCTGCGTGCCGGGCCGCACGGTCTCGGCGGCGCGCTGGCCCACGGAGACCTCCTGGCGGGAAGCGGCTATTTCGACAATCACGCTCCCGAAGTGGTCTTGCGAATTGGAGCGATTCCAACGTCCAAGCCGTTTTGGACGTGGCTCGAGAAGCATCCCTCCATCCCACAGATACTCATCGACTCGTCCGGATGGTCCGACCCGACCAACTCCCTCGCCACTCTGGTCAGGGCAGACCCCGACCAGATATTGCGCGAGTTGGCCAAGCGCATCGTGCCGACAGACAAGACCCATCGGGCCTCCTGGATCGCGGCGGACGGCACCGCTGCCGTGACGGTCGACGAAGTAATGAACGCAACCGCCTTTCCGAACGAGCCGGCCATCGCATCCCAAGTCGGCGCTCAGATTCCTGGCGACAGCGTATTCGTCGTCGGTTCGTCGATGCCCATCCGAGACGTTGACGCCTTCATGGCCGTGCGGAATGACCCGCTGACCATCCTCGGGAACCGTGGCGCCAATGGAATCGATGGCCTGCTGTCGATGGCTCTTGGCGCCGCCGCTGGGTCGCAACGCAGAACGACCGTGTTGACGGGCGACGTCGGCGCTCTCCACGACCTCACCGCGCTGGCCACGGCCACCCGTCTCGACCTTGACGTCGCGGTGGTCATCGTCGACAACGACGGCGGCGGCATCTTCCACTTCTTGCCCCAGGTCGAACTGCCGGAATTCGAGGAGTACTTCGGAGCCCCACACGGCGTGGACTTCGTTGCGGTGGCTCGAGCCTTCGGAGTCAGCGCGGCAACGGTCGACACCCCTGAGGAATTGGCCGGCGAACTCGCACGCACAGGTCCACGAGTGATCGTCGTTCGGACCGATCGCAACATGAACGTCGAGGTGCACGCACGGATTCGAGAGGCCGTGTCGGCCGCCCTCGCCTGAGCGCAGGGTCAGGTTGCCGTCAGCACCGACAGCAGGGGCCCGAACTTGAGCCTGGTCTCGATGAGCTCTGCCTCGGGATCGGAATCGGCAACGATCCCGGCACCCGCTTGTAGGTGCGCGGTGTCGCCGCGCAGCAACCCGCAGCGCAGGGCCACAGCCATCTGCCCGTTGCCTTCGGCGTCGCACCAACCGACCCCTCCCAGGTACCACCCACGATCCATGCGTTCGACCTTGTCGATGAACGCAAGTGCCTCCTGACGAGGCACTCCGCCCACAGCGGGAGTCGGGTGCAGCAGACCCGCCAGCTCGATGACGCTCGAGTCCTCGCTGAGGACGCCATCAACTGTCGTGGAAAGGTGCTGCACAGTCGTCATCTTTCGTAGCGACGGTGTCGTCGGGACCTGTAGCGAGGTGGTGACCGGCTCCAGGCGGCGAACGATGTCATCAACCACCAGGGCGTGCTCGCGGCGATCCTTGGCGCTCGCCAACAGACCCTCGCCAAGCGCTCGATCCTGTTCGTCGCCTCGACCACGAGCTGCTGAGCCCGCATGGGGCTGACTCCGGACTTTTGAGCCTGAGCGTTCGACCAACAGCTCTGGACTGGCGCCGATGAAGGTCGCATCGCCGATCTGCCAACCGAAGGCAAAGCACTGTGGATACTCGTGGGCAAGGTGCTCGACGAGATCAAACGCCAGCACCGGACCTTCCGTACGGACGATCACCGAACGAGCCAACACCGCCTTGAGCATTGCTCCGCCTTTGATCGCCGCAATCGCTTGAGCGACCTCTTCTCGCCACTCGCCAGGCGGTGGAGTGGCCTCGACGACGTGATCCGCGAACTCTGGAAGCACCGAGCGCCCCGGGGATTGCAGTCCGGCGAGGGTGGTGATGAGGTCCTCAGCAGACAGTCCGGGTGGCATCGCGACGACCAGCCTGCGACACCCGTCCTCCTCGACGACCGCCGCTTGCGGAACGTGCACACTCGTGGCGGCGAAACCGTCCCATTCGGGTTGCCGGGGACCGTCGTCCGCAAACGAGAAGCCAACCAGTGCTCTCACAGCGGCCGACCAACCGGCGGCAGCCCGGGCCGCGTCGGCCTTCACGAATCGATCGTCACCAGACGACGTCTCCTGCCACGCAACACCGAGTCCACCGATACGGGTTCCGCCCGGGGAACCGAAATACGAAGCCACGGCAAACGACGCCGATCCTGAACGTACGAAGTCGAGCGGATCGACGTCGACGTCGACCACGGCGCTCGATCCGCGGCTCAGCTGGTTGGAGAGGTCATTGAGTGTGGAACTGGCAAACACCGATGCGATGTTACCGGCCGTAGGTTTCTTGAAACGCTCCGTGCACCAATTCGGCAACCCGGGCCGGAGCTTCCATCGGCACCAGATGACCTGCGTTGGCTACGACCTCCACCTCGACCGTGCGGAAGCGCTGCTGCTGGGCTGCGAGAAACGCTCCCTGGTGGGTGTCTGAATCCGAGCCGGCCACCAGCGTCACCGGGATCGTGAGTTCGTGGAGTCGATCCCACAAGCCGTGAGCTGATCCCGCTGAGTAGAACTCTGCTTCGGTCGCCCCACTGCACTTGAGGACATGACCCCGCTCGTCACTCGTGAAGGCGTGGTCGATGTACATGCGCATCGCCCGCTCGTCCCAGCGAGAGAAAATCGGTTTCTCACGGAAGTTCCGCTCGGCGTGATCGGCATCGGCGAACACGTCGCGTCGTTTGCGCGCCGCTACGGCCATGGACATCTCGGGCAGGTGCGCGTACGGACCGGGAAACGCAATCGGCTCGATGAGCACCAGGTGATCGAACGTACCGGGTTCCAACAGCTCGGCCATCGCCAGAGCAGCGGCACCCGAAGAATGCCCGACGCCGAATCGTGCGCCACTCGTTCGGGCAGCGACGAGCGCGTCCCTCCCAAGGTCCCACCAGTCGAAGGGAGGGTGCGTCGACTCGGAATCGCCGTGACCACGTTGGTCCAGGGCTGTGATGTGGGCCGAGTTACCGAGGGTTCGGAGCTCCTCGACCACGGGGCTCCACATCTCCTTGACGAAGCCGGTGGCGTGCACCATGAGGATCTGAGGTCGGACGCCCTCCCAGCTGAGAGTCGCCAGCTCCAGCCCGTCCTGACTGTGGACGGTCAACGCCAGGTGAGCGCATTTTCGACTTCGACCACACCATCGAGTCGGCGAACCATCTCGGCCAGCAAGGACACCTCGCTCTTGGTCTCCAGTTCGCCGGTGAGATACACCGTGCCCTGGTCGACTCGAAGCCCAACCGCATCCGGTTCCACGAAGAGGACGCGCCGAATGATGTCTTCTCGGATTTCGTCTTCGATCAGCTCGTCTGGTCGGGTGAACGCGTTGACGACATCGAATCTGCTGATGATGCCAACCATGGCGCCATCGTTGGTGATGACGGGCATTCGGTTGACGTCTTCGGACAACATCAAGCTTGCCGCCTCGACCAACGGGAGTTCTGGTGTGACTGTGAGGACTGGCGACGACATCAGGTCGGAAACGTGAGCACCGTTGGCTCCTTCGACCTGCATTCGCAAGAAGTCGGCTTCGGTGATCATTCCCACCAGCGCTCCCAGCGCATCGACGATCGGGAGGCCGCTCACCCGATGCTTGACCATCAACTCGGCAGCGTGTTTGAGTTCTGTGCCCGGCATCGCAGTGATGACACGAGCGGTCATGAGATCGACGACTTGCACCGGCCCTCCCTCGGGGTGAGTCCGCATTCTTGCAGGAAGGCGGACCCCACCGCCTCAGGCCTCGCCGACCACGTCTCTACGACTCGGAATCCAAGGGCCCGACACGCTTTGTACCCTGATCCGGGCATCGACCACGCTGATTCCTTGACCAGGCGGTTTCACCTTCACCGGGTTCAGGTCCATTTCGACGATCTCTGGCAGACCGTCGATGAGGGCCGAAACCCGAAGCAAGGCGTCCTGGACGCCGGGGATGTCCCCCTCATCGCCACCTCGATACCCCTCGAGAAGTCGGGCGGCCTTCACGCTTCCGATCATTTCTGCGGCGTCCACGTCGGTGAGCGGGTGGATCCTGAACGCGACATCTCCGACGAGCTCGACGAAAACGCCCCCGAGTCCGAATGCGAGCAGTGGCCCGAACGTCGGGTCCTCGGTCATGCCGATGATCACTTCATGGCCGCCGGAAACGAACTCTTGAACGAGAACGCCGTCAGCATCGTCAACCGCAGCGGTCACCGCCGCATACGCTTCACGAATCGCGTCGGCACCCGATACGTCGAGGGCTATGCCGCCGACATCTGACTTGTGAACTGCTGACTCGGAGACGACTTTGAGAACGACGGGTCCCCCCGTCTCTGCCGCCCACTCGACAGCCTCGTCTGGGGAGCCGGCAACAAACGATTGCGGTGTGCGAAGACCAGCGGCCTCGAGAACGACCTGGACATCGTCTGGATCCAGCCACACCCGTTCACCTTCACGTACTGCGGCGGCGATGACCTGCCGTGCGGGCTCGAGGTCCATGTCGAAAGTCGGTATCTCCCCTTCGTCACGGTTCCGCCAATCGGCATAATCAGCGGCGGCTGCGAGTGCTCGCGCCGCTGATTCGGGAAACTGAAACGACGGAGTGCGGCTCTCTTCGTCCCCGAACTGGTCGGGGAGGTCGGCGGCGCTCATGATGACGGTCAGCACCACCTTTTCGGCGGCCTCTTCCGAGGAGCCTGCGGTCTTGATGGCCGACACGATCTCGCCCATTCCCTCATCTGAAGTCGGGATGTAGATGACGATGAGCGAATCGATCTCGTCCGAACTGCACAGCGTCTCGATGCACGCCGTGTAGTGCCGTGGATCAGCCGAGGCAATCATGTCGACCGGATTGCCCACGGCCGCAGCAGCCGACAGGTGTTGGCGTAGCTGCGCCTGCAGCGCGTCGGAAAACTCGACAACCTCCAGGCCGTTGGCGGAGAGCGCATCCACCGCCAAGATCGCCGGACCGCCTGCGTTCGTTATGACGCCAACCCGGCGTCCTGTTGGTAGGGGCTGGTTCGCCAGCAAGGCCGTCACGTCGAAGAGCTCGGCCAAAGTGCTGGTCCGAATCACACCGGCCTGCCTGAAGAGCGCTTCGACGGCGACGTCTGCACTCGCAAGCGAACCCGTGTGACTGCTTGCCGCTCGTGCCCCTGCCGAGGTGCGTCCCGACTTCACCGCGACGATCGGCTTGTGGCGTCCGATTCGCCGAGCGATGCGCGCGAAGCGACGAGGCGATCCGAACGACTCGAGATACAACAAGATGACGTCAGTTGCCGGATCCTCCTCCCAGTACAGCAGGAGGTCGTTACCCGAGACGTCGGCCTTGTTCCCGATGGAAACGAACGACGAGATGCCGATGTTCAAACGGTGGGCGTAGTCGAGGATGGCCAACCCCAGGGCGCCGCTCTGGCTGGACATGGCGACATTCCCTCTCGCAGGGAAGATCGGCCCAAATTGGCCGTCGAGGCTCACGGCGGGATCGGTGTTGAGAATTCCCATGCAGTTGGGTCCGATCATGCGCATCCCGGCAGATCGCACGAGGTCGAGCAGTTCCCGTTCGAGTTCGGCGCCTTCGTCACCGGTTTCGGAGAACCCAGCAGTGATGACGACCAGACTTCGCACGCCTTTTTCAGCACATTCGGTTGCCGCCTGAATCGCCCTGGAAGCAGGTACCACCAGGAAAGCCAGATCGATCGCGTCAGGAATGTCTGCAACCGACGGGTACGCCTTCACGGACCGCACAACTCCCGCTGACGGGTTCACAGGAAACACGGGACCGGCGAAATCGCCATTGACGAGGTTGGCGAACAGCCGTCCACCAATGGAGCGCGGATCTCTGCTGGCGCCGATCACCGCCACCGTCTTCGGATAGAAGAACGGCAGGATCGAGGCCGCAACGGCGTGCCGTTCGTTCGCTTCTTCCACCGCTCGTGATTCGTCTGATTCGTCCGTGGGGAACTCGACGGTGTACACGCCTTCCTCGAGGTCTCGGGTGAGCCGAAACCCGGAGTTGCGGAAGACTCGAATCATGGCGTAGTTCTCCGCCAGTACCAATGCCTTGAAGCGTTCGATGTTCGCCTGGCGTGCATACGCCGTGAGATGCTGGAGCATTCGGGTGGCGAGACCGCGACCCTGTTGCGCGTCCCGTACCGCAAACGCCACCTCGGCCACGCCGGGCTCCTCCGGGATCGTGTCATACCGGGCGACGGCAACCACCTCACCATGCAGTTCGGCGACGAACGCCATGCGCGACGAGTAGTCGAGGTGGGTGAAGTGGTCCACCTCTTCTTCTGTCAGCTCGGACTTCACTCGGAAGAACCTGTTGTACAACGACTCACGGCCCATGTGTCGGACCATCTCTTGAAGGTGCTCTCCGTCGGATTCTTCGATCGGCCGGATGCGAACCACGCCGCCGTCCTTCAGCACGGCATTGAATGACCAATCGTGGATGTCAGGCATTGATTGCTCCGTCAGTTGAAGATTCGTACGGGCAGTGGCGACATCCTGAACCGCAGCAGTACCCACGAGCAAGGAGGCCCGGTCCGGTCATCGCCCACAAGCCGGTCTCCGGGTCGAGATACAGTTCCTCACCGGCCGCCACCGCAGCATCGTGCGCAGCGACGACTTCGGGTGGATGTGAGCTCATGGACACTGTCGATCAGACTCCGATTTCGGCAGAATGATCCTAGGTGCCGGTTGGGTCGCCACGTCCAAGTCGGCTCCGGATGTAGTCTCCGACCATGTCACGGAAAACCAGCATCGTGCTCTTGGCTCTCGTCTTGGCTGCGTGTTCTCAAGGGACCTCACCGACCACGAGCGTCCCCGTAGCGGAGACCGTTCCCACCGCTTCAACGACCTCGTCGGCCCCGCTCACCACTGCTCCCACAACCACCACGTCGGTGGTCACGACCAGCACCTCGACGCCAACCACGACCACCGTGGAGCCCGGCGCACCAACGTTTTCGATCGTGCAGGTGACGTTCGGCAACCGGCCATTCGTCGTGATCCAGAACGTTGGAGTTGGTGCGGGTTCCACCGTGGGTCATTGGCTGTGCCAGCGCCCAGGCTATTTCGAGCTGCCGGATGTGGTGTTGGCGCCAGGCGAGCGGCTGTTCGTGGGCATGGCACATGACCCCACCGCGGTTGGTGCCGCAGCAACCGCCAACGCCGAGGGTGTGCTTGGAGATGTCGTGGTCGAGTCAGGGGAAGTCGGCCTCTACTACGACTTCGGCGCACGGCCCGACTTCGGCGATGCCACGGAAATCATCGACTACGTCGAGTGGGGCGATCCCGGTCACGGTCGATCGGATACGGCAGTCGAGGCGGGACTGTGGCCGGCCGGCGGCTTCGTCGAGACCTCAGAAGAGACGCTGGCGCTGACGGCGTTGAAGCAAGAGACTGCGGGACCGCAGGACTGGAACGCCGAGTTCGGAGGTTGACCATGGGCATCGAAGAAGCGCTCGAGTTCGTCCGGACGCACCATCGTGGAGTCCTGGCGACAGTGCGGAGTGATGGCAGGCCCCAGATGTCGCCGATTGTTGCGGCAGTCGACCGTGACGGCAACGTGATCATCTCGACACGCGAACCCTCCTACAAAGTCCGCAATCTGAGGAGAGACCCAGCAGCATCAGTGTGCATGTTCGTGGATGGGTTCTTCGGTCCTTGGGTACAAATCGACGGCGTCGCCTCCATCGTCGCGCTGCCCGAGGCAATGGATCTGCTCGTTGACGCCTATCGCCAGATCGCAGGCGACCACGACGACTGGGACGCGTTCCGCAGCGCAATGGTCGAAGAACAGCGGGTGATCATCAGCATTGCGCCGCAGCGTGCAGGACCCAATCGCGCCGGATGAGCAACTCCTAAGCCCGACCCCGGCCAGTGTCGATACTCACGTGATGGACAACGTCGAAGACCTCTCTGTGCTGCTCAAGTCGCGCCATGGCCTCCTCCTGGCCGAGACCGATGACGAGGAGCGATTCCTCGATGTGGTGAACGCGGTCGCCGACGAGCTGAACCTGCCCGTATGGGTGTGGACGGCCACGAAAGGTCTCAGCCGAGTAGACCACGATCCGCAATACATGACCGTGCGCCCGAGCCGGGCCCTCGACTTCATCGACCACCTCGGTAGCGACGGCGTCTACGTGTTCGCCGACGCCCACGGGATCATGGAGGATCCGGCGACACTGCGCAGAGTGAAGGAACTGGGACAGTCACTGGCGCAGCGTCAAGCGCTCATCCTGACCGCTCCGAAACACGAGATTCCGCCAGAGCTGGATGGACTTGCTCACAAGTGGCGTCTCAGACCACCTGATCGTGGCGAACTGGAGTCGTTGGTGACCCGCACGCTGCGAGATCTCGAGACCCGTGACCTGGTGATTCACTTGAGCCACGACGCCATCGGGCGAATCGCCGATGCCGTTCAAGGTCTTTCGCTGCGACAGGCCGAGCGCCTCATCCAGCGGGCAGCGCTCGACGATGGCCGACTCACCGAAGGCGATGTCGCCGGGATTCGCGACGGTCGCGCCCAGGTCCTGCTCGACAGTGACGTACTCGAACTCGTCGAGACTCGTTCACTCAGCCTGGACGACGTGGGCGGATTCACCAACGTCAAGTCGTGGCTGGAGATGCGACGAAAGGCCTTCACCTCGCCGATTCCTGGCCTCGATCCGCCTCGCGGCCTGCTGATGACCGGAATACCGGGTTGCGGCAAGTCCCTTGCCGCCAAAGCGGTTGCGGCGAGCTGGGAGTTGCCGCTGGTGTTGCTCGAACCAGCCCGCCTCTACAGCAAGTACCTGGGCGAGAGCGAGCAGCGACTCCTGCAAGCTCTGGACACGGTCGATGTCTTGGCTCCAGCGGTCTTGTGGATCGACGAAATCGAGAAGGGCTTCTCGACAGGATCATCAGACGGAGGAGTGAGCACGAGGGTTCTCGGAACGTTTCTGCGCTGGATGCAGGAGCGCAGTGGCTCCGTGTTCCTCATCGCTACCGCCAACGATGTTTCGGCGTTGCCTCCCGAACTGTTGCGCAAAGGCCGCTTCGACGAGATCTTCTTCGTCGATCTTCCGGACGAACGGAGTCGAGCTGCGATCTTTGCCCTGCAGCTGGCACGGCGTGAGCTGGACGTTTCGCGCTTTGATGTCGACTACTTGGCGGCCCTGACAGCAGGACATTCGGGTGCCGAGATCGAAATGGCGATCGTCGGAGGGTTGTACCGCGCCCATGCAGGCGAGACCAACCTGACTCAAGCTGACATCGAAATCGAGATCGCTTCGACGGTCCCGTTGTCCGTGACCCGTGCCGAGGACGTGGCCAGCCTCCGGAGTTGGGCAGCGTCAAGAGCGGTGACCGCCTGACCTGACGACCGGCGTCGCCACGCCCGTCCATCCTCAGCAGCAGGCCGCAGCCGCAGTCCCCCCGCAGCACGCGTCGGACGCTACGTTGCCGCTCGTCGTACTGGCCATCACTTCTGCATCGGCCAGTACCGTGTAGACCTCCCACCCCAACCCATCGGGGTCTTCGGTCCAGAATTTGTCCTGGGTGGCATAGCAACACGCCACCTCACGCTCGTCCTTCGTGATTTCGACACCCTCGTTGGAGACCCGCTGCATCGCCCGGTCGACAGCGGCCGTGTCTTCGACCTCGACGCCGAGATGATTCAGCGAACCACCCGTTGAGTTCTCGATGAGGACCAGCTTGAGTGCGGGTTCGTCGATCGCGAAGTTGGCGTATCCAGGCCGAACCTTTGCGGGCGAGGAGCTGAACAGCTTCGAGTAGTAGTCGATGGCTGCATCCAGATCGGTGACATTGAGGGCCAGTTGGACACGGGACATGGTGAATCTCCTGTTGGCGGGCGTCTCATATCGATAACGATCGATATGATGAAACATTGCCATACACATTGATCGATGTCAATATGTAGCTCATGGAATGTTGCCCGCCACTCACAGAAGCGCTCGACGAAGACTCGGCAGAGCATCTCGCACGATCGCTGAAAGCTCTCGCCGACCCGGCGCGGATTCGCCTGCTCAGCATGATCGCGGCAGCCGGCGAGGCCTGCGCCTGCGACCTCACGGACCCACTGGGCCTGAGCCAGCCCACAGTCAGCCATCACATGAAGATCCTGCGCGACGCAGGATTCGTGGAGCGAGACCAACGTGGCAAATGGGCGTACTACCGAGTGGTGCCGAATCGCCTCGCCGAATTGGGTCAGGCGATCAGCGCCTGATCAGGCCATCGCCACGAGTTCGAGCATCGATTCATCGAAGAACCGGGTCTCGCCGTCAGGCATGAGCACCGCACGATCCGGCTCGAGTTCCTCCACGAATTCGATGTCGTGACTCACCAGGATCAACGTTCCGGAGTAGTGCCGTAGCGCAGCGAGGAGCGCGTCTTTGGCCTGCGGATCGAGGTTGTTTGTCGGTTCGTCGAGCAACAACACGTTGTGACGCCCGGCAACGAGCTGAGCCAGCGCGAGCTTCGTCTTCTCGCCGCCCGACAGCGTTCCGGCATCCTGATCCACCTTGTCGGCGAGAAGGAAATGCCCGAGCAGCGTGCGGAGCGTCTGCGCCGGTTCCCCTGACACCGCCCTGAGGTGATCGAGAACAGTGACGCCATCGTGGATCTGCTCGTGCTCCTGGGCGTAGTATCCAAGCGACACTTTTGTGCCGTACTCCACTTCGCCGATGTCGGCGCCCTCGACCTTGGCCAGGATCCGAAGCAACGTCGTCTTGCCGGCACCGTTGAGCCCCATGAGGATCAGTCGCTCGCCGCGATCGACGACGACGTCCACGTCGACGAACACGACGTTGTCGCCGAACGCTTTCGCCAATCCTTCTGCCCGCATCGGGATCCGTCCAGACGGTTCCGGTTGCGAAAACTTCAGCGCCACGGTCTTGCCGAGGGCCTCTACCTCAACCAGGTCAGCCCGGAGCTTCTCAACCCGGGTTTCCCACGACCGCGCCCGCTTCGCCATCTTCTCGGTGGAACCCTTGAAGCGCCGGATACCCTCTTCGAGACGGTCGATCGTTTCCATCTGATGTTTTCGCTCACGAATCCGTTGCGAGCGACGCTCGTCACGTTCTTCGAGGTAGTGCGAATAGTTGCCCGAATACGCCTCGATCTTGCCGTTTTCCAACGCCAGCACCGAGGTGATCGCTTCGTCCAGCAGCGGTAGATCGTGGCTGATGACCAGGAGGCCGCCCTTGTACGACCCGAGGTACCGCATGAGCCAATCCTTGGCGTCCAGGTCGAGATGGTTGGTCGGCTCGTCCAGCAACAACACGTCGGTGTCGGCAAACAAGATCCTCGCCAACTCCACTCGTCGGCGCTGTCCTCCAGACATCGTTGCAACGGTTTGCGTGAGGTCCTCGTTCGAGATCCCCAGAGAAGCACCGAACCGCTTTGCTTCTGCTTCGGCCACGTACCCGCCCTTGGCCTCGAATTCGGAATCGAGACGCGAAAACTTCGCGATGAGCCGGTCGAGTTCATCACCTTCCGAGATCGCCATCTTTCGTCTGACTTCTTCCATCTGACGTTGAATGGTGCCGATCGCACGTGCGGTGAGAATTCGCTCGAGCGCCGTCACGTCCGGCTCGTGCTCGGGGAGCTCGGCTTCTTGAGACAGATACCCGATACCGCCGTGCCAAGTGATCGTGCCGTCTGCCGGTTCGGTCTCGCGAGCGAGCGTCCGCAACAGGGTGGTCTTGCCGGCACCGTTTCGTCCGACGAGGCCGATCTTCATACCTGGCTGCACGGCAAAAGACGCGCCCTCCAACAAGGTGCGCGCTCCGGCTTCGATGGCGACGTCTCGGACGATGATCATGACGGGAGGGTATCAGTGCCGAAATGCGGGGAATCTCAGCGATACAGCTTTCAGGCCTCGATGCCGATGGAACGATATGAAACGCTATTTCGCCATTGGCCTGATCGTGCTCGCCGGCTGCGGCGGAGCCGAGCCCCTCATTCCCACTCAGGGAACCCTTCCGGACGAGATTCCGCTCTCAGAAGCGGTGGAGGTGGCCGAACAGGTTGCTGACGAGCTGGAGCTTCGCGACGCCGGACTCGAAGAAATCGGCAACGGGATCCCGTAGACCCAACACCCCTCACGAAACCCGGTCAGCCGAGCTGAGTGATGGCTCGCTGCAGCGCAAGTCTTGCGTACGGCTCCGGAAACGGCGCTTGAGCCACATCGACCTCTTCAGCCGAAGCTCCGACGGCATGAGCCTCACGCGCCATCGACGCCATCTCCGCAATCTGCTCGCGCTGGGCAGTTGCGAAGGCTCGATCGACCACATCTCCATGACCGGGAACGATGGTTCCCGTCGCGATCTCGAGTAAACCGTCGAGCGTTTCCGACCAATCGAGCGGGAAGGAATCACCAAACGATGGCGGCGCTCCCTGCTCGAGAAGATCTCCCGCAAAGGTGACGTTGCAGTCGGCCACGGTGACCGTGATGTCGCTGTCGGTGTGTCCTCGACCGTGGTGGCGGAGATGGACCAGCCGATCGCCGATGTCGATGGAGCGAGAAACCGTGAGCAGATGATCGGGCGGAAC
>JABDJC010000072.1 GCA_013003395.1 Acidimicrobiia bacterium
CCGCGATCGTGGCGATGCCCAACACGATTCCTGCCATCGACTCCGGGCACACGGCTCGATTTGTGACCGAGCGGGGGAGAGCTGCCGGCCTGTGTGATGTGGTCTCTGCCGGAGCGCTCACGATCGACAGGGCTGGGGTCCAGCTGGCGCACTTCGACGACTTGTGGAGTGCCGGGGTGAGATTGTTCACTGACGATGGTGACTCCGTTGCGGACGCAGGCGTATTGCGGCGAGCCATGGAGTACTTGTCGGCGTTGGGCGGCGTTGTCGCCCAACACGCCATCGATCCCGGACTGGCGAGAGGCGGACAGATGCACGAAGGCGAGGTGTCGTCGCGGCTCGGGATGCAGGGAATTCCATCTGCGGCAGAGGAGACCATGATCGCCCGCGACTTGGCGCTGGTCGAGCTGACCGGCTGCCGCTATCACGTGCAGCACCTCAGCACGGCTGGAGGTGTCGGATTGATTGCCGAGGCCAAACGCTCGGGCCTGCCGGTGACCGCCGAGGTGACTCCACACCATCTGGCATTCGATCATCGAGACGTCGCAGAGACCGACCCCAATTACAAGATGATGCCGCCCCTTCGCACGCCCGACGATGTGGAGTCAGTCCGAGAGGCGATCCGTGACGGCATCATCGACACGCTCGCGACGGATCATGCCCCGCACTCATCACTGGAGCAGGATGTGCCTTTCGAACAGGCGCCCTTCGGTGTCATTGGTCTCGAAACGGCGGCAGGCGTGCTCAACACCCATGTTGGACTCGAAGCTGCTGCCTTCTTCGATCGGATGAGTGTTGCCCCGGCGCGGATTGCCGAGCTCGAAGACCACGGGAATCTGATTGCCGCCGGAAACGTCGCCAACATCGCCGTGTTCGATCCGGGAGCGAACACGAGCGTCGAACGGTTCCGCTCCAAATCGAGCAACTCTCCATTCCTGGGGACGGAATTGCGGGGCGCAGTCCGAACCACTGTTTATCGAGGCGCGATCGTGAGCGAGGCCACCACATGACTCCCGGACTGCTCGTGACAGCTGAAGGCGAGGTGTTCCGCGGGGTGTCGGTTGGCGCGCCAGGCGTGAGCACCGGGGAGATCGTCTTCAACACGGCGATGACGGGATATCAGGAGGTTCTCACCGACCCGTCATATTCGGGACAGGTTGTTGCCATGACGTCATCACACATCGGGAACTACGGCGTTGCCTCGTTCGACGCGCAGTCTTCAGGCCCTCGATGCTCAGGATTCATCGTGCGTTCCATGAGCCGCATGGCCAGCAACTGGCGCTCTGAAGGCACGTTGTCGGCATATCTGCGTGAGCACGGTGTCGTGGCGCTCACCGAAGTCGACACCAGGCGGCTCACTCGTCTCATTCGAGACCGAGGTGCGATGCAGGTCGCCGTGGGCAGCGAGACCACTGAGGCCGAGCTCGCAGACTTGGCGGCCGCCGCCCCGTCGATGGAGGGTCTGGCGCTTGCCCTCGACGTGTCGACGGACCATCCGTACCAGTTCAACACGGAAATGACGTCGATCGGTCACGTGGTCGCCTACGACTTCGGACTCAAACGCGACATCTTGCGGGCGTTCAACAATCGTGGATTCGACGTCACCGTCGTGCCGGCGAATACCCCCGCTGCCACCGTTCTCGGGCTGGACCCGACGGGAGTGTTTCTCTCCAATGGCCCAGGCGACCCGGAGCCGCTCACCGGCCCTGTGGCCGAAGTCCGCGAACTGCTCGGTTCGGTGCCGGTGTTCGGCATCTGTCTTGGCCATCAGATTCTCGGGCTTGCACTCGGCGCCAAGACCTTCAAGCTCCCTTTCGGGCACCACGGCGGGAACCATCCGGTCAGGCGCCTGACTGACGGATCAGTGGAGATCACGTCACAGAATCACGGGTTCGCGGTCGACGCCTGGAGCCTGAGCGATGGCGAGTCCCCTGCCCAGGTGGGCGTGCCGGGTCCCGAGTTGCTACCGCAGGTGATGGAGACCGATTTCGGGCCGGTCACGCCGACCCATCAGAACCTGAACGACGGCACGCTGGAGGGATTGCGCTGCAACGACATCGACGCGTTCTCCGTGCAATATCACCCCGAGGCTGCTCCCGGACCCAACGACGCGCAGCGGCTCTTCGCAGAGTTCGCCGCAGTGATGGCTTCTAGGTGATCCATGCCGCAACGTGAAGACATCTCGACGATCATGGTCATCGGGTCGGGTCCCATCATCATCGGACAGGCGTGTGAGTTCGACTACTCGGGCACTCAGGCGACGAAGGTGCTCCGAGAACTCGGTTACCGAGTGGTTCTGGTGAACTCGAATCCGGCCACCATCATGACCGATCCTGAGTTTGCCGACGCCACGTACGTGGAGCCGATCACTCCAGAGGTGGTTGCCGCGATCATCGAGAAGGAGCGCCCTGACGCCCTCCTCCCAACGCTGGGCGGACAAACGGCGCTGAACGTGACGATGGGACTGCAGGAAGCCGGCGTGTTCGAACAGTATGACGTCGAGCTGATCGGCGCCGGTATCGACGCCATCGGTCGGGCTGAAGACAGAGGTCAGTTCAAGGCGGCGATGGAGTCGGTGGGCATCGAGTCGCCGAGATCGGCGTATGCCAAGTCCGTCGAGGAGGCGAGAGCCGCGGCCAGAGAAATGGGCTTCCCGCTGATGGTGCGGCCGAGCTACATCCTCGGCGGTGGGGGCACCGGACTTGCGTACAACCAAGAGCAATTCGAGGAGATCGTCGCCAACGGACTCGATCGATCGCCGATCTCGGAGATATTGGTCGAAGAGTCGATCTACGGATGGAAAGAGTTCGAGCTCGAAGTGATGCGCGATGTTGCCGGGAACGCCGTGATCGTGTGCAGCATCGAGAACCTGGACCCGATGGGCGTACACACGGGAGACTCCATCACCGTCGCACCGGTGCAGACGCTGTCGGATCGGGAATACCAGGAGATGCGCGACGATGCCATCAAGTGTCTCGAAGTGATCGGAGTCGCAACCGGCGGATCGAACGTGCAGTTTGCGGTCGACCCGGCAACCGGTCGGCGTCTCATCATCGAGATGAACCCGCGTGTTTCGCGATCGTCTGCTCTTGCCTCGAAGGCCACCGGTTTCCCGATCGCCAAGATCGCAGCGATGTTGGCGGTTGGACTCACCCTGGACGAGATCGCGAATGACATCACCGGAGCGACACCGGCATCGTTCGAACCGTCGCTGGACTACGTCGTGGTCAAGGCACCCCGCTTCGACTTCGCCAAGTTCCCGTCTGCATCGACTCAACTCGGTACGGCGATGCAGAGTGTCGGGGAGGCGATGGCGATCGGAAGGACCTTCCCTGAAGCGCTGCAGAAGGCTCTGCGGAGCCTGGAAACCGGACGACACGGTCTCGGTGCAGACGCCGGCGAGTCGTCCTTCCTTGGCGTCGACGACGACGAACTGCTCGAGGGCGTCCGGGTTCCGACCCCGAACCGGATCTTCTTCGTTGCCGAGGCGCTGCGGCGTGGCATCGACGCCAAGATCGTGCACGAAGTCTCGATGATCGATCCTTGGTTCATCGACCAGATGGCGCAGATCGTCGAGATCCGCAGCGAGATCGAGGCCGGCCACTCCGGCGATGCCGACCTGCTTCGAAGGGCCAAGCGGGCGGGCTTCTCCGACAGGCAACTGGCGCACCTCTGGGCGCTGCCACTGAGTGCCGTGGAAGCGGCCCGATCCGAGGCCGGGATAGGCGTCACGTACAAGACGGTCGACACCTGCGCCGCGGAGTTCGAAGCGCGAACGCCCTACTACTACAGCACGTACGAAGAAGAGGATGAGGCTCCGGACGCCGGCGAGCGCACGGTCGTCGTGCTCGGGTCTGGACCCAACCGGATCGGCCAGGGCATCGAATTCGATTACTGCTGTGTTCACGCCAGCTTCGCTCTCGCCGACGCCGGATACGAGACGGTGATGGTCAACTGCAATCCGGAGACAGTTTCAACGGACTACGACACTTCGGACAGGCTCTACTTCGAACCGCTCACGGTCGAGGACGTCATGGCGGTTGTGGACAAGGAACAGCCGGTCGCAGTCATCGTCCAGCTCGGTGGACAGACGCCGCTGAGTCTTGCCAACGCGTTGCAGGAGCGAGGGGTGCCCATTGCGGGTACCAGCCCAGATGCCATCGATGCCGCAGAGGACCGGGAGCGTTTCGCAGCGCTGTGCGCCGAGAAGGGGATCCCCCAGCCGGCGCACGGGATAGCTCGGTCGCTGGCCGAAGCCGAGGAAGTGGTCGACACCATCGGCTATCCGGTTTTGGTTCGCCCCTCTTACGTTCTCGGCGGCAGAGCCATGCGGATCCTCTTCGAATTCGGTGAGCTCTCCACCTACCTCCACGAGCTGTACGGAACACCACACGGTGGCGAGGTCGACCTGTCGGCGGCGCCGCTGCTCATCGATCGGTTTCTCGAGTCAGCCGTTGAAATCGACGTCGATGCCATCTACGACGGTGCCGATCTCTACATCGGCGGCATCATGGAGCACGTCGAAGAGGCAGGCATCCATTCAGGCGATTCAGCGTGCGTCGTGCCACCTCCGACGTTGAGTGTGGAGGCGCGCAAACTCATCGAGCACTACACGGAGCTTCTCGCGAGCGGCCTCGGAGTCCGCGGTCTGTTGAACGTTCAGTACGCCGTCAAGGGTGACGCGGTGTTTGTGCTCGAAGCCAATCCGAGGGGCTCCCGCACCGTGCCATTCATATCGAAGGCCACGGGCGTCCCCCTCGCCAAGGTGGCTACTCGCGTCATGATGGGCGAATCGCTCGCCCAGCTGCGTGCCTCAGGAGTCCTCGCACCTGCAACCACCAACGACTTCGTCAGTGTGAAGGAGGCGGTGTTGCCGTGGGATCGTTTCCCAAGTGAGGACACGGTGCTCGGTCCTGAGATGCGCTCGACGGGTGAGGTGATGGGCATCGGTCCGGACATGGGCACGGCGTACGGCAAGGCGCTGCTGGCCGCAGGTCACACGGTGCCGAAAGAGGGCACGGTGTTTCTTTCGGTGGCCGACCGGGACAAGGCGGCCGCCGTCGAGGTGGCAGAAGCACTGGTGCGGTTGGGATTCAAGATCGTTTCGACCGCCGGTACTGCTACCCACCTCGCCCGTCACGGCATCCGCAGCACGCACGTCGACAAAGTTGGTGAAGGACCGTGGCACCCGATTCGTATGCTCGACGAAGGGGCCATCAACCTCGTGTTCAACACGCCGCGCGGCCAACGGGCTCGCGGCGACGGTCGTCTCATCAGGCAGGCTGCACGGCGCGCCGGCATCCCGTGCGTCACCACCATCCAGGGCGCACTCGCCGTGACGCTCAGCCTGGAGCAGGGTGGCGACAGCATCACCACCGTCGAAAGTCTCCAAGGACATCATCGATGAGCTCTCTCCATACCGTTGCCACAGCCATGCCTCTGGCGAGCCTGTCGTTGCGATCGCCTTTGGTGGCAGCTTCGGGCACGGTTGGATCCGTGGTCGACTTCGCCTCGGTCGGGTCGCTCGACGCCTACGGAGCGGCGACGGCGAAATCCGTGAGTCGTGATCCATGGCCAGGTCGTCCTGCACCGCGCATCGCTCCGGTCGGGACAGGGATGCTCAACGGCATCGGGATCCAGAATCCCGGCATCGCGGCGTGGAGCCAGACCTACGGGCCGCGGCTCGGAGACACCGGCGTCCCGATCTGGGGTTCCGCCGTAGGCGGTGACCCTGCTGAGTTCGCGGAGGTCGCAGCCGGTCTCGAGTCGGCTGGCGTGCAGGCCGTTGAAGTGAACTTGTCGTGCCCCAACCTCGAAGGAGGAGGGATGTTCGCCCTCGACCCAAGCGCCTCGGCGGCTGTGGTCGCCGCCGTCCGGCAGGCGGTATCCGTGCCGGTGAGCGCCAAACTCAGTCCCAATTCAGAAGACATCGTTGCGGTCGCCGCCGCGGTGGCCGAGGCGGGCGCAGACTGGGTGGTGCTGACCAACACCGTATGGGGCGTTGGCTTCGACCTCGAAACACGAAAGCCACTGATCACTGGCGGGATCGGCGGCTACTCGGGAGCTCCGTTGAAGCCCATCGCGTTGCGATGTGTGTGGTCCGTGCATCAAGCGCTCCCCGAATTGCCGATTGTCGGATGCGGAGGCGTACGTACCGGTCGCGACGTCATCGAGTACCTCCTCGCAGGTGCCTCAGCTGTAGCGCTAGGAAGCATCCACTTTGCAGAACCGAGGGCGGGAAGACGGATTCTGCGTGAGGCCGTGCGACTCGCGAGACGACACGAAGCTCGGAGTCTCGCCGAATTCGTGGGGGAGGCGTCCTCCTGGTGAATCCGGTGATGGTTGCGCTCGACGTTCGGACTGCCGAGGAGGCCGTTCGCCTCGCCAAGAAGGTGATCGATCACGTCGGTGCCTTCAAGGTCGGTCTCGGCCTCCTCCACGGTCCAGGTCCAGGGGTGATCGGCGCGCTCAGTGATCTGGGCCGACCGGTGTTCGCCGACGCCAAGCTCCACGACATCCCCTCTCAAGTGGAACGCGCCGCTCAGCGTCTGGGCGAACACGGCGCACGATGGGTGACGGCGCACATTTCCGGTACCAGATCCATGCTCGAAGCTGCCGTGGCTGGATTGTCGGACGGTGCGGGTGGCGGAGCGGTCGGGATTCTCGGTGTATCTGTCCTCACGAGCCTCGATTCCGCAGACCTCGCCTCGGTCGGTATTGCATCCAGCCCAGGAAAGTTGGTCTCGCGGATGGCGCGAGTTGCCGCGGACGCCGGTTGCGAAGGCGTGGTGTGCTCGCCAAAGGAACTGGGCGTGGTTGCCGAAGTGGCGCCGAATCTGGTGAAGGTGACACCGGGTATCCGGCCGTCCGGTTCATCTGACGACGACCAGTCGCGGGTGTCCACGCCCGAGGACGCGTTGCGGCGGGGTGCAACCTATCTCGTCATCGGTAGGCCCATCACCCGAGCCCCAGACCCGGCTGCCGCTGCCGCCGAGATTGCCGAGCAGATCAGCCGTCTCGACGGTTGATAGAGTGCGTGTGCACAGCGAGAGGGTTCCAATGCCACCGAAGTTGACTGACGCACAACGAGCAGCAGCGCTTGCGAAAGCCGCCGAGGCACGCAAAGTGCGTGCCGAAATGAAGGAGCTGCTCCGCACAGGCAGCTTGACACTGTCCGAAGTCTTCGAGCGCGCCGAGACCGACGAAATCGTGGCAGGCACCAAGATCAATGCTGTTCTCGTGTCGCTGCCTGGACTTGGAAAGATCAAGTCGAAGCGTCTGATGGAAGAGCACGGAATCGCCGAAAACCGCCGCATTCGTGGCCTGGGCGTCAGACAACGTGAGACACTCCTCGAACTCTTCTCCTGACTCCGGCAGACTCGTAGTTGTCTCTGGCCCGTCTGGGGTCGGCAAGAGCAGCGTGGTAGAGGGCCTCGCGAGTCGCGTTCCTTTCCGATTCTCCGTTTCGGTCACCACTCGTGCACCACGGCCGGACGAGGTCGAGGGGGTCGACTACACGTTCGTCGACGAGAAGCGGTTCCGCGAGATGGTGGCAGGCGACGAGCTACTCGAGTGGGCTCAGTACAGCGACAAGCTCTACGGGACGCCTCGCGCCGCGGTGGCGGAGTTCCTCGCAGCTGGTCATGACGTGGTGCTCGACATCGAGAACCGTGGAGCCGCCCAAATCCGAGAATCGCATCCTGAGGCGATTCTCATATTCGTTGCCCCGCCTTCGCTGGACGAGCTCGAGCGCAGGCTGAAGGCACGTGGCAACACGAGAGATGTCGAGAAACGATTGGCCGTCGCCAGTGAGCAGATCACTTCAGCCCAAGCGTTGTACGACCACATAGTCGTGAACGACGATCTCGATACGGCAATATGCGATATCGCGGATATACTGGCCCGGCCTGGCCGGCTCGGCCACGCTTCCGAAGATGCTCAGGAGACTCCTTCATGATTGATCCGCCGATCGACAACGCCATCGAAAAGGCCGGAACTCGTTTCGGTTTGGTCGTTCTGGCTGCCCGTAGGGCGCGTGAGATCAACGCGTATTTCAACCAGCTCGGCGAAGGTTTCGGCAGCTACGTACCGCCTCAGGTGCATTCGCTCTCCCGTAAGCCACTCTCGATCGCCCTCGAAGAGATCGACGAAGACAAGGTCGTCGTTCACATCGAAGACGAGTGATCGACGGGCGGCGGATCGTCCTCGGAATCACGGGGGGCGTCGCCGCATACAAGGCTGCCTACCTGGCACGTCGTCTCATCGAGCGCGGTGCTGACGTACGGTGCATCATGACCAGGAGCGCAACCCGATTCATCGGCGCGCAGACTCTCGGGGCGATCGTTGGACATCAACCGGTGACCGCGCTGTTCGACGCTGCAACGGTCAGCCCACACACCGAACTCGCCAGGTGGGCAGACGTCATCGTGGTTGCTCCCATGACGGCGAGCAGCCTGTCGCGACTCGCTCACGGCCAATCCAGTGACCCGTTGACGGCGACACTCTTGGCGTCGACCAAGCCCGCCTTGCTGGCCCCGGCGATGCACACAGAAATGTGGGAACACCCGGCCACTCGTCGCTCCGTCGAAATGCTGATCGCCGACGGGTATCACTTCGTCGGCCCGGTCTCAGGAGCGTTGGCCGGCGGCGATGTCGGCGCAGGCCGACTCGCTGAACCAGACGACATCGTCGAAGCGCTCGAAGAACTGCTCAGCTCGGTGGGCGGAGACCTGATCGGGTGGGACGTAGTGGTCTCGGCCGGCGGCACTCGCGAGCCGATCGATCCCGTGCGCTACGTCGGGAACCGGTCGTCGGGGAAGATGGG
>JABDJC010000084.1 GCA_013003395.1 Acidimicrobiia bacterium
AGCGCGACGTCGGAACTGAGATCGTTTGGATCGGTGGCAGCCAACTCGTCGCGATAGGTCAGAAGGGTACGAGCGTCGACACTTTCGATCCCTTGGGAAGCCAATGTCGCGAGCGCGTTTGCGAGAGAAGAGTGGTCGACGGTTGCCGCGCCGGTGTCGGCGGGAACGGGACGTCGCACCCGGAGGGCTCGCAGCATGGACCAGGCAACGGCAATGGGGTTGGGACTCACTGGCGCATCAACCTCGTGAGGTCCTGCAATCTTCCGTCCGTCGACGACGTTGGCACCACCACGGAGAACGACAGCAAGCAAACTATCGCGGATACATACAAAACAACGTAAGATCGCTCCATGGCAATGGTATTCGACCCGCGACGGCTGGATGAGCTGGCGGATCAACTCACCGCGACAGCATCCGAGCTCGATGCGTTGGCTGCGAGGATCGGTTCGCTGCTGACGACCTCCGGCAGGTGGTCATCTTCGGTAGCGGTGCTGGCGAGCGTTGCCGACGACCAGCTCAGTCGGAGTAGCGATCTCGCCAGACGCGCCCATTGGCTGAAAACGATCTCGGCGTTTGCGGTGCTGGAGGGACGTCGAAGCCCGTCTGGCGAGACTGTCTTGGAACAACTCGAGCGACTGATCGCCGCGGTCAACCAAGCCGAGCGAAACGGCGCCACAGAAGCTGAGTTGGGTGAGATGGAGCGGCAGCTGTTCGAGGCCAGAGAGACGATTAGGTCGTTGAAAACCGACGACTTGGTTGCGTTGCTCGACACTGGGACCGACCTTTCGGTCTTGTTCTCGTCGATCACGTCGCAGCAGCGTGCCGCGTTGGTGGAACGCCGTGCGGAGATGCTCGGAGTGGACTCCGCGGCTCCGCTCGATGTGAGGGTTGAGGCCAATCGGCACCTGATAATCGCCACAATCGATCGATTGCAGGATCGGGCCGACCAATACGCCGAGGAGGCGACCCGACTGAGAACCAGCTGGTGGCCGCCACTGATCGCCGGACCCTGGCCGCCTGGAGGATCGCTGGACCTGCCGTTCTCGACACCGTATCTGCGCTCTCCGGCCGAGATCGCGGCCGATCGTGAGAAGCAGCTCCGATCCGAAGTCCGCCTGCTCGAGGACCTGCTCGCTCGACAGGTGGTCCACTTCGATTGGGACGGAGCCGGCAGGGTCGCAGAATGGCACGGTCCACTGGACGCAGCCAACATCGCCATATCGATCCCTGGAACCGGCAACTCCAAGCTGTCCATGGCGACTTTGCGAACGCGCGCCGAGGTCATCCTCGCGAACGCAGATCCTGACGTCGCGGTCGTCTCGGCGATGATGTACGACGCTCCAGACAATCTCGCCGAAGCGGCGCTTGATCGCTACGCATCAGCTGGCGACATCGATATAGCCAGGTTCGTCGGCAGCTTGATGTCGGAAGACCGACGGTTGGTGGTGATAGGACACTCGTATGGCTCAACTGTCATGGGAGAGTCGCTGCTGAACGGCTTGGGCGAACAACTGTCGCCCGGCGACGACGTCGTGATCCTCGGTTCGCCTGGAGTGCACGCTGACCATGCATCGGATCTCGGCGTTGCGGGCACGATTTGGGCAGCGCAGGTCGATGGAGATGAGATCGCGTTCACCGGACTGGTTCACAATGCCAATTGTCTCATCGTCGATTCGCTGCCGTTTCGCCCGCCAGGCCTGGAATGCGAGTACGACGAGATCTACCACCACGGGGTCAACCCGGTTCACCCGTCGTTCGGTGCGACGGTGTTCGAGACGGGAACCATTCCGGACGTGGATGTCGGATTCTTGGAGGAGTTCGGCGATGAGCACTCGGAGTACTGGGCGATGGTCAACGGCGAACCCTCCGAGGCACTTGCCAACCTCATCCGTATCATCCAAGCCGACTACGAATCGATAACGGTCGTCGAGCCTTGAGCGATCATCGATTCGTTCAGCGCCGCCCCAAGAAGCGACCCACTGTGAGCGCGACCGGGACAATCGCCCAAACCCACACCAGGTCCGGCGGGGTCATCATTGGGGCCACTCTTCCTGTCGGTTCGAACAACACCCAGTCGTCGACTGTGCTCCATGGCGTTCCGGCGGCAACAGTCTTGGCCTCCTCGAGCTCCCGCCGATCTTCGATACGACGACCGGTGACTCCCTTGTGTCCGGGCCCTGCCTGGATCGTTGCTTCGGCGTGCAGCTTCAGATCATCGATCCACGGTGCAGCAGCAGGTGCATAGAACCAGCCACCGGAGAAGAGGAATGGGATCTGGGACTTGCGGAGTCCACCGTCTGCTCGAACGGTGGTGAGGAGCGCGATTCGCCGCCCCACGAGCCATCCGAGGCCAAGTCGCCACGCAAATTCGGATTTCATGCGGGCACGCTAGCCCCGACCGACTTGCATCGAAGTTCGGCTAGCTTCGGCGAATGAACGAAACCAGGAAGATCCTCGATTCGGTGCACACGGTCGCAGTCGTCGGGATGTCCGACCGCGAGAGCCGGCCGAGCAATCAAGTCGCCGCATTCCTTCAGCGGGCCGGCTATCGCGTGATACCGGTCAATCCGCGGTGTGCTGGTACCGACATTCTCGGCGAGCCGTGTTACGCAACGCTTGCCGACATTCCGGAGGACATCGAAGTGGACATGGTTGACGTGTTCAGGCGTTCGAAATTTGCCGGTGAGGTTGTCGATGCCGCTATCGAGCGGGGCGTGAAAGCGGTTTGGCTGCAGCTCGGCGTGATCGACGAAGCAGCGGCGGCACGAGCCGAGGCGGCCGGGCTGCTGGTGGCGATGGACCGTTGCCCAGCGATTGAGCATCGCCGGCTCTACGCCTGAGCTTCCACCAACTCGGGGTCCGTCACCGGTGTTGACGCAACGGGCGCTTCCTCCGACGTGCGGAGCAACAGGTAGCCGACCACACCAGCAAGGGTTGACCCTACGAAGATGCCGATCTTCGCCCGGTCGGTGATGAGTTCGTCGGTGAAGGCGAGTTCTGCGATGAACAACGCCACCGTGAAACCGATACCGGCGAGCGTCGCCAGTCCAAGGATGTCACGCCAACTCGTCCGAGGGGGCAGCTTGCCCAGCTTCAGTTTCACTGCGAGCCACGTCATGCCGGTGATCCCGAACGCCTTGCCCGCAAACAGACCCAGGGCCACACCGAGCGACACAGGGTGAGTCACGGCCTCGCCCAGGTCCACGCCGGCGAAACTGACGCCCGCATTGGCAAGCGCAAACAGCGGAACGATGACGAATGACGACCACGGGTGGAGTGCGTGGACGATTCGATCGAGTGGAGACACCGACTCGCGAGCGATCTTCACCAGGTCCGTCGCTTGCTGATCGATGCGGTCGGGGGCGTCGGGCGAGGCCGCGTCTCTCTCGTAGCCTTGCACGATCCAGCTCACCCGGCGCCGATAGTCCTCGTCGGAGTACAGCGCATAGGCGGGAGTCAGGAGTCCGAGAGCAACTCCGGCAAGGGTCGCGTGAACGCCAGACTCCAACACGGCGAACCAGACGAACGTACCGATGGCGGAGTACACGATCATCGACCTGATACCGACGAGGCTGGCGACGCGGACTGCCACCAAGCCGCCGATCGCCGTGAGCAGCCAGCCCATCGAGAGCTGGTCGGTGTAGAAAATCGCGATGACGG
This sequence comes from Acidimicrobiia bacterium, assembly GCA_013003395.1. Taxonomy (GTDB): domain Bacteria; phylum Actinomycetota; class Acidimicrobiia; order Spongiisociales; family UBA5794; genus JABDJC01. Next base: position 3,661 of record JABDJC010000084.1, read on the forward strand.
CGATGGCGCCGATGTCGTCCGCGATGGCCAGAGCCAACAGAAAGAGTTTTGCGCCCACAGAGATTCTGCTGCCGAGCAACGACAACACGCCGAGGCTGAAGGCGATGTCCGTGGCCATGGGCACTCCCCAGCCCTGCACCGCTTCGCCGCCGGAGTTGAGCGTGAACGCCACGTAGACGAGCGCTGGGACGACCATGCCGCCGACCGCGGCAAGAGCCGGCAACGCTGCCTGGCGGGGATCGCGCAGCTCGCCTTTCACCAGTTCACGTTTGATCTCCATGCCAACGATGAAGAAGAAGATCGCCATCAGTCCGTCGTTCACGAAATGCTTCAGGCTCTCACTGAAGTGAAAAGCGCCGAGGTTGATGTCGATGTGAATGTCCCAGAAGGAGAAATACGACGCCGACCACGGGCTGTTCGCCCAGATGACCGCCGCAATCGCGGCAAGCAGCAGCACGACACCACCTGCCGCTTCGATCTCCGTGAATCGCAGCGCGGGGCGTACGAATCGACTCGGGACATAACGGTCAGAGTGCAGCCACGTCCGATGGAGCCGCTCGTCTTCTGCCATGGCGAGCCATCGTAGCGTTGTGCTCACTCAACGAGATCGTTGCGGCAGTAGCATCACTCGCCATGTCCCGCATCGATCCGCTTTGACTCTGGCTGTCGCCCTCTTGGTCGGCGGACTCGTGCTGCTCACGTTCAGCGCCGATCGGCTCGTCGTCTCCGCCGTTGCTCTGAGCCGTAAATCGGGGCTCTCTCCCATCCTCATCGGGGCCGTGGTGGTTGGTCTGGGAACGTCGGCGCCAGAACTGTCCGTGTCGATATCTGCGGCACTGGACAACGATCTTGGACTGGCGGTCGGCAACGTCGTTGGTTCGAACATTGCCAACGTCACGCTCGTGATCGGGGCTGCAGCTCTCGTGTCCCCGCTGCGGTCCCAGGTGTTGGTCTTGCGACGCGAGGGCGTGCTGATGTTCTTTGCCGTGGCGCTTCTCGGATGGTTTCTGTACGACCAGGAACTCGTGCGCATCGAAGGTCTCGTGTTGCTCGTCGGGTTGGTCGTAGCCCTGTGGTTGTTGGTTCGCTGGGCTCGAGACGGTCACGTAGACGAATCGATCGCCGAGCCTCAACTCGAGGAGCTCGAAGGTGAAGAGCGTCCGACGTGGTTTCACATCGTCGCCGGTCTCGTCTCTCTTGGACTGACGTTGCTCGGTGCCGAGCTGCTGGTGACTGGAGCGTCGGACTTGGCGGTACAGCTCGGAATGTCGAGCACCCTCATCGGCCTCCTGCTCGTGGCCGTCGGAACCTCTCTGCCTGAACTCGCCACCGCACTCGCTTCGGCCAGGCGCCGAGAGAGCGATCTCGTCATTGGCAACATCGTCGGATCGAATCTCTTCAACTCACTTGCGGTTGCAGGGTCTGCTGCGGTGGTTGGGCCGGCGGCGCTCGACAGTGATTTGCTCATCCCGGCGGTTTTGGCGATGGTCGGCGTATCTGCCATTGCCGGAGTCTTTTCTCTGACCGGCGGTCGAGTGGTGCGCTGGGAAGGCCTGATTCTCCTCCTGGCGTTCGCCACCTATGCGGTGCTCATCTCCGTTTGACCGCTGCCTTCCACGCCGAGTCCGCCATCCAGACCGAAGCCGCAGAGACCACGGGAACCGCTGGCACCGCTATTGCGATCATCCACCACCGGTCAGGCTCAGGGACAACCAGTGTCGCTGCGACCGCCAGGCCCAGGGCACCGATTCGCGAAGCAGCTCGCGACCAGCGATCAAACGGTATCGCCAGGCCCCAAGCGGATCCCAAGCCGGCAACGGCGGCGCTCAGCGCAGATCCTGAGAACACAACGAAGGCTGTCGCTCCTCCGAAGATGACTGCCGGGACAACTCGCCACATGTGTCGTTGCGATGACGCGTAGGTAGCCGCCCACGTCGAAGCGATGAGTGCAGCTGGGGCACCAACCCAAGCAGTCAAACGAACGGCATCCCACGGGAATGCCCAGTCGACGCCGTCGAGCCAAGATCGCACCAGTGCGACCAGCGCTCCAACTCCGCCCACCAGGCTGGCGCTCAACAGGGTCACGAGGACGGTGACCCACGCCCAAGTCGTGGCGGCGATCACCGGTCGGGCGGTCTCATCGGTGAGGGGCTTTGCGAGCACGACGCAACTCTTGCAGGTTCACAACCGGTGGAGAAAAGGGTGCTGTCTCAGGACGAAGCGGCTCCAACGCGATCCACGAGTTCCGTGACCTGCTGCGAGGTCGACACAGAGGCAGCTTTGTCGGCCCAGGTCCTGGCCAGCGCCACGTCGCCCTCGATCAATGCGAGGTCGGCGAGACTCACCAACGCCTGTGTCGACCATGGATCCGACTCGAGTGCCCTCAGAAAATGCCCGGTAGCCGTGTCGAATTCTCCGAGTGCGGCTTCGGCGAATCCGAGTTCGTTCCAGCCGCCTGGATCAGCAGGGTCGGCCAACGCCGCCGTCAGAAGCCACTCGAGGGCCTCCTCCTCAGCACCAGGCGTGCGTTGTGCCACCGACTCGAAGAACTTCACGCGTGCCACCTGAGCAGCCGGTTCCGGCCATTGCGTGAAAACACGCGCCGCCGTCGTGGCGTCGTCGTATTGCCAGTCAGCGGTGGCTGCGCTGAAGGTGAGGTCGCCGTAGAGGAATACTCCGCCGACGAGCAAGCCAACTGAAGCCATCACGGCACGCAGGTAACCCTTCGACTCGGCGCGTTCGCGACCGTCTACGAGCGATGCGCCGAGCGCGAGGAACAGCAGAGGCGTCGTCGAAGACGACTGCGGTTGGATCGCGTGAAAAGCCAACAACACCAGCACAAACGCAAGGAGCGGCCCGCGTGCTTTCAGCAAGGAGAAGCCGATGAACATTCCCAGTGCAACAACCCCGAGTAGTCCGGTGGTCACGGCGTATTCGACTGCGAGATTGTGCCCGTCGACGAAGAGTGTCGAGTCTGCGGTCGCCGCCGCCAGCTCCTGGGATTGCTCAGGTGCCGTGGCGTCGAGAAACAGGCCGGGCCCCCATCCCGTCAGCGGTTTGGCGGTGATCGCCCCGACGGCCGCCTTCCATGTCTCGATACGTTCGTTGGCTTCACCCGCCGTTGAGGCGAGACGTTCCACCGAGCTCGCCGTGGTTGGGTCGTCGAGCACGACCGTGCCGGCACCAGTCGCCGCCAGCACGATCAAGGCGAAGACCAGTCCTCGCTTCACGCCGAGCTTGAGTGCAGCGAACAGGACGATCAACGGAATGACGATGAGCGTCAAGCGGGTTCCTGTGCTCTGCGCGGAGAATGCGAGGGCACCGGCCGCCAGGAACCAGGATGGCGTCCAGCGTTGGACGGTGAATGCAAGCATCGCAAGGCCGGCAGTGATCAGAGCGGCGAGGTGGACTGGATTTCCGACAAGCGCCGCCGCCCGACCGTTGATGAGCTGGAAGGCGGGGATCGATGGATCGGTGAGCACCTGCACCACCCCGATGGTGGCGTTGACGGCCACGACAACGCCGATCGTTTTTGCGACGGTGGTTTGCCTGTCCGATGCGCCGAGGCCGATGCCCCATGCTCCGATGAGCGCTGCAGTAAAGACCAACCCGCCTGCGACGCCGTAGCGACCGGTTGCGCTCAGGTCAGGGTTGGAGGACAAGACGGTGGAGATCGTCGCCAGGCCGATGAACGCGAGGCCCGAGTAGGCGGCGATGCGATGACGACCGCTGACGGCCGAAATCACGGCGGGAATACCGATTGCGATGGCGAGCGGTAGGAATGCCGAGCGGTACGACCATGACGGTACGACAGCGTTCGGTGACACCAAGACGCCCCAGATCACGATTGCGACGGCGGCGGACGCGACGCTCCACTCGATGCGCGCCCGAGGATTGTCGGGGGTATCGATGTTCGGTGGAAGAGTCGGTCCAACAGTCGGCAGATCGAGCTGGCTGGTGTCAGTCGCGGTCATGACTAGATACATCGGCTGAAATGTGGCCGCCTGAAGCGCAGTAGATTTGCTCGGGTGCACAATCAAGAACTCATCAGACAGTTCCACGAGCTGGCGGAACTGACCAAGATCGAAGACGGCAGCGCACAATCGTTCAGAGTGCGCGCCTACGAGAAGGCCGTTCGCGCCATCGAGGCCGCAACGGAAGATCTCACCGAACTGTCGATGGCCGATCTACAGAAGCTGGAAGGTGTCGGGAAGAGCACCGCCGAGAAGATTCGCGAGTACGCAACCGACGGCGTCGTGGGCAAACTCGCCAAGCTGCGCAAGGCCTACCCACGAGAATTCGTCGAATTGGGTCGCATACCCGGTGTCGGGCCGAAGACGCTGATCCTGCTCCGCGACGAATTGGGCGTCCACAACCTCGAGGACCTCAAGGCTGCGCTGGCCGCAGAGAAGGTTCGTGACCTTCCCGGCCTCGGCGCCAAGACCGAAGAGAAGATCACCAAATCGATCGATCGACTGGGACTTCACGGCAAGGACCGTCGGACACCAATTCATATTGCGATGCCCATCGCCCGGGAGTTCGTCGACGCGTTGCTCGCCATGGAGAACGTGAAGCAGGCGGAGTACTGCGGGTCTCTACGCAGATTCTCTGAGACGATCGGTGACGTCGACATCGTTGTCGCAGCCTCGGATCGCACCGGAATCATGGAGCGGTTCGCACAGTTGCCTGCCGTCTCCGAGGTGCTGGCACAGGGGGACACCAAGTCATCGATCCTGACGTCAACCGGGCTGCAGGTCGACCTGCGAATCGTCAAGCCGTCTGAATGGGGAGCTGCAACGCTCTACTTCACCGGTTCCAAAACGCACAACATCGAGTTGCGCCAACGTGCGCTCAAGCGCGGGTGGACACTCAACGAATATGCGTTGTCCGAGATCGAGTCTGAAGCGGTGGTCGCCTCGAAGACGGAAAAGGCTATCTATTCGGCCCTCGACCTGGCCTACGTCAATCCCCGGTTGCGGGAAGGGATCGGCGAAATTGCTGCTGCGGATGAAAACTCGCTCCCCAACCTCGTCGAAATGGCCGACCTCGAGGGCGATCTCCACGTGCATTCCGATTGGTCCGGGGACGGCCGCAGCACGCTCGAGGCGATGGTGGCAGCGCAGGCAGCGCGTGGATTCTCCTACATGGCGCTGACCGACCACGGCGAAGACTTGGCCATGAACGGACTGTCGCGTGAGCGCATGCTCGATCAGCGCCGTGTCTTGATGGCGTTGCAGGATGACTACCCGGACATGCGTCTGCTGCACGGTTGCGAGCTGAACATCGATGCCGAAGGCAACGTTGACTACGACGCAGACTTCCTTGCCGGCTTTGGATACGGCGTCGCAAGTGTGCACTCGTACTTCGATCTCGACATCGTCACCCAGACCACTCGAGTGGTTCGCGCCATGCAGAATCCCGCAGTCAACGCCATCGGCCATCTGACGGGTCGCAAGCTCGGCAAGCGCCCGGGAATCGAAGTCGATCTCGAAGCCGTGTTCGAGGCCGCCGAACTCACGGGTACTGCCATCGAGATCAACGGTCACCTTCAGCGGCTCGATGCAACGTCGGAAGCGCTGCGCCTGGCACGCGGCAGCAAGGTCAAGTTCGTCATCGACACGGATGCACATCACGTCAACGAGCTCGAAAACTCGTATTACGGCTGTCTCAACGCACAGCGCGGATGGGTCGACAAAGCGCAAGTCGTCAACACCTGGTCGAAGAAACGCTTCCTGGAGTGGGTCGAGAGCAAACGTGCCGGCTGAGTTCGAGCGCGATCTGGTTCCGACGGTCGACCGTGCGCAGATGCAAGAAGTTGATCGACTGATGATCGAGACTTACGGGATCCAGCTCACGCAGATGATGGAGAACGCAGGACGCAACCTGGCCGATCTCGCAATCGAACGCTTTTCTCCCGATTCGGTCCAAGTTGCGGTCGGGTCTGGTGGCAATGGCGGCGGCGGCCTCGTAGCAGCGCGCCATCTCGCGAATCGGGGAGTAGAAGTCTCGGTGCTCCCCGCAACAGACAACTTCAAAGCGGTTCCACAGGCGCAGTTCGACATCATCAGGAAGATGAAGATTTCGATCGATGCTGAGGTGAGCGATTCAGCGCCCTTGGTGATCGACGCCCTTGTCGGCTACTCCCTAGATGGCGCTCCACGGGGTCGAGTTTCGGAATGCATTCGGGCCATCAACGAGCGGGGCACCGCAGTGCTCTCTCTCGACAGTCCGAGCGGACTCGACGTAACGACCGGCCGAGTTCACGATCCATGTGTTGTGGCGACCGCAACGATGACCTTGGCACTACCAAAGTGGGGCTTGTCAGCGGACGTCGTGGGCCAGCTCTATCTGGCCGACATCTCGGTTCCGGCCACGCTCTACGCGGACGCCTTCAACCTGGCGGTCCCCAATGTGTTTGCAGAAGCGCGGGTGGTGCGGCTGGTGTAACTCAGTTCCGGGCGGATCGTGATCGAGTCACCACGTAGACGACGGCCGTGATGATCAGCCCGCTGAGGATCGTCCCGACCACGGCCGGGTTCTCTCCGACCAATGACTGAATGTCCGAGGCGAGTCCGTCCGTGAACCGGAAGACGCTGCTGCTCGAGGCGGCGACGGGATCGTTGATGTTCGTCGACCAGAACCAGATGATGTATCCACCGGCAAGAATCAAGATCGTTCCGGCAGCCTTGTTGACGTACCGTGACATCTTGCGGACCCGCGTGACGAGCGTTTGCTTGCCAAGAGCGAGCGCAATCGTCAGAGCGACCAGGAGCGCTGACATACCCACGCCGAACGCGAGGAACGTGGCGACTCCGCCGAGCAAATTCGCGGTGGTCAGTTGAGAGGCCACGACTGCGAGGAATGCGGGAAGGGTGCACGACAACGAAGCAACGGCGTACGACACGCCGAACATGAACATCGAACGCAGGTTCCCGGTGCCTTTGCCACTTGACATCTTGGGCCCTGCCACCCGGATCTCGTAGCCACGGATCATGGCGATGCCGAGGACGACGATTCCGGCGCCAACGGCGAGAGCCAACCAGGGCAGCAGCGTGGTGAGCGCTCTGAAGCCTGCACTGAAGACGACTCCGGCCACCCCGAAGACGAGGAGGAAACCGAGAGACATCACGCCACCCACGGTCAACGCCTTTCGCACCGCCTCTGGCCGGGTCTGTTGACCGGTGTCGATGCCCATGAAGTACGAGAGATACGCCGGGAGCATCGCAAATCCGCACGGGTTCACCGTTGCGACGAGTCCGGCTGCAAACGCCACGGCCAGCGGCGCCTGGATCATCCGGTCACGCCGAACAACTCGGCTAGCTGCGCTCGCAATTGGTCTTCGGTCAGCGGTTGGTTGACGGTCCGCGCAACACTTCCGTCCGGGTTGTAGAACACCGTCAACGGCATACCTCGGGCCCGGTGGGCGTCGAACAAGCCCGAACCCGAGTTGTTTCCGCCGATGTCGCGTGCCAGAGGCCACTTGTCGATGCCGAGTTCCTGCGCGAAGCCGAGGCCCGAACCCGAATTGGCGGAGTTGATACCCACCCACGCCACCTGATCCCCCAGGTCGTCACTCACCTGTGCGTAGTGCGGCAGCTCCCGTCGACAATGAGGGCACCAGTCAGCGAAGAAGGCGGCAACCAGCGGTGTCCCTTCGAAGTCGGCGAGTGCAACGCGCCCGTCACCGTCGAGTTCCGGAAGGTCCCAAGCTGTTGCTGAGGTTTCGCCTACCAATGTGGGCTGGGGATCGAGCAAGAATAAGCCGCCGACAAGCACGATTGCTGCTCCAACGCCGATCGCGAGGTTGCGCATCAGTCGACGTTTCGCCGCAGCACGTCTCCGTTCGTCAGCCGCTCGGGCTGCTGCTTCTCGTCTTGCCTTCTTGTTCACTGCCATGGCGACATGAACCCCGTGTTGGTGTGGGAACATTCCCAAGGCGACGAAAGTTGCGACGACACACGCGAGAGGACGACATGACCACTGACGAAACCCCAGTGCGGCCAGAGGTCGTCGACGGCGAAGACGAGGCCGGTTCCGATGCGAAGCCTGAAGTGATCTCTCAGCCGGCGAAACTGATGCGAATCGCTTCGATGACCAGAGCAATGCTCGACGAGGCTCGTCAAGCTCCCCTCGACGAGGCCGGCCGTAGGCGGATTCTCGAAATCCACGAGGGCTCCCTTGGCGAATTGAAATCGGTGCTCTCGGAGGATCTTCGAGAAGAGCTCGACAAGATCTTTCTTCCGATCGTGAGTGACACTCCCAGTGAGAGCGAACTGCGGATCGCTCAGGCCCAACTCGTTGGCTGGCTGGAAGGGCTCTTTCACGGAATCCAGGCCTCCCTTTGGAGCCAGCAGATGTCCGCTCAAGCCCAACTGGAGCAGATGAAACAGCGCAAGCGCCTCGAAGCAGGCACCGACACCCCCTCCGGTCTGTATCTCTGAGCGGCGTGTCTGTCGTAAGGAAGTCCCGCAACATAGGGTCATCTGGCGGGTTCCATCGCAGCCCAAAGAGGGGGACAATGATGAGGAAGCTGTCATGAACCAGGAGGTGGCGTGATGATCATCGTCGTTGGAGTTGATGGCTCGCCTCAGTCGAGTCGGGCACTGCGAACCGCCGGCCGCATTGCTGAAGGGCTCGAAGCCTCGCTGAGAGTTGTGTACTGCGAGTACTTGTCGCCGTTCATGCTGTCAGCGCTGGATGCGGTGCCGGTGGTCCTCGACGACACGGTGAGCCAGCAACGGAGCTCCGTGTGGGAGGCCGCTGACGAAGTGATTGGCGAAATGGCGGTTGCGGATGTCGAGAAGGTCGACCTCTCGGGTTACCCACCAGATGCGCTCGTAGCGTACGCCGAGTCGGAAGATGCCGAACTCATCGTGGTCGGGAATCGAGGCTACGGCCCTGTCTTCTCGGCATTGCTCGGAAGTACGAGCCACCGTGTTCTGAACACGGCATCATGTGACGTACTCGTCGTGAAAGGGACCAAGTGAACGTAGGATCGATCATGTCGACCGAAGTGATCACCGCCAGCCCTGACGACACGTTGGCGGCGGCTGCCAATGCAATGGTCACCAACGACATCGGGGGACTCCCGGTCATCGATGCCGACGGCTTCGTCGTCGGCATCGTCACGGAAGCCGACTTCGTCGAGCACGAAGCCAAACGAGATCGGCCTCCGTCGGTCCTCGATCTGTTCTTCAACCGGCAGCGGTCCGCCGACTCGCTGGTGAGAGACGTCATGACCCCCTTCCCTGCGCTCATCACGGCCGATCGGCTCGTCGTCGAGGCTGCTGAGCAGTTGACGCGGAGAGGCATAAAGCGGCTACCGGTGGTCGACGAGGAGCGCAGACTCGTCGGCATCGTTTCCCGCTCTGACATCGTTCGCTACTTGGCCGATGGACATCTCCCAGGTTGACTGGTTTCAGATTTCGGCGAGTTGGGAACAATATGGGCAGTTGTGGCGTTGGACCCATTTCCGGAGCAGAGAGTTGATGTGATGGCACTTGAAGAGCTACTCGAAGAACTCGACGAAGACTGGCGTGAGTCGGCAGCGTGTATCGGTGGAAGCACCGACGAGTTCTTCCCGATGTCCGAAGACACGGAAGTTGTGGCCTCAGCGAAGGCCATCTGCGCCAGCTGCCCCGTTCGCGAAGACTGTCTCCAGTTCGCGCTGGCCACCAACCAATCCGAGGGGATTTGGGGCGGGCAAACACCTACCGAACGGCGTCGACTGCGGCGTCGGATGATGGAAGAGATCCGCCGCGCCTCGTAGCCGGACTCAGCCGACGGTGTGTCAGCTCACAAAGCGAATCGTTAGCGGATATCGGTATCTCTCGCCGTTCGAGGCCTGGATAGCGGCCAAGATCGACGCAACGAGAGCGAAGATGGCGAGACCGATCAGCATCAGTATCCCGACGAAGAGCAGGATCAGAATCGCGGAGATGACGGCGTAGATCGCCACCGAGATCTGGAAGTTCAAAGCCTCACTCGCATGGCTGCGAACAAACGCATCCTCGTCCTTCTTGATGAGGTACACCACGAGCGGTCCGAGCAGCGCGAAGCCGGCCAATGGGACCAGGTGGGCGGCGATGGCCCAGATCTTCGAATCGCTCTTGAGTTCCTCCACACTGTTCCTTTCGTGATGGACACAGCGTATGCCATAAGGCGAGGTATCCGGGGGACTCCCGTCGGCGGTCCTGGCGCAACCCAGCCAATTTGAGGGACAATCAGTTGTGGTCGAAACCTCGAGTCCCGAAAAGCTGATCTTCCCCGAACACACCAAGGGCGAAGTGGTGGCCTATTACCGCGCTTTCGCTGCGCGGATCCTCCCTCATGTGATGAACCGCCCGGTGACGTTGGAGCGGTATCCAGCTGGTATCGGGGCGAAAGGTTTCATGCAGAAGAATGCGGCGAAACACTTCCCTGCGTACATCGGTCGGTACGAGGTACCAAAGCGCGACGGCACGACCGTCTATCCGGTCATCACGAGCGCCGATGGGGTGACGTACCTGGCGAATCAGGGGACGGTTACGTTTCACATCCCGACCGCCAGCATCGACGAGCAACCGGATCGGCTCATCATCGATCTCGATCCGGAGGAGGGCGACGTCGCCCAGGTTCGAAAGGCAGCCCTGGCGATGCGCCTCATCCTCGATGAGGTGGGGCTGCCGCCGTTGCTCATGACCAGCGGATCCAAGGGCTACCACCTGGTCGTCCCGCTCCAAACTGACCGAACACAGCCCAACACCGCTGAACTGGCACATGGCGTTGCCGCGATTGCTGCACACCGCCATCCGGACTTGTTCACCATCGAGTTCCTGAAGAAGAATCGTGGAGGCAGAGTCTTCGTCGACTGGATGCGCAACACCGAGGGCGCGACAGCGGTCGCGCCATACTCCCTGAGGGCACGTGACGAAGCTCCGATAGCGATGCCGTTGTCTTGGGATGAACTCGCCGACACCGCTCCACGCTCGTGGACGCTGCTGCGGGCTGTCGATCGGGCGGAGGAGGCGTGGCCTGACTTTGCGGACGTCGCAGTCGATCCGACGCAACCTTCTGAGGTGGTTGTTCGAGCGCTGGAGGAGGCGGAGCTTGCGCTCGTGGACGTCGATCGCTTCGGCCGACGCTCAGAGTAGCCAAGAGGCTTGTGAAAAATACGCAGAGTGGCTATCATGGTGGCCTAGTGTGGTGAGTCGCTTCAGAAGGGGTAGGAATGCGTTTGTGGCGCAAGTCGGCTGGTGTTGTTGGTGCGGTTGCGCTACTCACGTTGGGGGTCATGGCCCCTGCGGTGGCCGCTGATCCGCCTGACCTCGTTGCGGTGCTGTCCAACAACACCATCAAGCAGGGGTTTCAGAAGAACTTCCTCATCGAGATCACCGGGTTCGAAGACGGCGGAACGTTCGCCATGTCCGGCGAAGGCATCGAGCTCATAATCCCGCATGGGGGAATCAAGCCGGCGGCCAATCCCGATCAGCTGCGACTCAAGTTCGAGGCAGCGGACGATGCGCCTCTTGGTCTGCGCGACCTCATCGTGATCAATCCTGACGGTCAAACCGACACCTTGGTCGGCGCGATCGAGGTGATTGCGAGCGGCGAGGTGCCTCAGACTGGGGTGACAGGGCACGTCTTCGCCGACACCAACGGCGACGGAATCAAGGACGCGGGCGAGGGTGGCCTAGCGTCGGTGTCCGTCAGCGTGACTGACTCTGCAGGACTCGTAGTAGCGACCACGACCGACAGCAATGGCGACTACACCGTCACCGGAATAGCCGGCGGCGACACCACCGTGACGTACGCGACTCCGGTTGATCATGTCTTGACCACCGCAAACGACGTGCAAGTCGTGACGGTCGTTGTCGAGACGACGGCCAGTGCTGCAGACGTTGGCTACGAACCACCTTTCGTCGAGCCAGGTGCGGTAGAGATCCTCGGGTTTGGCAACGCCAACGCCAACATCAGCCAGGGCGAAACCCGGTCCTATCGCGTGAACGTCACAGGTGCGGACGCTGCAGCGGTTTGGTCGGTCTCAGGTGACGATGTCGTCGTGACGCGGGCCGTCCTGCGCGGAGACGCCGTGAGTCTCACGATCGCCGCAGACGTCACGGCTGCCCTGGGCTTGCGCGACGTGACGGTTGTCAACCCTGATGGCTCCACAGACACGCTGGTCGACGGCCTGGAAGTCGTGGGAAGCTGAACTCAGGACTCGGTGATTGTCCGAGCCGGTCGTTCGCGGTCGTCGACCCTCTCAGGACTCGGTAATGGTCTGAGTTGGTTGTTCGCTTTTTTGCGATCGGCTCAGGACTCGGTAATGGTCCGAGTTGGTCGTTCGCGGCCTTCGAGCTTCTTACGACTCGGTGATCGTCCGAGTTGGTCGTTCGCGTCTTCGCCGTTGCTTACGACTCGGTGATGGTCACCGAGTTGATCACGCAGTCTTCGACTGGCTTCTCGCCTGCGAGCGGGCTTGCAGCGATGGCATCGACCGTGTCGAGGCCGTCGGTGACTTTTCCGAAGATCGTGTACGCATGCGGAAGACCGACATCCTTGATGCAGATGAAGAACTGTGAACCATTGGTGTTCGGGCCGGCATTCGCCATTGCGAGCGTGCCGCGGGTGTAGCTGCCGTCGCCTTCGAGTTCGTCGCGGAACTTGTAGCCGGGGCCGCCTCGTCCAGTCCCGGTTGGGTCACCGCCCTGAATGACGAACCCTGGCACGACGCGATGGAAGATGACTCCGTCGTAGAAGCCGTCTCTGGCCAGGTGCACGAAGTTGTTGACCGTGGCAGGAGACCGGTCCGAGTCGAGGTCGAGCGTGATGTCGCCCTTGTTGGTCTGGAGTGTTGCGGAATACGACTTGCTGGAGTCGAGAGAAAAGTCTGGTGCTGAGTCGTACTGCTTGGCCATGATCGTCCTTGCTCGGTGAGGCTGAGACTTTGGTGGCTGATGCGGCTCTACGCAAGCCGAGCGGCATGAACCCCTCAGCCGGCAAGCACTCGCAAGGCGATCGCCTCGGCAAGGGCGCCTCGTCGGAGCTCATCGAGATCCAGGCTCTCGTTCGGTCCGTGAGCTGCGCTCGTCGGGTCGGCCACCCCGGTCAGAAGGATCTCCGCGTCCGGAAAGCGCTCAGAAAACGCGGCAACGAACGGTATCGATCCACCTGCGCCGATCTCGACGGTCGACGTCTCCCATGCGGCCTCGAAACCAGCCTGGAAGGCGTCGTAGCCGGCACCGCCTGCGGCAAGAGCGAAAGGCTCGCCTCCGGCGCCAGGAGTGACGGTGATCTCGACCCCCCAGGGCGCATGAGCGACGAGGTGGTCGGTCAACAAGGTCATTGCGCGATCTGGGTCGTCGCCAGGAGCGAGGCGTAGGCTCACTTTTGCTCTCGCCGATGGAACGAGTTGGTTGATCGCCTCGGCGACGCTTGGCGCATCGATGGCGAGCACCGAGCATGCCGGCTTGCGCCACAACCGGGTCGTCAGTGCACCACTTCCGATCAGCTCGACCGATGCCAATGCCTGTGCGTCAGACCGCAGCTCGGCTTCCGTGAGATCCAGAGGATCTGCTTCGCCGCTCACGAGTCCTTCGATGGCCACCTCGCCGCTCTCGTCGTGCAACGACGCGAGTACCCGGGCGAGGCTGGTGAGCGCATCGGGCAGGACGCCGCCGAACTGCCCGCTGTGGACCCCGTTGCGGAGTGTGCGGACTTCGACGACACAGTCCACCAGTCCTCGAAGCGAGGTGGTGAAGGCGGGCTGTCCCACTCGCCAGTTCCCAGAGTCGGCGATGACGATGACATCGGCCGCGAGCAGGTCGCCGTGGGCTTCGAGGAAGGCGTCGAGGTGCAGACTGCCTATTTCCTCTTCTCCTTCGACGAACACCTTGACGGTCACCGGCGGCTTGCCCTCGAAGGCTCGAAGAACCCCTGTATGAATCGCGATCCCTGACTTGTCGTCAGCAGTGCCGCGTCCGTAGAGCCGCCCCTCCAGCTCTGTCGGATGGAATGGTTCGGTTGTCCATTTGTCGGGGTCACCGGGCGGTTGCACGTCGTGATGGGCGTACAACAGCACCGTGGGCGAACCCTCCGGGCCGTCCACCTGCCCGAAGACCGCCGGGTGGGCACCGTCGAGTTCGAGAAGCTGTACGTCCGTTGCTCCTACTTTTTCGAGCAGCTCGCGAGTCGCCTCAGCAGAGGCTCGCACGTGTTGCGGATCGAAGCCGCTTGCGCTCACCGATGGGATGCGAACCAGGTGTTCGAGGTCGGCTCGGATGGTGGGGAAGTGTTCGGCGATGGCGTTGGCGAGATCTTCATGCATGGGGATCAGGCTACCGGCTTGCGCTGAGAACAGCGCTTGACCCTCACGTTACGTGAGGCCGTACGATGAGCGACATGGAGTACTCGATCGGAGAAGTTGCCAAGATCGCTGGGGTCTCGGTGAGAACGCTGCACCACTACGACGAGAAGGGTCTTGTCGTTCCGCAGCGTTCGGCAACCGGCTACCGCCACTACGACTCGGCAGCCATCGACATGCTCCAGCAGGTGCTGTTCTTCCGGGAGCTCGGGTTCCCGCTGGCGGACATCGGCGAAATACTGGCTCAGCCTGATTTCGATCGGATCGGGGTACTGCGCCGTCAGCGGGAATACCTCGTCGGAAAGAGCGCCCGCTTGAGTCAACTGATCGACACCATCGACCGTGCAATCGAGGAAACACAAGGAGAACGAACCATGTCAGCCGATGAGAAGCTCAAGGGGTTCGACCAAGGGCCGCACGCGGCCGAAGCGAAGGAGCGGTGGGGCGACACCGAGGCATACGCGCACTCTCAGAAGCGCCTTTCGGGCTATTCGAAGGAGGATGTCGAGGCAGCCAAGCAGGAGGCCGAGGACATTGCGGCTCGATTCGGTGAACTCATGCGCTCCGGCGCGAGTTCCGATTCACCCCAAGCAGTGCAACTGGCAGAGGCGCATCGACTCCACATCGACCGATGGTGGTACCCGTGCTCCAAACAGATGCACGCCAACCTCGGAGATCTGTACGTCCAAGACCAGCGCTTCACCGATTACTGGGACAAGCACGAGCCAGGCCTCGCCCGGTTCGTGAGCGAGGCCATCACTGCGAACGCTGCGTGACGTGTAAGGAGGCGGCACCGCGGAGCGGTCTCGGCCTAGCCTCCTCGCACATGAAGGTGGTCCTCACTCACGCACTCCCAGACGACGCAGCGCTCCGCGTCGACCGATTGGGCGACGTGTGTTCGTGGACCGGTGCCGGGCCGATGCCTCGCGGAGCGCTCGTTGAGGCCATGGCTGACGCTGATGGGTTGTTGTGCACGCTCGTCGACACGATCGACGGAGATCTCCTCGATCTCGCTCCCGGTCTGAAGGTCGTGTCGACGTTCAGCGTCGGTCTCGATCACATCGACCTCGCTGCGTGCGCCGCAAGGAGTGTCGCTGTTGGGCATACGCCAGACGTGCTGACCGAGACCACCGCAGACACCGCGTTTGCATTGCTGTTGGCGGCGGCTCGCCGACTGCGCGAAGGCATCGATTACGTGCGAGACGGCCGATGGCAGGAGTGGGACCCAGACCTGCTGCTGGGTCGTGACGTGCATTCGACTCGGCTCGGGATCGTCGGGATGGGACGAATTGGCACTGCGATCGCTCGCAGAGGTGTCGCTTTCGGGATGACGGTCGGGTACTGGAGTCGCACCGCAAAGCCGGAGGCCGAAGCATCACTTGGTGCCCAACGGCTCGCGCTCGACGAGCTGCTGGAAACCTCCGATCACGTCGTCGTGGCTTGCGCGCTCACTGACGACACGCGGCACATCATCGATGCAAGGGCCTTGGACTCGATGAAGTCGTCGGCCACCTTGGTGAACATCGGCCGAGGCCCACTGGTGGACACCGATGCCCTCGTCAGAGCGCTCGGCTCCGGATCGATATTCGCCGCCGGCCTCGACGTGACTGAGCCGGAGCCACTGCCGGCTGATCATCCCCTGCTCTCGCTCTCGAACTGCACAGTGATTCCGCATCTCGGAAGTTCGACTGTCGAGACCCGGTCCGCGATGGCTCACCTTGCCGTGGACAATCTGGCCGCCGGACTGCTCGGCGAACCGCTGCCTCGTCCGGCCGACGTGGGCTAGCGCTACCAGCCCAAGAATTCGACCTTCTCGAGCGTGCCCAAGTCGCTTGCCATGATGCCGAGCTGCGACATCGTGTACAGCTCGTCACCGACAACGAGCGATCGCTGGATTTGCGCCTCCCACTTCCGCTCGTCGGTGGCGTGGGTGATCCGGGTGATCTCGTTGATGCCCGTGTCGGTGATGCGAACCGCGAGCGCTCCGGCGAAATAGTCCTCTGACCCGTTGCGCTCATCCCAGACATACCGGTTGAGCGGAACGATCGCCAGGTCGTCAGCGGCCCAGAAGAGGAAGGCTCGGTGATCCCACTCGACACTCGAGTTCGCGTCGGAGACGGTCAGTGTGTCGAGACGGGTCGGTGAGGTGAGGTCGCTCACGTCGAACAGGGAGAGTTGCGCACCTTCGATCCGGCCCTCATCGTCGGCATCTTGCCCAACGCCGAGCAGGCGAGTCTCCGAAAGCGGATGCAGATAGGCGGAGTATCCGTTGATCTTCAGTTCACCCTTGGCGACTGGTGCAGTCGGATCGGTCAGGTCGATGGTGTAGAGAGGATCGGTCTGGCGGAACGTGACGACGTAACCGATCGTGTCGACGAACCGCACCGAGAAGATGCGCTCGCCTTCACCGAGGCCGCCGATCGATCCGATCTCCTC
>JABDJC010000101.1 GCA_013003395.1 Acidimicrobiia bacterium
CGCGCGATCATCGAAGCGGCTTCCGCCGGCAGTTCACCTGTCCCCCGTCCGATTCCAGTTCCCGCCTGCACGGTCAGCAGATTCGTACCGAGGCGATCGAGTTGGGCCAAGAGATCCGACTTCGAGGACTCAGACAGGCCGAGCACCGACACCATCGACGCGATCCCGATGATGATTCCCAACGCCGACAGTGCCGCGCGAAGCTTGCGCGTTCTGAGACCAACGATCGAGGTTCGGGCTACGTCTCCCGGTGCGAGTCTGCTTGGAAGAAGCTCGACGCCGGCCATCAACGGGCTCCAGACAGAGCCGTGTCGTACTCGACCGAACCGTCTCGAAGACCGATGGTACGAGGGAACTTCTCGGCGATTTCGCGGTTGTGGGTGATCACCACGATCGTGACCCCTTCACCGCTCAACTCCTCGATGAGTTCGACAATCGAGTCGCTCGTCGCAGTGTCGAGGTTCCCGGATGGTTCATCGGCGAGGATGATCGATGGTGAACCGATGAGCGCACGGGCAATTGCCACCCGCTGGCGTTCGCCACCGGACAGCTTCGTGGCGGTGTGGTCCATTCGATGTGAAAGACCGACTCGGCGAAGCGAACGGGCCGCCAAGTCCCTGCGGCCATCGAGCGGCATCCCTGTATAGAGCGCTCCGTCGGCGACATTGTCCAGTGCGGTGTAACCCGACAGCAGGTGAAACTGCTGAAACACGAACCCGATGTGACGTGATCGGAGCGCAGAGAGTTGCTTGTCAGCGAGCTCGCTGATCTGATGTCCTGCGACAGATACTTCGCCAGCTGTAGGACGATCGAGCGTCCCCATGATGTGCAGCAGCGTCGACTTTCCGGATCCGGACGGACCCACCACTGCGACCAGCTCACCCCGCTCGACGCTGAACGACACGCCTCGCAACGCGTGGACGGGCGGAGTCGTTTGGTACGTCATCTCGACTCCGACGAGTTCGAGGACGGGTTCGTCCAAGGCTGTCTCACTCATGGAACGACGACGCGATCGCCAGGTTGGATGTCTCCGGTCACCTCGACGAATCCGTCAGCGAAGAAGCCAGGTGAAACGCCAACGAGCCTTGTGGCACCACCACCCGCATCGACTTCAACGGCGTAGCCGCCTTCCTGGAGCGCAAGCAGCGCGGTCACGGGCACGGCAACGACGCCGGTCGCCGAATCGGTGACGAAGAAAACCTCAACCGGAGCCTCGTCGAGATCGCCTGCCTGGGCAGGGTCGTCGAGCACGATCGTGACTTCGAAGAAGTTTTCACCGCCTTGATTGATGGTGACCACCGAAGCGACCGCCGAGACGGTGCCGGGAATCTCGGAGTTGTCCGGCAACTCGATGGTGACAGCGTCGCCGACACCGACCAAACCTTGATCTTGAGGCGAGAGCTCGGCGGTGACAACGATTTCGCTCGCCGTGATCGTCAGAACCGCGCCGCCAGGATTGACAGGGGCTCCGGGCTTCGTTGCCTGGGTGGACACTCGCACCGGCCCCGAGCGGAACACCACTTCGCCGAGATCAACCACGCCGTCCAGCGCGAGACCCACGTCGGTCTGCCACTCGACCACCGCGTCCCGTGTCTCGGTGGTGAACTGGCCGTCGGCGGTCCCCGGGCTGTAGCCGAGCGCCACAAGACTGTCTTCGAGCTGTTGGACGTCGACGCCGGTCATCGGATCGATGCCGGCGAGGGTCAGCACCACTCGCCCATCATTCACGCTGTCACCGACCGCCACGTCGACAGATACGACCTGCGTTGCGGCGGGAATGAACACGACTTCACCCAGATCGACGACCCCATCGACTTCGGCGCCCGCAGCCTCTTGCCATGCCTCGACCATCTGCTCTGTGAAGTCGGTGAATTCCTCATCGATGGTCACGTTCGAGTCATTGAACCCGAGAGCGTCGAGCGCCAACTCCAACTGCTCGACATCGGGTCCGGTCATGTTGTCTGATAGATCTAGCAATGATCGGTAGGCGGGGGTCGCTCCGATCAGGGCCACGACCGGTTGCCCATTCACCTCGAACAACACGTCACCTTGCTCGACCATCGCGCCCTCTTCAACCACTGAGGTGAGGGTGCCGGTCAAACGCGACGAGACTTCGATCGTGTCACTGCTGAGGGTGAGGTCGCGGTATGCAGGTGTCACACCCTGGAGCAGGACGACGGGTTCAGCATCGATCTCGTAGAGCACTTCGCCGATGTCGACGGTCGTTCCCGGTTCTGGTGCACTAGTGATGGTGCCGCCAATGGCGGCCGTGATCGCTTCACCCTCTGACCGGCCGAGTGTGCCATCGAGCGTGGTGGTTTCTTCGAGATCGCGAATGGCGACCTCGGCGAAACGAAGCTCAGGGGCCACTTCGGGATCGGCGTCCTCAGCGGAGCCACTCAATTGACCGATGGCGAACACCGCAGCAGCGACCACCGCAAGACCGCCGAGGAGCCAAGGCCAACGGCGGCGACGGGGCGCCTCGGGTGTGTTCGTTTCTTCCATGTCATCCAATCGGGCTGTCACCACTGCAGTATTGCCATCAACCATCGGTTACTCCGCCTCCTACCGGTCCGCGACCGCCACCACGGGGACCGACACCCGCCAGAAGGTCACCGCAAATCTCTTCCGCTGCCACGTACGACGGGTCCTCGCGATCCACGTCGCCGAATGGGCCTCCGCCTTGACCAGGTCCTGCTCCGCCGGCACCCAACTCGGAGAAGTCGGGATCGGGCATGTCGACTCCGTTGTCTCGCATGCAGGCCGCGAACTCGAAGAGCGTGTCTTGTAGTCCGGTGATGTCCCGCTCACCGAAACCAAAAGTGAGCCCTTCGAGTAGTCCGCCACACGTGTCGATAGCCGCTCCGAACGCCTCGTCGGTACGTAAGCCTGATCGTTCCTCTCCGTCTCCTGGCGGAACGCCGAGTTGCACGTTGCCTTCGGCGTCAACGGTCGGGTCTGCAACGTCGACTCCGTTTTCTCGCATGCATGCCGCAAACTGGAGCAAGCTGTCCTCGTCCGAGGTTGCCTCTAGACCCAACGTGGTCGTTGGCTCGATAGCGGTGTCCTCGAGGGTCGCCACTTCGGGCGCGCCAGACGTGCCGCCACACGCGGTGACAACGAGGGCCAGGGCCAACGCTGTGAACAGTCTTCTCATGACGCTCCAATGGTGAGTGAGGTGCACATCGTGACGCCGCAGCCTGTGACGGTGCTGAGCCGTTCCTTGGAGTTTCCTGAGATCCGAGTTGACTCTCAGCAACCTCTCAGACAACCTTCACCCGAGTCCCAGACTGTGACCGTACCGTGGTGGGTGAACAACGATCGGAGGATCGGCCCGATGCCAGTCGATACTGACACCGTCAAACGCAAAGTGCTTGTCGTCGATGACGAAGAGAGCTTGCTCGACATGGTTTCCAGCGCGTTGCGCTTCGTCGGATACGACGTCGCCACCGAGGCGACGGGCTTCGATGCTCTGCGCGCAGTGAAGAAGTCGCCGCCCGATCTAGTCATCCTCGATGTCAACCTGCCGGACGTCGACGGGTTCGAGGTGTGCCGCAAGATCCGACGCGACGGGCACGAAGTCCCCGTCATCTTTCTGACGGCCAGAGACGACCCTTCTGACCTCCGGACCGGATTCGGTCACGGCGCTGACGACTATCTGACGAAGCCATTCAGCTTGGAGGAATTGAGCCTGCGCATCGAGGCGATCCTGCGCCGGGTCAACGGCGCTGAAGGCGAGATCCACCGACTCACTCACGGCAGCCTCATGCTCGACGAGGACGCCCACCAAGTCTTCGTAGACGGCGAAGAAGTGGAACTCTCGCCAACCGAATTCCGGTTGCTGCACTACCTGCTTCTCAATCCCGGGCGAGCGCTCTCGAAACTTCAGATCCTCGACTACGTCTGGGAGTACGACTTTGACGGCGACGCGGGGATCGTCGAGACCTACGTGAGCTATCTCCGCAAGAAGCTCGGGACCACCGATCACATCAAGACCGTGCGAGGTATCGGATACATGCTGCGACCGGTGAGCTGAGGTGTCGCTCCGCACCCGACTTGTCGCGTCCTTCACGGCACTGCTGCTCTTTGTGATCGTCGTGTTGGGTGCTGTCCTCCTAACCAGAACACGCGACGTGCTGAGCGGTCAGGCTGACGAACGACTACTTGCCGTGGACGACCGCTTCCGAGGTGACCTCGACGGCGCCTCGGACCTCGGGCGGGAACTCGGACCAGAGCCCCGCGGTTTCCGTGGTGGCCCGGATCGCGGTCTGCTGCCGGGCATCGAACAGACCGCAGTGGTGTTGTTGGACGCCAACCTGACGCCCATCGTCAGCTTTCCCTCAGGTCTTTCCGACGAGCCAGATCCATTGCCTGATGCCGTGTCGTACTTCGACAATGACTCGAAGGGTATTGCCACGATCCAGTCCATTGATGGCTCCATCCGGTATCGCGCCTTGGGCCAACAGGTGAACGACAACTTCTACGCGCTCTGGGCGGTCTCTCTCGAGGAGGCCGACCTCGCGGTTGCGGGACTTCTACGGACGTTGCTCGTAAGCGGGTTGGCGGTGCTACTCGGCGGCGCCGGGCTCACCTGGTACTCGGTCAAGCGTGGCCTGCAGCCGGTCGGGCAGATGGTCGATACCGCCACGGCGATTGCTCATGGGGACCTGTCGCACCGAGTCCCCGAAACCGATCCGTCGAGTGAGTTGGGACAGCTCGGCGGCGCGCTCAACGAGATGCTGGGTCGGATCGAAAGCTCGTTCGAGGCGGAAAAGGCCGCACAAGATCGCCTGAAACTGTTCATCGCGGACGCTTCGCACGAGCTGCGCACGCCGATTGCGGCGGTGCAGGGATACGCCGAGCTCTATCGAAAAGGGGCGCTCGGAGATGGCGACGCTCTCGACAACGCAATGGGACGGATCGGTCGGGAGAGCACCCGAATGCAGCGACTCGTTGAGGACCTCATGTTGCTTGCCCGGTTGGATACCGCCCAGCCGATGGCGAAACGCGCCGTCGACGTGGCCGGCGTTGTCCGTGATGCCGTGGCGGACAGCCAAGCAATCGATCCGAGCCGATCGATATCGCTCGTGGGTGAGTCGACAGCGATCGTCAATGGCGACGAGCAGCGGCTCACGCAAGTCGTCGCCAACCTGCTTTCGAATGCGCGAACGCACACCCCTCCAGGAACTCCGGTCTCCGTTCGCCTCGGGCAGAACAACGGTCACGTGTCGATCGAAGTGTCCGATCAGGGCGACGGCCTGGACCCGGCGCACATCGACAAGGTGTTCGATCGGTTCTACCGCATCGACTCGTCACGGGCGCGCTCGAGCGGCGGGACCGGGCTCGGACTGGCCATCGTGGCGGCGATCGTGCAGGCGCACGGTGGTGACGTGTCTGCCGACAACCTTCCAGACGGCGGCGCCAGATTCACGGTGAATCTTCCCGTCGGCTGAGCTTCAAAGTCTCAGGAAACTCCAAGAGAGTTCTCCGGGGCATCCCAGCACCATCCCCGAAGCTGTTCTCAGTCATCCCCACTGAAAGGACAGGACATGAAGAAGTTCATCGCAGCCGTTGCAGCAGCAGCGGTCGTAGTTGGAGGAGGCGTCATCACCTCCGCGGTCTCGGCTCCAGCGGTCGCTCAGGCCCAGGAGGCGGACACCACCACCGAGAGCACGACAGAGGTTCCTGAGTTCACCTCGGTCCTCGACGAGCTCGTCGCTGAAGGCGTCATCACTCAGGACCAGGCAGACACCGTGAGCGAGCGACTCGCCGAGCGTGGCTACGGCCGATTCGGTCGCTTCGGACACACTGGACGAGGCATGCATATCGACACCCTCGCCGACGTCATCGGCGTAGACGCAGAGACGATCAAGGCGGCACTCATGGACGGTCAGACGATCGCCGATATCGCTGCAGACAACGGCGTCGAGCGCCAGGCAGTGGTCGACGCTCTGACGGCGCAGGCCGAGGAGTCCCTCGCCGAGGCCGTAGCCGACGGACGGATCACGCAGGAAGAAGCCGACGAGAAGTTGGCGGAAGCCGCCACCCGCATCGAAGGCTTGGTCGACGGCGAGGTCGAGTTCCGGGGTCGCGGCCACGGTCGCCACGGCCGCAACGGGAACGTTGACAACACCACCGAGGATGCCGAGGCAGTGGAGTCTTCCTTCTCCGCCTGACATCCAACCAACACTCCTCCCACCAGCAAGGCCCGGGCGAAAGCCCGGGCCTTTGGTGTG
>JABDJC010000105.1 GCA_013003395.1 Acidimicrobiia bacterium
CTCGACCGAGTCGAGCTACACAACAACGGAGGCATCATCGATCTCCGCGGCGTCGACCAGACCCTCAACAAGCTCTACCTCACCATCGAGGTCAACGCGAAACTCGACCCGAGCACCGGCGACCCGGTCTGGACCTCACCGATCACCGCCGACCTCGCCATCATCGTCCAACCAACCCTCGCCAGCTAGAAGCGACGCTACGCCATAGGGCCACACGAGTCCGCTTGACTTCAGATCTGAATGCTGTCGCCAGCCGAGCACTGACGCACCGCCGCAGTGACTCCCGTGACGCGGATACCATCACTTCATGTCCTACACTCTGTCGGACTCATCTGACGATTGTTGACATTGGGAGTTAGCACATATGCCGTTGCCTCGTAAGACTGCTGCTGGCATCGCCTCCACCGTGATCTTTCTCCTTCTCCTCACGTCACCGGCATCGGCACACACCGATTTTGAGTCGTCGTACCCGGCGGACGGAGCGTCCCTTGACGGTCCCTTAGACGAGATCACGTTGGTGTTCACAACTGAGGCCGAGCCCGTCGGCGACGAGTTTCAAATCCTTGATTCGTCGGGCGAGCTATTGGCTCCGACATCGGCGTCCACGACTGATGGCAGAACATGGACACTCCTCATCGATCCGCCCCTCCCGGCTGGGCCGACCGGTGTCAGGTGGATGGTCAAAGCGCCGGACGCGCATCCAATCGATGGATCATTCTCCTTCACGATCGTGACGAGCGGCGATCCAACACCGAATGCCAGGACTGCCGCTCAGACACAAACGGACGGGCCACAAGACCCGCCAGCGGCTTCGGACACAACGCGAGCGGCAGGGGCTGGCCTCGCTCTCGATGAGTTTCTGGTCACAGCCGACAGCGGCCAGAGTTCACTCACCAAGCTGGTTCCGATGGCGCGATTTCTTGGGTTTGGCGGCGTCCTGCTCGGCCTCGGTTCCATAACATTCGCCGTGGTCGTCCTGCGGGGCACAAAGGGCGAAATCTGGCACGTCCTCTTCTGGACGCGGCGAGGCGGCGTACTCGTTGTTCTGTCGGCGATACTCGAATTCGTCGCCCAGGTTTCTTCTGAGTCAGGCCAGGCCTCCACACTCAGCTCCACATTCTCAGTGGCCACGTCAACATTCGGCCTCGCCATCGCCATGCGAATCGTTGGTGGCATCGCGTTGGCGATCGGTGCCGACTTCTCACTATGGACAGCGCCGGCGTCACCTGACCTGCTACCCCACCGACAACAAGGGGCCCAACGGCAACTCATCGCTGCATCCAGCGGCGCAGCTCAACCGCCCGCAGAAGTCGACTTCTTTCCGAATTCGCTAGAAAAGGAGCCTTCAGTTGGCCGCGGCGAACTCATGTGGCGGGCCACAGCTGACTCAACCCTGGCCTTCGCCAGTGTTCCGATACTCCTAATTTCGTATGCGTTTGACGGCCACACCGTGACTGAGGGCGACCGGTGGGTAACGGGAGCATTGAACGCGTTCCATGTGGGGGGAGCAGCAGTTTGGGTGGGCGGCATCGTCATGCTCACTTCAACTCTCACACGACGAAAGCGTGCTGGGCACGACCTCCGAGCGCTCGAAATGGCGATCCGGTTTTCCGTTGTCGCATCCGCAGCATTGGTGATCGTGGGCATCGCTGGCGCGCTGCTGTCGTTGACGATTCTCGATACCGTCGACGAGCTCTGGACAACACCGTGGGGCCGGCTCTTGCTGGGTAAAGTGCTTCTCGTCGGCATCGCGGCAACGGCCGGTGCATACAATCACTTCGAACTGATTCCACGCCTTAACCGCACCGGTGGAAACACTGCGTTGTCCGAACAACTTCGTGTCGTCGTGCGTCTCGAGGCCATCCTCTTGCTTTCAGCTGTTCTGGTCACAGCCTTCATGGTTGGCGCTGCATCGTGAGCAGTCGACCTATCTGACACGCCCGCTCTTGATCGCTACTCGCAGACTCTGTCGCGAATAGCTGCACCGCTTGTAGCGTCAGAAATCAACGACCGCACACATGCCCGACAAGCTCTACAAGGTGATGCAACTGAACCGATGAAGCTACGGTTCCAGCGACCGCTGTGAACACCGTGAAAACCAGCGCGATGGTAGCGCGATCATGTGCAATCGATTGATCGAGTAGGGCGCTCACACGGAATGGTACGGAGCCGCCGCCGAAGCTCGCTACCGAGTCGGCGTACTCGGTAGTCACAAGAGCCGCCCGAGCCACGGATTCAGCAACGAGTTCTCGGTCGCCCCCCATCGCCTCAACCGCAGCCTCGTCAGCGCAGCGTTCCGTTGCGAGCCGCAGCCGCGAAACAAGCGGCGCAAGCGGCGGCATGATCGCAGTGGCGAGCGCACCGACAAGCAGGTGACGATCATGACGCTGATGTAGGTGGGCGCGCTCGTGAGCGAAGAGGACCTGACGCTCCTTCGGACTCAACTCCCGGAGGAGTCCGGTTGAGACGACGACGCAACCCGGGCTACTAGGTGCTGCATACGCAATCGGTTGATCGGTATCAAGTACTCGAAATCTTTGGCCCTGTGTTCCAGCGACGGCCGAGCGGCGACGACTCAGCACACCGCGTATTCGATAGAGCATCGCTCCCATCAGAAGCGTTGCGACGAGACCCTCCAGGAGTCCGATTTCATGATGGATAGGGACAACCGGGCACCAGCGGACCGCAAACTGCAGAATCTCGAAGCGCGCCGCAAAGCCAGCCACAAGCATCGCAACCAGGGTGAAAGCCGTTCCTGCGCCCACGATCGCAATGGTCGTTAGGACACGCAGCGTAGGCCGCGGACGCATGGGCAGGTTCCAGAGACCGGCGACTACACCGAGGAGAATCGCCACGACGCCCGGAAGTATTAGTCCGAACGTCAACGTCGTCGAGCCTTACCCAGGAGCTTTCGCAGGGTCGTGACGTCCTGAGGATCCAACGACTCAACAAACTGGCTCAGGACCGCACTGCGGTCGCCCGAGTCAAGCAGGGTGTGCTGCATTTCTGCAGCTCGATGCTCGGCCTCCGACGAGACAGGCTCGTATGTATACGCACGGCCACGCTGACCGCGAGTGAGTCGGCCCTTCTCCCAGAGTCTCGTCAGAATCGTCATGATTGTTGTGTAAGCAAGCTCAGGCGCCACCGCCTGGTGCACTTCCGCTGGGCTGGCTTCACAGTCAGTCGACCAGAGGTAGGCCATCACCTCCTCTTCGAGCGCACCCATCGGACGCCTCGCCGTCATCAATCACACTCCAGGGTCAACCAAGCTGAGATACGTTCTCAGTCGCAGTTTAGGCTGAGAATCGCGCATTGTCCCTCCCGGTAGATGACCTCAAGATTACGCTAAGAAGCTGTCAGCCTCGACCGACGGTTACTACGCGTAGTCGTAGTGTCTAGTGAACGAACAAGACGTTCGACGGCGGCGCACAGGATCTACCGACTGCTCCACGTCGCCGAGCGACCCCCCAACTTCTTGAAGGTACACCAGATGACAAGTAGTCTCGCCAAGCCCCTGGCTTTCGTCGCCCTCGTGGTCGGCATCTTTCTCTACTCTGCCTCCCCGGCTCTTGCTCACACCGACTTCGAGTCGTCCGATCCAGCCGATCAGGCCGAGCTGAACGAGGTCCTTTCTGAGCTACGCCTGACCTTCGCTGGCATTGCGGAGCCAGCAGGCGAAGGATTCGTGATTCTCGACGGAAACGGCACTGTTCGCGAACCGAGCACGGTAACAACCGAGGATCAGCTCACCTATCTCTTGACGTTCGATCCTCCCCTCGCCGGGGGTCAAATTGGGGTGCGATGGTCGGTAGCCGCCCCCGATGCTCATCCAATCGAGGGCGCCTTCTCCTTCACCATCAACGCGTCGCTGCCGTCTCCATCGGCCGACGATCAGCCCGTCGCCAAGATCGAGGACGAGGCCTCCGGTAACAGCGCTGCAGCCGACGCCACGCCAGATACCGACGGTGCTGCGGTCGCGCTCGATGACTTCTTGGACGAAGAAAGCGGAGGGGCCTCGTTGGCTGGACTACTCGGCACTTTGGCCCGCTCCCTTGTCGTTGGCGGGGCGCTCATCGCAATTGGCGGAGTGATCTTCGCCGCACTCGTGATGCGCGGTACCGAAGGTGAACTCGCGATGGTCGTGACCTTGATCCGAATAGCGGCATATCTCATCGTGGTGGGGGCCGCCGCCGAACTCATCACGCAGCTCGCCGCTGTGAACGGTGACTGGGCAACGCTGACCCCGATATCCACCGTTGGAGAAGTACTTGTCTCAGCCTTCGGGGTCGCCGTCGCTCTCAAGATTCTCGGCGGGACACTCATGTCAAAGGCTGCGCTCACAATTGTGACAGCCTCGGAGACTCTTGATCCCGTAGTACAGCTGCGCCAACTCGTCCCCGTAGGCGCAGGCCCTGACGAAGCGGCCCTACCCCTAGACGCAGCCCCTCCCGTCGACGGAGGCTTACCCAACCGCCACAACTTCGTTTGGCGAAGCCACTCAGATTCGCTCGGCGTTCCCGCCGGTATGGTTGCGGTACTTGCCGCGTTTCTCTTCGATGGACACACGGTCAGCGAGGGTGACCGGATAGTCACCGGGATTGTCGACGTAGTCCATGTGGCTGCCGGAGCAATCTGGGCGGGCGGCTTGGT
The DNA here is from genome assembly GCA_013003395.1 of Acidimicrobiia bacterium. GTDB lineage: Bacteria > Actinomycetota > Acidimicrobiia > Spongiisociales > UBA5794 > JABDJC01. Next base: position 4,651 of record JABDJC010000105.1, read on the forward strand.
GACGCTGACTCTGGTCATTTGGCGTCGACACCGCCGCGGCGATGACTCCCGAGCACTTCAGTTAGCGGTCCGGTTCTCTGTTGTCGCAGCCCTCGCCCTTGTCGTAGCTGGGGTCGCCGGCTCGGTTCTGACGGTAATCATCCTGGACTCTGTCAGCGACCTGTGGACGACGACCTGGGGCCAAGTCTTGATTCTCAAGACGCTGCTGGTCGCCGTGGCCGGTGCGGCGGGGTTCTACAATCATCGTGTACTAATCCCCAAGATGGCCGCCGCAGAGACTGGCGATGAAGAGGCCGAACATGAGTTCCGGCGGGCAATATCGATTGAAGGTTTGGTGATTGCCTCAGTGATTGTCTCAACTGCGGTACTTGTGGGTGCTTCTTCCGTCTAGGCAATGCGCAAATCGCACGTCGGTGCCGGGGAAAATCTGCACGCACCAGCGCACACTCATTCGGCACTATCGTCACGCTCGACGCACTTGCGTCAAGAGTCGATTTCTTCACTGCGGTCAGCTGCTAGGAGCATCCACCATCATGAATCCCCAACGAGTTGCTGTCATCGTTGCTGTCGCCGCTTTGCTAAGTCTCGCTGGGTGCGGCAGTGACGGCGTCGACGATCTCGCCCCTGTTCCACTCGCGGAGGATGCCGCCGGAGCGACGGTCTATGAGGAACGATGCGCCTCCTGTCACGGAACCGATCTTCGGGGCACCGACAAGGGCCCGTCCCAGCTATCGATTGTCTACGAACCTGGCCACCACGGTGACGACGCATACGTCTCCGCCATCCGAAATGGCGCCCAACAGCACCACTGGGGTTTCGGCGACATGCCAGCTATCGAGGGCATCACTGATGGCCAGATACAAAGGGTCATTACCTACATCCGTGACGAACAACGGCGTCGAGGATTCGAACAGTAGCGGCACTCAATCGCCAGCTCGCAACCATCACCGTGAATCGAGTGCGATGGATGACTCTGACCCCTTTGAGACCTCCGGCAGGCTGAGGATGAACGCGGCGCCGTGCCCTAGACCGTCAGAGGTGGCGGTGAGGTCGCCGCCGTGGTGTCTGGCCAGCGTGCGGGCGATCGTCAGCCCGATCCCGCTGCCACCAGTGGCAGAGCGGTCCGCCCGGTAGAAGCGTTCAAAGACCAACTCGAGTTGTTCGTTGGTGAGACCTCGACCGGTGTCGGTCACGGTGACCACCCGTTGGTTGGCCGTTGCGGTCGCTGTGATCCGGACGGAGCCCCCGGGTCCGGTGTAGGCCAGCGCGTTGCCGATGATGTTGGTGAGAACCTGGATTACCCGGTCGCGGTCCACAAACGTCGCCAACGGCGGGAGATCGTCGACGACCAGCGAGACCTCGTTGTCGACGAACTGGCTCGCCAGCCGCCCGGTCACGTGGGTGATGAGGTCCCTGAGGTCGCACGGTTCGGTTTGGAGATCGATGCGGCCTTCCTCGACCCTGGACAAGATGGAGAGATCGGCAGCGAGGCGCTCGAGGCGAGTAGCCTCGACGATCGACGCCGCTAGTATCTCTTCGTCCAGTTCGAACACACCGTCGAGGAGCCCCTCCAGATAGCCCTTGAGGGTGGCCACTGGAGTTCTCAGCTCGTGGGCTACCTCGCCGACCAGCCGCAGGCGACGTTGTTCGGTTTGGTCCAGAGCGGATGCCAGCGAGTTGACATCAGCGGCCAAAGCCGCCAATTCGGCCTCCCGGGGCAGCGGTATCCGTTCGTGATAGGCGCCTGCAGCAAGGCGGCGAGTCATCGTTCGGACCTCCTCTACCGGAATCAACAGCCGGCGAGCCGCAAACAGCGCGGCGCCCGCAGCCGCCACCGCACTGACTCCCGCCCCCCACCAAAGCGCCCGATTGAACGACGACCGCACACCGGCCTCGAACTCGGCAGCTTCCATTGCGTTGGCCTGACCACCCATCATCGGGCCCATGGCCGATAGGTGGTCGTTCACGAACGCTTCGCCGAGCTGGCGGCCGGCAATGACTAACACGCCCACCCCGATCACCACCACGGTCAGGTGGGACCACAACAACCGAGCTTGCAATGTAGAGAGGAGTCGGGTCATGAGGACTGGGCAATGAACTTGTAGCCGATTCCTCGGACGGTTCCGATGAACTGTGGGTGGTCGGCGTCATCGTTGAGTTGTCGGCGGATGTTAGCGATGTGGACGTCGACCACCCGGTCAACGCCGTAGTAGTCCCAACCCCACACTTGTTCAAGGAGCTGGGCTCTGGAAAAGACTCGACCCGGGGCTCGGGCTAATGCGACCAGCAGATCAAACTCGAGGGTGCTGATCTCGATCTCGACGCCAGCGCAGCGGACCTCACGGGCGGCCTCGCTGATCGTGAGGCCATCGAAGACAAGCATGGTGTCACCGACGCCGGAGTCGCCCGCCTGGGTCCGACGCAGGACCGCGCGGATTCGGGCAACCAGCTCGCGGGGGCTGAACGGCTTGGTGACGTAGTCGTCAGCGCCGACCGTCAGCCCAATGACCCGGTCGATTTCTTCGCTGCGAGCGGTCAACATGATGACTGGAAGGTTGTTCGTTCGGCGGAGCTCCTGGAGGATCTCGAATCCATCCCGGCCCGGCATCGACACGTCCAACACCAAAATGTCGGGCTCGACGCCCGCGATCGCTGCCAGCGCGGCGTCGCCGTCAACTGCTTCGGTGACGGCGAATCCTTCTGCTTCGAGATAGCGGCGAACCATCGCTCGAAGCTCGGGTTCGTCATCGACGACGAGCACCGACGTCATCGGCGATATCGCGGACGACCCCGCCGACTCGCGGCGAGGTCGAAGATTACGGGTCGTGCGTGAGCGTGGATCATCGGTCCATGAATGGCCCGCGTCCCATGTTCAGGTCGCCCATCTCGGAGCCCGCGCCCATGTCGTCGAAGTCGAAGCCGTCAGTCATGCCCATTCCCATTCCCATTCCCATGAAGTCGCCCATGTGGCTCTCCATCTCGTTGTGGAAACCTTCGTGTTCTTCAGTGTTCCACCTTTCGTGGTTACCGTACTCATCACACCATTCGGTAGTGGTGCCAGATCCGTCGCCTGGGTCAGCCGCGGCGGCCGAGAGACCGCCCGCAATCGCCACACCGGTGAGACCGACTGCGACGGCGGCTGCGGTTGCTGCTGTATTGATTCTGTTCCTCATTTTCGTTTGTCCTCTCTCTGGCGGCATCGCTGCTCAGCGGGTGAGCTCAGCGCGCCGGGTTTCGTATTCACTGCGATCGACTTCGCCTCGGGCGAAGCGTTCGTTCAAGATCTCGAGGGCTCTGTCTTGGCTTCGATCTCGTTGAGGCCCTCGTAGCCCCCAGATCACTGCGGTCGGGATAGCAATCCAGATCAGCAGCATCCACAGGTAGCCGAAGCCTCCAATTCCCCACATCATCCTCTGTCTCCTCCTTGCGGTTGCTTCCTTCACCTGTATTGAACAATCCACCGATGAAGGGTTGATGACCGCGACCGTCAAGCTTCGGTAAAGGCTGCGTACCATCACCCGCTGTCACCAACCTGTCGGCTGAGTACACCTAGACGGCTTCTCATGTCGGATGCGAACCCGAGGAGAATCCGTCAAAGGAGCCGGCGATCGGGTCGTAGCCGCCACAACAGCGGGGACGTGAGGCAGAGTAGGACGCATCAGAAACGCTAGTGGTGTTGGTGAGGCCGGTCATCGGAGCAGCGGCGACTATCGGAGGAAATGAGCCACAGCAGTGCGCGTTTTCAAAAATGCGATTGACCCTGCTCCGAGCCCGCGTCATTTCCCACGGTCGGCGTCTGGCGCGCATTCGGGACCTACGACTCTACGTAGTATTTCAACTACGAACGATCATCTCGTCATGGTGACCAAAGGCTTTCAGCGCTGGAGTGCGATCATTTTTGGCAGCTTGGTCATGATGATCCTCGTGCCGAATATCGTCGTCGCGGCGCGCCCATCCCGGGTGAACGTGGCGACCGTAACGGGCGAGCCGGCGCCAGCACCAACCGGCAGTGTCGTTTACGAGTCAGCTTGCGCCAGCTGCCACGGTAACAGGGCGCAAGGCGGGGCGGGACCCGCACTGGCTGGCCATACCGAGGAGCAAATCGTTCGCCAGGTTCGCGCACCGGTCGGAGAGATGCCTATGTTCTCACCTCGGGATGTGAGCAGCTACGGACTCGAGGCGCTCGTTGAAATGATCGAGGGCCTGGACGCAATAGAAGGTGCCGACGCGGGTGGGCACGCACACGAGGCCAATCTGCACTCCAAACAGGAGGTCTCGCAGCTCCGACATGCACTGATCCTCCGGTCTATTGAGGCGGGTGATGTGAGCGGTGCGTCTCACGCCGCCGAGGAGCTATTAGACCTACTTTCAGGGAACCACCAGATGGCCATGACCAAGCTCTTGGAAGACCTCCGCAGTAACCGATTGGGGCTTGCCGAAGAAGTGCTGATGGAGATGGCCGCCGACGCGCCACTTACGACAGGCCTCGCAGACGAAGATCTTCTGCTGACGCTTCTATCGAACTCGCTCAGAGACGCGAACGCTGTAGGCACAACGCACTGGCTCGGACATGTCGAAGACAGCGATTACGACGATGTTGCAGCGCTTTCGGCGGCGGTGCGCGCAGATGACATCGAAGCTGCGATCGAGCTGGTGGAACGTGCGCTTCCGGAGGTCGACGCTCACAGCGAGGACGAAGAAGAACACGTCGACGAAGACGCTCACAGCGAGGACGAAGAAGAACACGTCGAC
>JABDJC010000119.1 GCA_013003395.1 Acidimicrobiia bacterium
GTGTCACGCTGAAGGTCTTGTCGCCGACCTCGGTGGCGACGATCTCGTCGTACACGTCGTCGGCGAGGCTGCGGTGCGCACTCACGTCGGGACTGATGAGCGTCTCGTACGTGAACTGGAAGTCGTCTCCGGAGATCGGCACGCCGTCCGCCCACACGGCGTCGTCGCGAATCAAGTACCTGATGGTCATCCTCCCGTCGGCGTGGACGACGACCCCTCCGTTGGCGACTGAAGGCAATTCGGACACGACGTCCGGGATTCGCTCCAGCGTCGTACCGTCGATGTCCCACACCCCGACGTGGTGTGCCTGTCCGATGACGCGGACGATGAAGTTGTCGCCGCCCTCGACGTAGGGGTTCAACGTCGGCGGCTCCTGGTCGTCGGCGATGACGACGGCTCCCCCATACCCCGGGCCGGCGAGCTCGACCGTGGTCGTGGTCGGCGCCACAGCCGTGCTGTCGACAACCGTCGACGTCACCACCGTCGTCGTAGTGGGCGCCGCGGTCGTGGCGCCGGTGGTTCCCGCGTCAGGCACGGCCGAACACGCCACGGCGACCGCAGACAGCACGAGCCCGATGCCTCCAAGCGACCTCACGCCTCTGAACCTACCCCCAAACGCGAAGGGACCCGCCGAAGCGGGTCCCTTTCGTCTCACGATTGGTCGTGTCGATTACTGATCGACGCGGTACCACTCTTCCATGTTCCACGTGTGGCTTGCCTGAGTTGGGTTGTGCTTGAAGCCACCAACCTCGTCGCCCCACACTGCTGCCGTCACGAGACGGGCATACAGCGGGATGATCACGACTTCGTCTGCCAAGATCTGCTCTGCCTCTTGGACGAGGGCAGTCAGCTCGGCATCGTCGACCGTGGCGTTCATCTCGTCACGGACTTCGGCGAACCGAGCCGTGGCGTCGTTGATGTTGGCCGAGTCCGGCGTACCCCAACGATAGAAGTTGGAACCGTCCGGCGGCGGTGCCTCCGGATCCCAGACATCGTGGATGCTCACGAGGCCGGAGAGACCTGGTGAACCAACCCATGCCCACTCGCCAAGGTCCCAACGACCGTTGTCGAGCGTCTCACCGAAGAACAGCTGCGAATCTTCGAGCTGGTTCTCGTAAGCGATGCCCACAGCTTCGAACATGTCCACGAACAGCTCGGAGAGCTTCACGCGAGCGTCGTTGTTCGACGTCGTCGAGAAGACCGTGCTGATCGGGTTCGCTGCACAGTCACGACCCAGATCGGAGCAAAGCTCCTCGAGCAGTGCCATGGCACCCTCTGGGTTGTAGTCGTACTGCTGCCACGTCAGGTTGCTCAAGGTCGGGCTGAACGCCTCGACGTAGGAGTCGAGCGGCTCGACCTGGCCGGCGAGAATCTCATCGACGATGAGGTTCTTGTCGATCGCGTGAGCGACTGCCTGGCGGTACTTGAGATGCTCGTTGGACGAGTCAGGGTTCCGCTCGAGACGAGCAGGTCCGAACTGGAAGTTCAAGTGCTCCCACACCGGTCCGCTGAGAACCTCGACCACAGCACCGTCAGTCTCGAGAGTCTGGAGATCCTCGATGGTGTCGGTGGACGGCGGAGGCTGGATGATGTCGATTTCACGAGCCTTGAAGGCATTGATGATCGACTCAGTCTCTGGGATGAAACGGAAGATGACGCTGTCGAGGTAAGGCAACTGCTGCCCGGTCTCGGCATCGGTCTTCCAGTAGTTGTCGTTGCGGACAACCTTGACGAACTCACCCTTTTGCCACTGATCGAAGGAGAACGGACCACCGGAGACCCACATGGAGTCGTTCCAGTCGTTGACGAAGTCGGTGCCTTCGACAGCATGCTTCGGAATGAGTGTGCCGAACAAGAACTCGAACAACACGGTTGGCGCTGCCAACGTGTACTCGAAGGTCTTGTCTCCAGCCGTCGTCGAGGTGATGTCCTCGTACGTGGCCTTCGTGGTCGGCAAGTCAGGATCCATGATGATGTCGTAGGTGAACTGGAAGTCGTCGCCGGAAATCGGCGTTCCATCTGCCCACACGGCATTGTCGAGGATCTCGTAACGAACCGTCATCGAGCCGTCATCGTTCAGCGTGACGCCACCGTTCGCGACAGTTGGCAGCTCGGTTACGACCTCTGGTACGAGTTCGAGGTTCCGGCCGCTGATGTCGTAGACGCCAGTGAAGTAGCTGTTACCGATGATCGAAACGATGAAGTTGTCACCACCAGGAACGAATGGGTTCAAGGTTGGTGGCTCTTGATCGTCAGCAACGATTGCCTCGCCACCGTACGCCTTGCCTGGGGCTTCGGTCGTGGTGGTTTCAGCTGGTGCTGCTGCCGTCGTGTCGGTCGTCGGAGCTTCAGTAGTGGTGGTTTCTGCAGCTGGTGCCGCAGTTGTGGTCGTATCACCTTCGGTGGAACCGCAAGCAGCGGCTACCAGAGCGAAAGCGAGTACGAGACCCAACCACACGACTTTGCGATTGCGCAGAAGTCGATTCAAGGTATTTGCCTCCTATTTATGTGCTGCGGATCCCAATGATCTCTGCCCGGTGACGGGTCAGTTCCAGAGCCACGCCAACCAAAGCGTGGTGAAGGAGAAGAGGATCGCGGCAAAGACGGTCAGACGATCGAGATTCTTCTCCATCGTCGTTGCGCCGGCCGCGCTACCGCCGCCCATGCCTCCGCCGAAAACGTCACCCATGCCCGACCCGCGCCCCGAATGGAGCAAGATCAGAAGGATGACACCGATGGAAATGAGCGCGTGCAACGCTGTAACGATCCCAGTGAGCAAGCTCGGGACCCCTTTCTCACAGACGGAACCCACAAACGATGTGGATTCCCGGACGAAGTATCGCCCCAAGTGGCGTCTGGGTCAAGTCATCGAGCGACAAATCGGGCAACCGATCGGCCTGCGAGCTGTGAACCGTCAGGCGGAAGCCTGGTCGGCGACGGCTTTTGCCGCAGCTTCGGCGGCTTCTTGATCGCCGAGATACCCGCTCTCGACGGGACGCAGGTCGTTGTCGAGTGTGTAGACGAGTGGAATCCCCGTGGGAATGTTGAGAGCAGCGATCTCGTCGTCAGCGATTCCGTCGAGATGCTTCACCAAAGCCCGCAGGCTGTTTCCATGCGCCGCGATCAGGACTCGCTTGCCGTCGCGGATGTCGGGGACGATCGAATCGAACCAGTACGGCAACATTCGGTCGACCACATCTGCGAGGCATTCGGTGGCCGGCAAGAGCTCAGGCGGCATCCACGCATATCGGCGGTCGTGCCGCGGGTGCCGCTCATCGCTGGGGTCGAGCGGCGGGGGCGGCACGTTGTAGCTGCGACGCCACTGGTGGACCTGGTCGGCGCCATGTTTGTCGGCGGTCTCCTTCTTGTTGAGACCTTGGAGCGCGCCGTAGTGACGTTCGTTCAATCTCCAATGCTTGCGGACAGGAATCCAATGGTCGCCCAATTCCAGCAGCGCCAAGTCCAGTGTCGTGATGGCACGACGCTGGAGTGAGGTGTGCGCGACATCAAAGTGCAGACCTTCGGCTGCGAGCAGGCGACCGGATTCACGGGCCTCGGTCTCGCCTAGTCCGGTCAGCCCGACATCGGTCCAGCCGGTGAATCGATTCTCGAGATTCCAGGTGCTCTGGCCGTGGCGTAAGAGGACAAGTGTGTACGTCATGAACGCAACCCTAGTTTCGGCCCAAAGGACCGTTCAACGCGACCGCCCCGAAGACCGTCGAGTGTGCTTGGACCCGCGCTCACCGCGAACCGAAGCACACTCGATGGTTCCGTCTCCGGCGCCGGCCACCTGCAGTCACCGCCCATGGCTACATCCAGTAGCGGATGACCGATGCGAATTTGTCGGGATCGAGCGAGGCTCCACCGACCAGTGCCCCATCGATGTCCTTCTTCGCCATGAACGCAGCAATGTTCCCGGGATTCACCGAGCCTCCGTAGAGAATCCTCACGGATTCGGCAGCATCGCCGCCCCACCCAGATGCGACTTCGTCACGGATGACGCTGATCACTGCACTCGCAGTGTCGGGATCCGCGGTCTCCCCCGTGCCGATCGCCCAGATCGGTTCGTAGGCGATGACGATCGCCGCGACCTGTTCACCCGACAGCCCTTTGAGACCTGCCGCCACTTGGGACCGCACCGTTGCTTCCGCCTGTCCCGCCTCGCGCTGCTCCAGCGTTTCGCCGACGCAAACGATCGGCGTCATCTCGGCAGCGACGACCGCCTTGGCCTTCTTGTTGACCTCGGCATCGGTCTCGCCGAACAGCTGACGCCGCTCGGAGTGTCCGACGATCACGTGCGTCACCGACAGTTTTGCCAGCATCGGTGGAGCGATCGCTCCGGTGAATGCGCCGCTCGACTCCCAGTGCGTGTCCTGAGCACCCAGGTGAATTGGCAGGTGATCCGACTCGATGACCGTCTGCACCGACCGCAAAGAGGTGAACGGCGGACATACCACCACGTCGACACGCCCGTAGTCGGTGTCTTCCAATCGATACGACAACTTCTGCACCATCTGAATCGCTTCGAGATGCGTCGCATGCATCTTCCAGTTACCTGCAATGAGACTCTTACGCATCACTCCACCTCTCGAGGGCCGCCACACCTGGGAGATGCTTGCCCTCGAGAAACTCGAGGCCGGCACCGCCACCAGTGGACACATGACCCATCTGCTCTTCCAAACCCAACTCTCTGACTGCAGCGACGCTGTCGCCTCCACCTACCACGGTGTGGCCGGACGTGTTCGCCAGCGCCTCCGCGACCCCCGCCGTCCCATGCTGGAACGCTTCCCACTCGAACACACCCATCGGTCCGTTCCAGAACACGGTCGCTGCCTCCTCAATCGCTCCCGAAAACACGGCAGTGGTCTCGGGACCGATGTCGAGGCCGATCATGTCGTCTGGCATGTTCGATGCCTCGACGACCTCGTGATCGGCGTCGGCGGCAAACTCGTCGGCCACGACGATGTCTGTCGGAAGAAGGATGCGGTCGCCGTACTCACCTTCGAGCAGTCGGCGCATCTCCCCGATCATGTCTTCTTCGACGAGGGAGTTGCCGATCTCGTAGCCGCGAGCGGCGAGACCGGTGAAACACATACCGCCGCCAATCAACATTCGGTCGACTTTCGGCAGCAAGCTCTCGATGACCGCCAGCTTGTCCGAGATCTTCGCTCCGCCGAGGATCACCAGGTACGGACGCTTCGGATCATCGATCAGCGCACCGAGCTCGTTCAGCTCCTCGCACAACAACCTCCCGGCAAACGAGGGAATGCGCTCTGCAACGCCGACGGTCGACGCATGGGCGCGATGAGCCGAGCCGAATGCGTCGAGAACGAACACGTCGGCTAATCCCGCCAACTCGTCAGCGAGCGCATCGTCGTTCTTCGTCTCTCCTGCCTCGAACCGGGTGTTCTCCAACAGCAGCACGTCGCCTGGCGCGGCCGCTGCAACCGCCTCGGCAACGTCGCCGCCCACGACGCCATCGAGCTTCTTCACGGTGAACCCGCCGAGCGCACCGAGTGCGCTTCCGACCGGATCCATCCTCAGTTTGTCGTCGACGCCTTTGGGTCTCCCGAGGTGGCTCGCGAGCACGACGACTGCGCCGTGGTCACGCAGCTCGTTGATCGTCGGCAAGCTGCGACGGAGCCGATAGTCGTCTGCCACCTGCATGGCGCCAGAGGCGTCGGGCTCGAGCGGAACGTTCAGATCGACCCGAACGAGTACCCGCTTGCCTTCGACTTGAGCGTCATCAAGCGTCGGGAGTCCGCTCACGCCCCGAGTCGGGCAACGAGATCGACGAGACGGCTCGAGTAGCCCCACTCGTTGTCGTACCAGCCGAACACCTTGACGAGGTTGTCACCGTTAACGGTGGTGAACTCGCCGTCGATGATGCACGAATGTGGGTCTCCGACAATGTCGCTCGAGACGAGCGGATCCTCGGTGTAGCGCATGATTCCTTTGAGCGGTCCCTCGGCTGCTTCTTTGAGCGCCGCATTCACGGACTCAGCAGTGACAGACTCGCGAACCGTGACCACCAGGTCGGTGATGGAGCCGTCGGGTACCGGCACGCGCAGAGCCTTGGCTTCCATCTTGCCGTCGAGCTCTGGCAAGACCTTGCCCACCGCAGACGCGGCGCCGGTCGATGTGGGAATGATGTTCGCCGCTGCCGTCCGACCACGACGCTTGTCTTTGTGGGGCAGATCGAGAATCGCCTGATCGTTGGTGTAGGCGTGCACAGTGGTGAACATGCCCTGCTCGATGCCGAATGCATCGTTGAGAACCTTTGCCATCGGGGCGACGCAATTCGTGGTGCACGATGCGTTGGAGATGATGTGGTGCTGTGATGGGTCGAAATCGTCGTCGTTGACGCCCAACACGACGTTGACGTCTGCGTCCTTCATCGGAGCGCTGACGATGACCCACTTCGCGCCGGCCTCGATGTGCTTCGACGCCGTCTCGTGGGTCCGGAAGATCCCGGTCGACTCGATGACCACGTCGACACCGAGTTCTCCCCATGGGAGGTTGGCTGGATCGCGTTCGGCGAACACCTTGAATCGGTCACCGTCGACGTTCAAATCGCCGTCGACGATTTCAACCGTCCCGCCGAACTGGCCGTGCACCGTATCGTTCTTGAGGAGGTAGGCGAGCGTGTCGGCGTCGGTGAGGTCGTTGACCGCGACGATGTCGAACCCGGCACCGCTCTTGTGTGCCGAGCGGAAGAAGTTTCGTCCAATCCGGCCGAAGCCGTTGATAGCCACTTTCATTGTTGAGTACCCCTCGCTGGTGGTGGATGTGCCTAAGAAACTAGTCGACAGAGAACACCCGCCAGCCGGGCCGGATCGTGGACCACACCACCCCTTTCTCCAACGAGGTCAGCCATCACCACATCGACGCCGTAGGTGCGCAGCAAGTCTGGCTCGACCTTCATCGGCTCCAATGGGTCAGGCGGAGAAACAGGCACGGAGTTGGCGACGACGTCCGATGGCGGCCGCACTCCACTGAGTTCGATCAGTGCCGCGAGGTGGTCCGTTGCGTCCATCCCGAGCGTCTCGCCGTCCTGAGTCGTCAGGTTCATCACGTAGACCAACCGAGCCTTCGAATGATTGATTGCGTCCACGATGCCGGGCACCATGATCGTGGCGAGTATCGAGGTGTAGAGGCTGCCCGGTCCGAGAACGATCTGGTCGGCTTCCGAAATCGCGGTCAGCGCTCGAGGCGTGGCTTTGGCGTGCGAAGGGTTCAGGGTGAGACCAGAAATCGTCCCGCGACTCAGTGCAACCGCTACCTGCCCGACAACGGTCTCGCCGTCGACGGTGGCCTCCAGGTGTAGCCGCTGCGGGCACGCGGGGATCACCGACCCGGTTGTGCGCAACATCCTCTCCGCTGCGGTGAGCGCCTTCTCGAAGTCGCCTCGCAGATCGGCGAGCGCCGCAAGCAGGAGGTTCCCGAGCGAATGACCTGCCACGTCCGAGTCGTCGTACCGATATTCGAACAGTTCTCGCCACGGTGAGTCTGCAGGCGTCAACGCCATGAGACATCGTCTGATGTCGCCGGGCGGTGGAATCTCGAGGGCAGGCGCCAACCGGCCCGAACTGCCTCCGTCATCCGACACGTTCACGACCGCCGTGAGTCTGCTCGCGTATCTACTTGCTGCGACCAGTGCCTGCGCAAGTCCGTGTCCCCCACCGAAGGCAACGACAGAGAGGTTGTCGCGACCAGTTCCAAGCATCGACATCAGCGGCAGCGGCGCCAGGTCGCTCGCTTTCATTGTGCCTCCAGGTCGCGGTGACTGACCGAGACCGGCAGACCTTTCGTCTCGAGTTGTTCAGCCAACGCGGTGGCGATTGCGACCGAGCGGTGCCTGCCGCCCGTACACCCGATCCCGATGGTGAGGTATGCCTTGCCCTCCGCCATGTAGCGCGGGATCAGGAACTCGAGCATCTGCGAGGTCTGTTCCATGAAGGGTTTGGCGTCGTCCTGGTGCAGCACGTACTCGCGCACCGGTTGGTCCAAACCGGTCTGCGGCCGAAGCTGTGGGTCCCAGTGCGGGTTCGGCAAGAAGCGCACATCGAACAACAAGTCGAGGACTCGCGGCAACCCTCGCTTGAAGCCGAACGACACGATATCCACGCGCATTTGCCGCGGCTGGACGTCGCTGAACGCGTTTCGCAACGTGTCGCGAAGCTCATGGACATTGGTGTCGGTCGTGTCGACGATCACGTCCGCCATGCCCCTGAGTTCTTCCAGCGCAGTACGTTCCATCGCGATCGAATCGGCGAGCGTACGCGCTTCGACAGGGTGGGTCCGGCGCGTCTCCTCGAAACGGGTCACCAGCGCGGTGTCTGTGGCATCGAGGAACAAGACGGTGGTTCTGACACCCTGCGAGAGCAGGTTGCGGATCGCCGTCTCGAGCTGATCGAAATCGAGGCCTCCTCGAGAGTCGACAACCACCGCCAGGCGAGATCTTGGCGCGTCGGCCATGTCGCGGTGTTCTACAACTGCACTGATCAACGACGGCGGAAGATTGTCGACTACGAAATAGCCGATGTCTTCCAGCACGTTGGCGGCCGACGACCTCCCGGCGCCGCTCATCCCGGTGATGATCACGACTCGTGGTTGCGTGGTCATCGATTCACGTCAGGATTCAACTGCCTCAGCTCCTTCGTTTCATCCGCCGTGCAACACGTTATAGAGATCGGCCGCGACCTGGGCCGGTACGACCTCCAACAACTCGTCGACATCAGCGGCGCGAATTCGTTTCAACGAACCAAACCTCTTCAACAGCGCCTTCTTGCGGGCAGGTCCGACTCCGGGAACGCTGTCGAGTACGGAGTCGATCATCCGTTTCCCTCGAAGATTGCGGTGATACGTGACGGCAAAGCGGTGAGCTTCGTCCCGAACACGCTGCAGAATGTACAGCGCTTCTTCCCCTCTTGGTATCCGCAACGGGTCTGTTCGATGCGGGAGGTAGACCTCTTCCATCTTCTTGGCGAGTCCGGCGACCGGAATGTCCAACTGGAATTCGTCGAGCACCTTCACGGCTCTTCCGAGTTGGCCTGCGCCGCCGTCGATCAGCACCAGTGACGGCGGGTACGCGAACTTCCCGCGCTCCTCTATGGGTTTGTCTCTGTCGATGACGTATGCGGTGAACCGTCGACGCAAGACTTCCTCCATCGCAGCGAAGTCGTCTTGACCTGAAATCGTTTTGATCTTGAATCGGCGGTATTCGCTGGTGCGCGGGAGTCCGTCCTCGAAGACGACCATCGAAGCCACCGTATCGGAGCCTTGAATGGTCGAGATGTCGTAGCACTCGATCCGCAAGGGCGGCTCGTCCATCGACAGGTGCTCCTGCAGACTCCGCAACGCCTTCGCTCGCGAGTTGTGGTCGCGATGCCGCTTCAGTCGGTGGCGGGAGAAGACCTCTTTGGCATTGACCTGCGCGGTTTCCATGAGTCGGCGTTTCGTGCCTCGCTGGGGAACAGCCAGCGATACCGAACTCCCCCGCCGCAGCGCCAACCACGCCTGCCATGTCGCCGGCTCGTCTGGCATCTGCTGCACGAGGATTCGAGGCGGTGGCGGCTCGTCGCCATACAGCTGACGCAGCATCACGCCGATCAGCTGTTCTTCCGAAACGTCTTCGACCCGATCGACGACCGTTGCGACCCGACCGACAACTCGGCCTTTCTTGATGTGGAGCACGACAAGCGCCGCCTCGAGGTCGTCCGCCTCGATCGCTATCAGATCGAAGTCCTCTTTGCGCTTCGATACGACCTCTTGGCGCGCCAACGCCCGCTCGACGGCCGTGATCTGGTCGCGTCGTCTGGCGGCGACCTCGTACTCCTGTGCCTCAGCTGCCGAGAGCATCTCGGCGCCGAGCCGCTCCACGATGTCGTCGCTGTTGCCATCGAGGAAGTCGGCCATGGCATCGACGTGGCCTTGATACTCCTCAGGCGTGACTTCACCCACGCACGGTCCCGAGCATCTCTCTATGTGAAACAACAGACACGGCTTGCCCATGGCCTCATGGCGACCGAATTTGGCGTCGGTGCAGGTGCGAACCGGGAAGGTGCGGATGAGGAGATCCAGCGTTTGCCGGATGGCGTATGCCTGCGCATACGGGCCGAAGTACTGCGTACCCTTACGACGCTTGCCTCGCATCACCGATGCACGCGGCCACTCCTGATTCCTGGTGATCGCCAGGTACGGGAAACTCTTGTCGTCCTTCAATCGGATGTTGAAGCGCGGGCGGTGCTTCTTGATCAATGAGTATTCCAACATGATCGCGGCAACATCCGAGTCGGTGACGATCCATTCCACGGAGTCCGAGGCCTCAACCATCGATCGAGTCCTTGGGCTCAAGCCCGTACTGAAGTAGTTGGCGACGCGTTTACGAAGCGACTTGGCTTTGCCGACGTAGAGCACCGCACCAGCGGTGTCGCGAAACAGGTATGCGCCCGGGCTGTCGGGAATGTCGGTTGGTCGTCGCACCATTGCGGCGAGTGTAAACGGGGCCCAAAACTCGCCTCACGTCTCAAACGTGGCTGGAGGTCAGCCGTGACAGAAGAATTTCTTCAACCAGCGACTTGTGACCGAGGGTCGCCAAGTCGATTACTCGTTTGGTGAGATCGGCTACGTCGGATGCGTTGAAACACTCAGGTAGCTGATCGAGAATCACGAGCTCGGGGCCGGCGAGTTGCACGTGGTCGACAGAGTCAGCGCGCACGAGTCCGTATACGGCGCCATGGCCGTATTCGAATTTCACCAAGTATGTATTGGCTGGCATTGCTGCTCCAAAGGGGGTGCTGATGTGATCGGCACTGCACCCTCAATACTTGAGCCAGCGCACTCCCAGCAGCCGCGGCATGCCCTCCTGACCGTGCAGAGTCGAGTTCTGCGAGACCGTCTCGACCGACAGTGGCCGCTCTTCGAAAAGCTCGAGCGTCCAGCCGTTCGCAGCAGCAGATTCGAGCAGTTCACCGGTCGGTCTGTGGTGAAACGTGACCAAGTTTCCGGCAACGAGTTCGTCGCTCAACGCCGCCTGAAAATACGGTCCCCACCTCCAGAGCACTTCACCGTCCGCCGGGTCCACGACGGGCCCTGCCCCTGGAGCGGTGTACGCGGGGTGGTTCAAGACGACAGCCAACCAGCCGCCGGGCCGGACGGTTCTGTGGAGTTCGGCGAACAACGTCTCCAGGTCCGCAAGATGCTCGAGGACCAGGACCGCGAAAGCGCCGTGCAACACCTCGTCCCTGAGCCACGACAAGTCAGGGAGGCCGGCCTGGACGCGGCGAGTCCCGGGTTCTGCCATCGCCAGCAGGTCGAACGAACCATCGACGCCGACCGTCGTGGCGTCGGGGAAGCTGGTCAACGCCCAGCCTTCGCCGCAACCGATGTCGAGAATGATGCCTTCGGTCTTTCCGACCACATCAGCCAACAACGGCCAAACATCGTTGAGGTAGGCAGGGTCTGAACGCCGTTCGGCTGCCCACCAAGACGCCAGCGGAGACCATTGGTCGCTCAGGACGGCATCACATCTCGTAGGAACTTGCCGGTGTAGCTCTCGCCGATCTTGACGACTTCCTCGGGGGTACCGACCGCGACCAGCCGACCACCTTCGTCGCCACCCTCGGGACCGAGGTCGATGATCCAGTCCGCCGACTTGACCACGTCCAGGTTGTGCTCGATCACAACGACGGTGTTGCCGCTGTCGACGAGCCGCTGCAACACGCCGAGCAACTTGCGGATGTCTTCGAAGTGGAGCCCCGTCGTCGGCTCGTCCAGGATGTAGAGCGTCCGTCCGGTGGAACGCTTGCCAAGTTCGGACGCAAGCTTGATCCGTTGTGCCTCACCGCCCGACAGCGTCGGCGCCGGCTGACCGAGCCGAATGTATCCGAGTCCGACGTCGTAGATGGTCTGAAGAATCCGCACGAGGCGAGGCTGATGCTCGAAGAACCGGAGGGCCTCCGCGACCGTCATCTCGAGCACGTCTGCAATCGAGTGCCCTTTCCACAGGACCTCGAGCGTTTCGCGGTTGTAGCGCTTGCCCTTGCATATCTCACAAGGGATGTAGACGTCCGGGAGGAAGTGCATCTCGATCTTCAGCGTGCCGTCGCCCTTGCACGCCTCACAGCGGCCACCGGCAACGTTGAACGAGAATCGGCCCGGCTTGTAGCCGCGCATCTTGGCGTCATTGGTCGACGAGTACAGCTCGCGGATGCGATCGAACAGCTTGGTGTACGTCGCGGCGTTCGATCGCGGGGTGCGTCCTATCGGTGACTGGTCGATGTTGATGATCTTGTCGATGGCCTCGTGGCCTTCGATCTTGCGGTGTTTGCCTGGCAAGCTGCGCGCTCCGTGGAGTTCGGCGTGCAACGCCTTCGAGAGAATCTCCTGCACGAGCGATGACTTGCCGCTGCCTGATACGCCAGTCACCGCGATGAACTTGCCGAGCGGGAACGATATGTCCACGTCCTTGAGGTTGTTGTGGGCAGCCTTTCGGATCGTGATCTTCTCGCCGGACCCGATCCGTCTCGTCTTCGGCACCGGGATGGCGCGACGCCCTGACAGGTAGTCGCCGGTGAGCGAAGCCGGCTCGGCGAGCACCTGGTCGAGCGTGCC
>JABDJC010000135.1 GCA_013003395.1 Acidimicrobiia bacterium
AGGGGTGCATCATCTACGTCCGCGCGGCCGGCAGCTTCGACGTCGTATCGGCGCATCGATAAGTCGATGCCTGTTCACCAACCGGTTGCTGCTCTGCCGACCCCCTTGTGTCGCGGCGATGCAGAGACGAACGGTAAAGGCCTCGCGCCTACCCGCCTCCAGTGACGCCGAGTGCGTCCAACTCGACTCCATGATCTCCTTCGGTGTCGCGCCGGCGGCAACTGCCTGACGGGTGTGCCCCTCGATGCAGTGCGGGCACTGGGTCACGTGGGCCACCGCGACCGCCAGGAGTTGCTTGCTTCGGCCGCTTACTCACCCAGGAGGCGCTGCATCGTCTGGCGGTGCTCGTCCTCATCCGCCGCCTGCTCCTCCATCTTCATCATCAGCGACGACAGGCAGAGCTCGCCTGCCATCTTTGCGAGGTGCGAGTAGTGCGCCACGTCGTTCGCCTCCGCGTCGATGTCGCAGCGCAGCATCTCACCGACGCCCTCGGGTGGCGGCGTCAGGTCCGGAGCGAGCTTGGGCGTGCCCCCGAGTGCGATGATCTGGTTCGCGAGATACTGGGCGTGGCCGACCTCATCCACGACCTCACTCAGGTATAGATCGCGCACGGGCTCCCAAGCAGCGCCCTTGACCTGCGCGGCCTGGAGCATGTACCTCAGGAACGTCGTGATCTCGCGGTTGAGCTGGTCGTTCAGCCCCGCGATCAGGGCTTCGGTCGAGGTGCTCGTCGCTGAACTGTCCACTGTGGTTTGCGCGTTCATGAGCGTGTTCCTTTCGATTGCGAGTGCTTTGGAGATCACTGCTTGCGCCACGACCGTTTGGCGACCCGCCCCGCACCTTGAGAGCCACGGCGATGGCCGTTCACTCCCGAAGAGTCCGCCGGATTTCACCAACTGTCCACATCAGGTCGGCTTCGCGGCGGTCACGACCACGACCCGGCCACTCTTCATAGTGTCAATCAGCGCTGCTCGTCATGTGTCCTCCGTTGTGCGAGACGGGTGTATTGGATGAATCCTGGATACCGAGCAACGGCAGCCCCTCCCGAAGCAGCATGAATGCAGACATCAGCACCAGGAACACGGCGAACCCGCGGCGCAGCGTGTGCTGATTGAGCCTTGCATTGATCTTCTTGCCAATCAGCGATCCAAAGGCGCCAACGACGATGAACACGCCGATCGTCTGCCAATCGACAGCCAGGTCCATTCCGTCCAGAACGTGGAGGTACTTCCAGAATCCCGCGCTCGACTTCATCGCGATGATGACGAGGCTCGTCGCAACCGCTTTTCGCATGGGTAACCCACCCATAATCACAAGGGCCGGGACGATCAGGAACCCACCACCGACTCCGACGAAGCCAGTCAGCGCGCCGACGCCCAACCCGTCCGCTCCGATCTTCAAGACCGGGCGTTGTGTGGGATGGCCGACGTCCGGTGACGGACCGGCACGGCCGTTACGCCACATCACGACCGCAGCCACGAGCATCACGCAGGCGAAGACCAGCAACTGAACGTACCCCGGCACGAATCCAGCCGCCCATGCACCCAGATAGGTGCCGGCCATGCCTGGAACGCCGAAGAGGACCACCGTGCGCCACTCGACGAATCGAGCCCGTGCGTATGGGATGGCGCTGATCAGCGCAATCGCTCCAACGATTCCGAGTGATTCCGCAATCGACACCTTGTCTTCGTGATGCAAAAGGTAGAGCAGCACCGGGACTGTCAGGATCGAGCCGCCGGATCCGAAGACGCCCAGCGAGAGGCCGATCACCAGGGCTCCGATGATGGCGTAGATCACGATTCGGTCTCATTGCAGAAGTGTTCATGAGAGCAGTTCAACACGCGGAGCACGCTGCCGCGCGACGGTTCCATGGCATGCGCGAGAGCAGAAGGCCATCCCACACCAGCCCGAGGCACCGGCGAACATCAGGCCGGTTCCGACGAATGCGCTCAAGGTCAGGAACCAGGGTGACACGAAGGCGCCGAGCAACACGCCGGCCAGCACGAGTCCGCCGGCCGTCATCTGGTTCATCGTTCAACGGCGGCGTGGGCCTGATCCCATGCCAGGATGCCACCTCGGAGGTTGGTCACCTCATACCCAAGTCGTGCGAGATACGAGCACGCCCGTGCCGATCGCTTGCCGGTTCGACAGTTCACAACGAGATGCCGGTCCTTCGGTACCTCGTCCAGGCGGGCCGCGAGGCGTGTGTGAGCGACGTTGACTGCGCCCGGGATGTGGCCACCGGAGAACTCTGTCGCACGCCGAACATCGAGGACCTGCACGCGTGACCCATCGAGCATTTCGACCGCCTCGACCGCAGTCACCTCCGGCGACGTGGCGAGTGGTGTACGAGTGGTCTCGTATCGCTCGAGCTCATTCGCGTCGTACCAGCCTCTGATGTCGTCGAGGCCGATCCGGACGAGGTCCCGCACGGCTTCCTCGACGCGATCCGGTTCGATGACGAGGTAGATCCCTTCTCCGTCGCGGATGAGTGAGCCGGCATCCGTATTGAATGTGGGCCCAAGCGGCAGCGACAGCGAATGGCGCACATGCCCGACTCGAAAGGCGTCCCATGGTCGCGTATCAGCGATCACGACCTCACGACCATCCTGCGAGCGAAGCTCCTCGACCGTCAAGCGCGGCGGCAGCGGAACGCCACCAAGCACTGGTGGGCCGATCTTGTTCAGGCGCTTCATGTTCGCGAAGTACAGCGGCGGTTCCGGCTGCCCGGTCAGGATGAAGTCAACGAACTGCTCTTCGGAAGCCGCCGCGCGGATCGCGGGGTTGAATCGACGCTCGTAGCCGATCGTGCTCGTAGGTACCGCTCCGAGAGCCTTGCCGCAGGCGCTCCCCGCCCCGTGAGCCGGCCAGACCTGTATGAAGTCAGGCAGGCCCTGCAGCTTCCCGACGGTCTCGTACAGGCGACGCGCAGATGGCTTCATCGCATCGGCTTGACCGGCGGCGGTCTCGAGCAAGTCCGGTCGGCCGAGATCGCCGACGAACACAAAGTCGCCAGTCGCGATGCCGATCGGTTCGTCGGCACCACCGCCGCGGTCGGTCACGAAGAACACAATGTGCTCCGGCGTGTGTCCGGGCGTGTGCATAACGACGAAATCGATGTTCCCGATCGAGAACTTGTCGCCGTCTCGGAGAAGCTGGTGGTCGTACGATCCACCGCTGACCTTGTTGTCGAGCCACTGGTACTTCCAGTCGGCGTCCCCTTCGTCCGACACATAGACCTTGGCGCCGATTCGCTCCGCGAGTTCGCGGGAACCGGAGAGGAAGTCGGCGTGGATGTGGGTCTCCGCCGTGGCGACGATCTGGAAGTCGTTCTGCTCGGCCAGGTCGATGTACCGATCCACGTCGCGCTCCGGGTCGATGACGATCGCTTCGCCGGTTCGCTGGCAGCCGATCAGGTAGGCGGCTTGGGCCAGTTTGTCGTCGTAGATCATGCGCATGAACATGCCTGCAACCTCCTGAGGTCTCAACCCGCAGTAGCGGGGCAACCATTGAGGGGCACGTCACACCGTGATCACTCCCGAAGGATTCTCCTTTTCTTGAGGAAGTGGTTCTCGTGAGCCCCGCCCGCGTCTGCCAAGCTGACCTCGCCTCGTCCGCCCGTCCTTGGAGCGGGACTCGGGGAAACGCAGGTGGCCTGATCCGAATCTGCGCTGAGATGATCTCTGAATGAGCAGCCCGGAGGCGTCACGTGTCCTTGCGGTGTATCGATCGTCGTCCGGACCGGTGCCCCACCCGTTGTCCACGGGACACCCTCCTGGATGGGTCGAGTTCCCCATAGCGGGCGGGCGATCCGGCTGGCCTAATACGGGCTCCCGCGGCCTTGTCGAGGGCAGGCTCTGCTTGTCAGCGTGCAAACACAAGTGGTTTGGCACTTCCATAGGGAGATGACCCATCTCGTTGATTCCATGGCGGCGTTCTACGCGTTCGACGACGAGCGACCAGCCGTTGAGCACAGCCGGCCGGCAACTCAGGTCGGAGATGGACCGACTCTTCGATCGGTTCTTCGCCGATTCCTGGTTCACGGCACAGCCCGGCGTGGGTTCGCTCAGCGAGTGGCTGCCCTCGCTTGACGTGATCGACAAGGACCGCTCGGTCACGATTCGTGTCGAGTTGCCCGGGATGATGACCGAGGACATCGACGTGGCCACCGACGGACGATACCTCACGGTCTCGGGCAAGAGGGAAGAGACATCTGAAGATCGGGGCGATGACCACTATCACTGCGAGCGGTGCTTCGGCTCGTTCCGGCGCACGATTGAGTTGCCGGAGTCGGCGGAGCTCGACGCTCTCGATGCCGAGCTTGCTGATGGTGTGCTGACCGTCAAGGTGCCGAAGCTCGAGAGCGCCAAGCCGAAGAAGGTCGCCATCAAGTCCCCTCGCGAGGCGGAGGCTCGGGAACTCGTCGGCGCATCGTGATGGCCGCAGAGTTCTTGAAGGGCATGGGCTCCCGCGAGAGAGCCGACGACAAAAGGGAGGTCGAGCCGTGAAGCGATCGGATAGCAGTCACCAGTCGGCGGGCAAGCCGCGCCGGCAGCGCAAGCACCAGACTGGTCTCCGGGTGGCGCTCATCCTCGCCGTCGTGATCACGGCGATTGTCATGCTTGTGCACTGGCCGATCGTCTGGATACCGGCCATGATCGCCGCGATCATCTACTGCGTGGATCACTCAATCGCGGCGATCGACCGACGAGCACAGCATGAGTCACCATTGCCTCCGATGTCCGAGGAGGCACGCCGCCGGGCAACAGTCGCCGCCGAGGAACGGGTCGGGGTGAAGACTGCGCTGGCGATAGGTATCGGTCTGGCCGCCATCGCTGCCGTCATCGCCGCCGCGTTCCTGGATTGGAAGCTTGTCGGGGTCGGTGCGCTGGGCATCTTTGCCTATCTCGCATTGCTCGGGCTTCCCTTCTGGGTAGCAGCAATCGAGGAGGAGGTCGAGACAGAGCATGATCAGCTCACAGGCGAGTCGAGGTCGATTCACTGACGCTGCTGTTCGTGCAACGCGTGCGGCACGCGCACAGGAGACACATCGATGAGCACGCAAACAGAGACCGCCACCGTCTATGCGCCAGACAGGGCTTGGGAAGCAGCGCCAACCTTCCCCGGAACGGCAGAAGCCAAGATCCTGCGGGATGAGGGAGCCGGAAAGGCCAGAACGGCACTCATCCGACTCAACGCTTGGAGGTCATGTGACGCCGCATGCTCACCTCGGCACCGTGCAGCACTACGTCGTCGAAGGCGAGTATGAGTCCGAGGGAACGATCTATGCTGCCGGCACCTATAGAAATGTTCCGCCCCATGCTGATGTTTCAGAGATGACCACTCAGAACGGCGCCACGGTCCTGATGATCTACGATCCCGTCGAGTGAAGCGGCCGAGCATCGCGGGGCACTGACGGCTCGCACTTCACGCGTCTCGATCGCGTGCGATAATGCTCCGATGCAGTCCGTGCCTGCGGATACTCTGGACGCACCCGCCGCCGGTTGGCCGCTGATCATCATCGGGGCGTGCCTGCTGATCGGCTTCGTTGCCCATGTCGCCGGGCAAAGAGCACACATTCCACGAGTTACGCTTCTTCTGCTGCTGGGGTTCCTCGTTGGTCCCAGCGGCTTCCAGCTGATTCCGCCCACGACGATCGACTGGTTGCCGCTCGCTGCCCAAGTCGCGCTGAGCATGATCGGGTTTGAACTTGGCGAGCGTTTCCTGGGCCAGCGCATTCGTACTACGGGACGCGTCGTCCTGGCAGTTGCGGTTGTCGTGACTCTCGGTACGGCCCTGGTGGTCTTTGTCGGGCTCCTCCTGGCTGGCGTGCCCGTCGTCCTGTCGCTGCTTCTTGCCGGGATGTCTACGGCCACTGACCCGGCAGCAACCGTGGACGTGATTCGAGAGACTCGATCGAAGGGATCCCTGACCGATATCGTTCTTGGCGTCGTGGCGATCGACGATGCGTTCGGGATCATCCTCTTCGGGATTCTGGTCGTGATCGCCAGTGGCATCGGTGGCGACGCGTTTGCCCCCGGTGTCATCGGGCTAGCGTCTTGGGAACTCGGCGGCGGGCTATTGGTCGGCTTGGTCTTCGGGCTCCCCATGGCCCTGCTGACCGGACGAATCCGATCCGGTGAGCTCACGCTCATCGAGACCTTGGGCTTCGTCTTGTGCGCGAGCGGTGCGGCGTCGTTGCTGGGCGTTTCCTATCTCATCGCAGCCATGACGCAGGGGGCAATCGTCGCCAACTTCGCACGCCATCACTCACGTCCGTTTCACGCGATCAAGAACATCAGGCAGCCATTCCTGATTGTGTTCTTCCTTCTCGCGGGGCTCAGGCTTGATCTTGCGGCCCTGAAAGCGGCGGGGATCATTGCCCTCGCGTATGTCATCGCCAGATCGATCGGTCGCGTCGCCTGTGGCACACTCGGAGCACAGGTGGGTCGAGCCGATCAGAATGTTCGCCGCTACGTCGGATTATGCCTGCTCCCGCAGGCTGGAGTAGCGCTGGGGCTTGGCCTTCTGGCCGCCGAGGAGTTCCCCGAGTTCGGCGATCGCCTGCTCTCACTCCTGATCGGCACAACCGTCGTGTTTGAAGTTGTGGGTCCGATCGTCACCCGTGTGAGCTTACGACTTGCAGGAGAGGCGGAGTCACAGAGCGCCGTGCCAAAAGGAGACCTGCCGGCGTGACGACCCTGACGGCGATCATCGTGTTCGGAATGCTCATGAGCTTCATCGCTCTCGTGGGGAGCGTCACCACACTGCTCGACGAAAGCCGGCTTCAGAAGATCATCCTGCCGCTTGTTGCCTTCGCATCGGGATCGCTCATCGGCGGGGCGATCTTTCACATGCTGCCGGCTTCGGTGGACCGGATGGGCAACGGAATCGACGTCTATGTGTGGCTTGCGATTGGGTTCGCATCGTTCCTGGCGCTCGAGCAGGTACTCCGCTGGCACCACTGCCACAGACCGCCATCGCATCACAAGCAGCCGCTGGGATACCTGATTCTGATCGCCGACGGGTTGCACAACCTGATCGGCGGGCTGTCGATCGGCGCGCTGTTCGTGGCCGACATCCGGCTAGGCATCACCGCCTGGATCGCCGCTGCGTTCCACGAAGTACCACAGGAACTCGGTGACTTCGGCGTCTTGGTTCACGGAGGATGGAAGCGGTATCAGGCGCTGCTCTTCAACCTGCTCTCTGGTCTGACGTTCCCGCTCGGCGGAGTCATCGCGTACTTCGTCTCGCAAGACGTCGACATCGACTTCCTCATCCCGTTCGCTGCGGGCAACTTCCTCTACATTGGCGCCGTAGATCTCGTCCCGGAATTCAAAGACAAGTGCGGCGATCGGCCAAGCATCATCGCTGGTGCGTGTTGGATGCTTGGGATGGCGATTCTCCTGGGTCTGCGGTTTGTCGTGTGATAGTGCGGCGTCTCAAGTCAGTAGCGACGAAGGGGCTCTACCTTGAGAGGTACGGCGCTCCGACATCACTCCCGCAAGCTGCGGGTTTCTGCCCTGAGTTACGAAATCCGTGACGGTCAGGCCCGTCCCGCGGCAACCCTGGAGGCCAGCCGCTTCCGGAGCCCCGACGGCATGACGTCCTGGGCCAGGTCCATGCACACTTGTTGGGTGAAGTCGAGCGAGGCGAACACCGAGCGGCACCGGCCGCAGATCACGTTGACGTCGAACGGCACGCCGCGATCCAATGCGTTCTGCTTCGCGTTGAGCAGATCCAGGCACGTCTGCCGGTCGTATTCGGGCGGTGGGGCCTCGGCCGGGTTGCGCGGAATGACGGAGTCGATGCGCGCGCGAAGCTTGAGTCGAGCACGATGAACCCGGCTCCGGATCGTCCCTTCCGCGACGCCGAGAATCTGGGCCACCTCGGGGACCGTGAACCCGACGATGTCCTTCAAAATGAGGGGCACGCGAAACTCGTCCGGGAGCGAAGTGATGGCCGCCTCCAGTTGCTCTCGTGCTTCCGTGCGAATCTGCGTCTGTACGACATCATCCAACTCGTCCGGGATCGCTGCAACGAGCGGGTCACCGAACGGGAGCAGCTCATCGATTGAACCGATGCGCTCCGGCTCGCCAGCGCGTTTGCGGTGCATTCGCTGACACGCGCGGGCCGCGATCGTATACAGCCATGTCTTCGGACTCGACCTGCCCTCGAAGGTGCTCCAGGCGCGAAACGCCTGGAGGAAGACCTCCTGAACGAGGTCTTCGGCCTCCGTCCGATCGCCGCAGAAACGCAGGCTGAGAGAGTACAGCTGCCCGCCATATTCATCGACGAGGCGCTGCAGTGCTGCTTCGGCAGCACCGTGGCCGATCCGATCATCGTGTGACGACTTCTTTGACACGGCTGAATTGTAGCTGCCCCTGAGTCGCTCACCCAATCGAGCTGGACCGTGCCTTCAGGCGGCTTGGCGCTGCGCCTTTGGGTTCAAATCCCTACTTCCTGCGGGCGCTGATCCGGGAACGATGTCGTGTCGCCGTGCCTCTAAGAGGAAGACGACTTGCCAACCCAAGGAGAATCCGTCGTGAGAGCAACACACCCTCAGCCGCCAAACCTCTCGAGCGATTGTCGCGTCTCTCGCCGCGAGGGCGAGTGCCGCAAGACTTCCTTCATTCACCCGTTGATGGGCCTGGCGGTCCTGATCGTCGCGTCCTCGTCATCCGGCCAGGATGTGTCCAGCGCCAGCTTCGCCGCCGAATCCCATGCCCAGGAGCGCGTCGCCGTCGAGGGCAGGGCCCATGGCCACAAGATGACCGGAACCATGTCAAACCAGGACTGGTGGCCGGACCAGCTGAAGCTCCACATCCTTCACCAGAATTCGAGCGAGAGCAATCCGATGGGCGAGTCCTTTGACTACGCCGCGGAGTTCGCGAAGCTCGATCTCGATGCCCTCAAGCAGGACATCACGGAGTTGATGACGACATCGCAGGACTGGTGGCCGGCGGACTGGGGCCACTATGGCCCGCTCTTCATCCGGATGGCGTGGCACAGCGCCGGCACGTATCGCGTGACCGATGGCCGCGGTGGCGCGTCCGAGGGGTCGCAGCGCTTCGCACCGCTCAACAGCTGGCCCGACAACGCGAACCTCGACAAGGCGCGTCGGCTGCTCTGGCCCATCAAGAAGAAGTACGGCAGGCAGATCTCGTGGGCCGACTTGATGGTCCTCGCCGGCAACTGCGCGCTTGAGTCGATGGGTCTGGAGACCTTTGGATTCGGCGGCGGTCGCGAGGACGTCTGGGAACCGCAGCAGGACATCTACTGGGGTCCCGAAGGCGAGTGGCTGGCCGACGCCCGATACTCCGCGGACGGCGAGCTCGCGAACCCGCTCGCCGCCGTGCAGATGGGCCTCATCTATGTGAACCCCGAGGGCCCGAACGGCAAGCCCGATCCGCTGGCCGCAGCGAGAGACATCCGCACGACGTTCGCCCGCATGGCGATGAACGACGAGGAGACCGTCGCACTCATCGCCGGCGGCCACACATTCGGCAAGAGTCATGGCGCCGCGAGCGCGGAGCACGTCGGACCCGAGCCGGAGGCGGCCGGCCTGGAGGAGCAGGGTCTCGGCTGGAAGAACTCTTATGGCACCGGCAAGGGCGCCGACACCATCACCAGCGGTCTGGAAGGCGCGTGGACCACCACACCGACCCGGTGGTCGCACGGCTATTTCCACAACCTGTTCACCCGCGAGTGGACGCTGACGAAGAGCCCGGCCGGTGCATGGCAGTGGGCACCGTCGGGCCCGCCGAACGTGCCGGACGCGCACCTCGAAGGCAAGATGAACTGGCCGATGATGTTCACGACGGACATCGCGCTGATCAGGGATCCGATCTACCTCGAGATCTCGAAGCGCTTCTACGAGAATCCGGATGAGTTCGAAGACGCCTTCGCGCGTGCCTGGTACAAGCTGACGCACAGAGACATGGGTCCCGTCGTGCGGTTGCTCGGCCCCGACGTCGCAGCGGTCCAGTTGTGGCAGGATCCCGTACCCGCCGTCGACCACGTTCTGATAGACGATCGCGATGTCGAGACCCTCAAGGCCGAGATCCTCGGCTCGGGCGTCTCCGTCTCCCGGTTGGTTTCCACTGCCTGGGCGTCGGCATCGACGTTCCGCACGAGTGATAAACGCGGGGGCGCCAACGGGGCGCGCGTCCGACTCGCGCCGCAGAAAGACTGGGAGGTCAACGAACCGGAAGAGTTGGCGCGGGTGCTCGCGACGCTCGAGCGGATCCGGTCGAACTTCAACCGCTCGCAGTCCGGCGAAAAGAAGGTGTCTCTGGCGGACCTGATCGTTCTTGGCGGGTGCGCGGCCGTCGAGGCCGCGGCCGAGAAGGCCGGAGTCGACGTGACGGTGCCGTTCACGCCGGGCCGCACGGACGCGACGCAGGAGATGACCGACGCCGCGTCCTTTGCCGTGCTCCGTCCGATGACCGATGGCTTCCGCAACTACGTCGCTGAGGAGCACTATCGGCGGCCCGAGGTCGAGCTCGTCGATCGCGCGAATCAGCTCATGCTCACCGCTCCCGAGATGACCGTCCTCGTCGGCGGAATGCGTGTGCTGGGCGCCAACTTCGAGGACTCGACGCATGGTGTCTTCGCGGAACAAACGGGCGCGCTGACCAACGCCTTCTTCGTGAACCTGCTGGACATGGGCACGGAGTGGAAGGAGTCTTCAGGAGGCGGCTACCTCTACGACGGGTACGACCGCGAGACAGGCGAGCTGAAGTGGACCGCGTCGTCGGTGGATCTCGTCTTCGGTTCGAATTCACAGCTCCGAGCGATCGCCGAGGTCTACGCCAGCGACGATGCGCATCGGAAGTTCGTCGACGACTTCGTGGCGGCGTGGGACAAGGTGATGAACCTCGATCGCTTCGACCACGCCGGCGAACAGGCAGCGGTGACCCACCGTCCGCCAACCACCGACACGCTCGAGCCGTACGAGTGCGGCGACGTGACGCGTCTGCATACGGTGAACGACATCTTCCTCGCCAGCCAGCCGGGCGTCGAGGACTTCAAGCAGGCCCGAATGGGCGGTATGCGCACGGTCATCAATAGCCGTCACGCCACCGAGAACGAGGACTTCGATGAGCGCCAGGTCGTGACGTCACTCGGAATGACGTATCACAACCCGGCTTGGAACGGGCCACAGGAGCTCACCGACGCGATCATCCATCAGACACGCGAGTTGTTGCGGACTGTCGAACGGCCGATCCTGCTTCACTGCTCGTCGGCGAATCGCACCG
>JABDJC010000141.1 GCA_013003395.1 Acidimicrobiia bacterium
CCGCGAGGCTCGAGAAACCGACCGGTGACCGCTCTCTGGACCGCTGAGGTTCCGAGCGACACCCGCTCGTCGAGCCACGTGCAGTCGTAGCCGTGTTGTACTTCGCCTACGGATCGAATCTCTGCGCTTCACGTCTGGTGAGCCGGGCACCCTCGGCTCGATTCGTGGTAATCGGGCATCTCGAGGCTCATGACTTGATATTCCACAAGCAGGGCCGCGACGGCACGGCCAAAGCGGATGCCGCTGAATCTGCGACGGATACGGTCGTTTGGGGAGCCATCGCTGAATTGAGTCCTGAAGACCTCATCGGTCTGGACCGATTCGAGCCGGGTTACCGAAGATCCTTGTTGCCGGTCGTATGCGAGGACTCCGTCAAACACGCCTGGGTATACCGAGCCGAGCCGACTTCAATCCGGCCGGACCTCGTCCCTCAAGCGTGGTATCTGGGGTACATCCTTCATGGGGGACGTGCCCGAGGCCTACCGAGCGACTACCTAGACGACCTTGAGAGAACCACCGCGACCGCGCACGACGTCACGATGCGATCCGACCTCAGCGCTTGCTGAGAGGAGGTTATACCAGTAGCCGTCCTTTGTCTCACGTAATAACTTGCATGAAAAATGTATCGTATGTTAGGGTCACACGCAAGTCTTTTCGTGTAACTAGATGCGTATGTATGCAAAGGAGTGGCCACCATGAGTCTCGACGTCCTGAATCTTCTGCTCGTACTGTTGGCGGCGTTAGGTGGAGGGCTCGTAGCAACCCGCCTTGGCTATCCGGCCATCCTCGGCGAGTTGGCCGCCGGGATACTTCTCGGACCTCCATTACTCGGTTTGCTCGAGCTCGACGATGGCCTCGCAGTCGTTGGCAAGCTCGGCGTCGTGCTGCTCATGCTCTACATCGGGTTGCATCTCGATCCCAACGACATCGGTCGTGCGTCCAAGGCAGGCGCTTTGGCGGCTCTCGGCGGGTTCCTCGTCCCGGCCGGGTTGGGCTTCGGACTCATGATCCTCGTCACCCAAGATGTCGTCGCCTCGGTGTTCGTGGCGGTCGCCATGGGGGTCACGTCGCTCGCCACCAAATCCCGGATCCTCGTCGATCTCGGCATTCTCAACACTCGAGTGGCACACGTGCTGATGGCCGGTGCCCTGTTCTCGGACGTTGCCGCACTTGTCATCTTCGCCGCAATCCTTGGCCTGGCGGCCACAGGCAGCCTTGCCATCGGAGGTATCGCCGCTGCTGTCGCCAAGGCTCTGCTCTTCCTCATCGGCACGTGGATCGTCGGTACCCGAGTGTTTCCCGTCGCGGGCCGCTGGGTCACCAACCGAATCTCTGACCCCTCGCTCCAATTCCTGTTGGTGGTCCTCGCCGGCCTGTCATTCGCGGCTGCGGCTGACGCAGCCGGGCTTCATGCGATCCTCGGCGCCTTCCTCGCCGGCCTGTTCGTCCGAGACGGAGTGCTCGAGCATCGCCAACTACGCGACGTGGAGCGTCGTGCGCGTGGAATATCACTTGGCCTGCTTGCCCCGGTGTTCTTCGTCACCGCCGGATACAAGGTGTCCTTCGACGTGTTCACCGATGAGCCGCTCCTGCTCGCTGCCGTGATCTTGTTGGCGACGGTCGGTAAGGTCGTCGGAACCGCGGTGTTCTATCTCCCCACCGGCTACGGGTTTCGCGAAGGGGTGGCGGTCGGCGCCGGTATGAACGGACGGGGTGCAGTCGAGATCATCGTCGCCGAGATCGCTCTGGCCGCCGGACTCATCGACGGCACGGTGTTCTCGATCCTGGTATTCATGGCCATCTTCACCACCGGGACGGTTCCCATCCTGCTGACGTGGTCGATTCGGTGGCTCAGACGCCATGGCGAGTTGGTGGCCGACGAACGCTCGAGAGTGATCGTGGCCGGCGCTGGCCCGCTTGCTCGCCTGGTAGCGGCGCTCATGGCTCCCGACGGTGAAGTAACTCTCATCGACACCAATGCGCACCGAGCGCAAGCCGCAGCTGCTGAGGGATTCGCCGTCGTCGTCGGAAGCGTCCTGGATGAAGAAATCCTCGAGCACGCTGGAGCGTCCGCTGCGGCCAGCCTCGTCGCGATCACCGCCAATCCCGAGGTCAACTTGCTGGCTGCGCGGCTGGGGTCTCAGCGGTTTGGCATACCGGACACATTTGTTGCGCTGCCGCCCGAGTCATCTGTGGCACTGGAAGAGATGCTGGTCGAATTCGGTGGAAGCCTCATGTTCGGCCGGCGGATCGACACGACACAATGGGACGAGTCCATTGCATCGGGGAGCGTCACCGAGCTCTCGTACTCGGTGGCCGCACCTGAAGTTGTCCTTGCCGACGGAAGTCCGCTCGATCCATTGGACGCAGCCCTCGAAAGTCTGCCGATCGTCATCCAAAAGGGCGCCGGCACCGAACCATTCACAGACGATGGCTCGCTGGGAGAGGGGGACACGGTGTTCGGCATCGGCCGATCAGCTCACGTCTCACTTGACTCCCGGGAACCCCACCTGAACTGATCCAACCAACCAAGGAAGCCTCAGTCGTCCGTTGGCGCCACGCCAGCGGGCGACCGCTCAACCATGATCCTCTTCGTCTCGATTCTCACCTATTTCGTGTCGGCAATCGCCATTGCTCTTGTTGCGCGGCGTCGTCCGGCGTCGCTTGCCGCGTTGGCGCTGCTCCCATACGCCCTCCAACTGGGCGTTGCTGCTGTGCTGTGGCGACGTGACGCGGATATCGCCACGATCGAATGGATACCGTCGCTCGGACTAACCATTCGGGTGAGCACGAGTGATCTCAGTCTCCTGCTCACGATGGTCGTTGCGGGAGCCGGTCTGGTGATCGCCGGTTACAGCCTCGCGTACTTCACCGACGGTGCGAAACGGGCCAAGTTTCTGGCGCTCATGGCGCTCTTCAGTGGGGGTATGGCCGGCATCGTCGCATCGGACGATCTTCTCGGCCTGTTCCTGTTCTGGGAGGTGACGACGGTCGCGTCGTACCTGCTGATCGGATTCAACGACGAAGACGCCATCGCTCGCTCGTCTGCGCTTCAGGCAGTTCTCGTCACAGCCGCTGGGGGCCTGGCACTGCTCGCCGGTTTCGTCCTGCTCATTCTCGAGACCGGTACGTCGGCGATCTCTGCCATCGTCGCCGCTCCCCCATCCTCGGCTCAGACGACAGTGGCACTCGCCCTGATCTTCGTCGGCGCTTTCACGAAGTCGGCCCAGTTCCCTTTCCACTTCTGGCTGCCCGGCGCCATGGCGGCGCCGACGCCTGCCTCGGCGTTCCTTCACTCGGCGACGATGGTGAAGGCCGGCATCGTTCTCCTCCTCTTTCTCGCACCGGGTTTCGCCGCTGAGACCATGTGGACTTGGACCGTCACCTCCGTTGGTCTGGTGACCATGGTCGTCGGCGCGGTAGGCGCGCTCCGAAGGAACGACCTCAAGATGTTGCTCGCCTATGGAACCGTGAGCCAGCTCGGCTTCATGGTGGCGCTCGTCGGCCTTGATCTGGTTGGCGCAGCGCTGGCGATCCTCATCGGACACAGCCTCTTCAAGGCAGCGCTCTTTCTCATCGTGGGCGCGGTTGATTCTGCGACGGGCACCCGGGATGTCAGGAGCCTCTCAGGCGTCGGACGGCGGTTGCCACTTCTCGCCGTAGCGGCTGGAGTCTCTGCCCTCTCGATGGCTGGGATCCCCCCAGCACTCGGGTTTGTCACCAAGGAAGCCGCCCTCGAGACCCTGATCGCCTCTGAAAACTGGATGGCGCTGTCGGTCATTGCCGTGGCCTCCGTGCTCACGGTGAGCTACTCCGCCCGATTCTGGTTTGGTGCGTTCGGAGGCTCGGCAAGCGACCACGTCGACGTGCAACCGCTCTCGGCCGGCCTCGTTGTCGGCCCAGTTGCGCTTGCCGGACTATCCGTCGTGTTCGGCCTGTTGCCGTCAGCTGTTCGACCTGCCGTGTCCGCAGTGGCGGAATCACCGGTGAAGCTCGTGCTCTGGCCCGGGCTGACAACAGCTCTCGGGGTCTCGGTCGCGATCGTCGTAGTCGGTCTGATCGTTTATCTGACCCAGCCGTCTTGGGACCGTTCGAGCCTCGCCCGAAGATTCCCGATCCGCTCCCGCTCGTTGGGCGAGAGCGTCTACTCCGGCGCGCTACGAGGTTTGAATCGAGTTGCCGAAGGTGTCACCGGTGTGGTCCAGAACGGATCACTCCCGACTTATCTGGCCGTGATCCTCCTCGCGGTCTTGTCCGTTCCTGCGATAGCGCTCTTGGCAGACGTGCCAGATCGCGTGTCCCTCCAACTCGCCAACGGTCCCGCCGAGTTCGTCCTGGTGGCAGTGGCTGTCGGTGGAGCCGTGGCGGCTGCCACCGCGCAGCGTCGGATGGCGGCAGCGCTTCTACTCGGTGTGGTGGGATACGCGGTGTCAGGGATCTACGTCGTATTCGGCGCTCCGGACCTGGCGCTCACGCAAGTGCTCATCGAGACTCTCACTGTTGCGCTGTTCGCCTTGGTCCTCGTACGCCTGCCCCGCCGTTTCGGAGCTGACCCGCTTTCGCTCGTCCGTCGTTCCCGGCTCGCGATCTCGGTGTTCGTAGGACTGTTCGTGTTCGGTGCAGCGGTCCTTTCCTCGTCGGTCGACCGCGACAGAACGATCGCCGACAGCTACGTCGCGTTGGCCCCCGAAGCGGGCGGCCGCAACGTGGTCAACGTCATCCTGACCAACTTCCGCGCCATCGACACTCTCGGCGAGATCACCGTACTCGCGTCGGCCGCCATCGGCATCAGCGCACTGGTCCGGACCTCCCGACGCCGACCTGAGACCAAAGAGGCGACCCAATGATCGTACGTTTCTCACCGTTGCTCGCTACCGGTGCCCGGACCATGGTTCCGACCTTGGCGATGTTCTCGCTCTATCTATTGGTCGTCGGACACGACGTTCCCGGAGGCGGATTCGCCGGTGGCCTCGTTGCGTCGATCGGACTCCTCTTGATGTATCTCGCCTATGGCGAACGTGGCCTGCGCCGAGCGCTCCCCATCGACTCGCTGATGGTGATCGGCTCGGGGCTTCTATTGGCCGTTGCTGGTGGCCTGGTCGGCATCATCGATGGCGGGGCCTTTCTCACCTACACGTTCGCAACAAGCGACCTCCCTCTCGTTGGCGAGGTCAAAGTGTCGACCCTGCTCTTGTTCGACCTAGGCGTGTATGTCCTCGTCATTGGTGTGGCGGCAACCGCCCTACAACGTCTGGGAGGCGATCCGCAGTGACCTGGACCATCGCGCTCGCCGCCGCAGCCCTCTTCGCAACAGGCACCTACATGCTCCTGTCAAAGCTGCTGAGCCGCATCATCGTGGGGCTCGGCCTCATTGCGCACGGAGCCAATCTCCTGCTGCTCGGTTCGGGGGGCGAACCTGGCAGTCCTCCGATCCTCGATGGATCGACAAGCGGTCTCGTGTCCGATCCATTGGAGCAAGCTCTCGTCCTGACGGCCATCGTCATCACCTTCGGAGTCACCGCCTTTCTCCTCGCCCTCGCCCATCGCTCTTGGGCGGAGACGGGCCTTGACGAGGTCGAAGACGACGTGGAAGACCGTCGTATAGCGAATCGGTGGTCGGCGTGAAGACGGTCGCCACTCTGCCGGTCATCATCCCGATTGCCGCTGCTGCACTTTCGATGGTATCGATTCGCCGACCACTACTGCGTCGCATGATCGGCATGGCCTCTTCCGTTGCCTACTTTGCGGTCGCCGCTTGGCTGGTGGTGATCGTCGATCGATCCGGGACGGTTGTCGCGGCTCAAGGGGACTGGCCGGCCCCGCTCGGAATTCCTCTCGTAGCGGACCGCTTGGCCGTCCTCTTGCTCGCGACGTCCGCGGCGGCTCTGCTGGCCGTCCTCGTCTATGCCGTCGCCAAGCCGCGGACCGACACCGAATTCCCCGCTTTCCACTCCGTCTACCAACTCCTTGCTGCCGGAGTCGCTCTCGCCCTGCTCACCGGCGACCTCTTCACATTGTTCGTCGCCTTCGAGATGATGCTGACCGCCAGCTACGTACTCATCACCTATCGGGCCGGCGGGAGCGAGACCCGTTCAACCATCACCTACGTGGTCATCGGACTCGTCGCCTCGGCCCTCCTACTCACCGCGATCGCACTCATCTATGCCGTCACGGGTACGGTCAACATCGCAGATCTCACAACCAAACTCGACTCCGTGCCCTCTGGTCTGCGGACTGGTCTGGGGTGGCTCCTGTTCATGATCTTCGGAATCAAGGCGGCGATCTTCCCTCTGTTCTTCTGGTTGCCCGACTCCTACCCAGCGGCACCGGCTCCCGTCACCGCGCTGTTCGCTGGGCTCCTCACAAAGATCGGGGTCTATGCCATCGTCCGCACCCAGACCTTGCTCTTCCCGAGCGAGCGCCCCGTCACGTTCATGCTCGTGATTGCCGGCTTGACGATGGTGGTGGGAGTGCTTGGAGCGATAGCCCAAAAGGACATGAAGCGGATCTTGTCGTTTCACATCGTGAGCCAGATCGGATACATGATCATGGGTCTCGCGTTCTTCACTGTGAGCGGTATTGCCGCGACCATCGTGTTCATCGTTCACCAGATCGTCGTCAAAGCGGCACTGTTTCTGGTGACCGGAATGGTCGAGTACACCGAGGGCACAGGGGCCATCGACGACATCAGTGGCGTTGCACGGCGCTCTCCGATGATTGCCGTGCTGTTCTTGCCGGCTGCCTTGAGCTTGGCAGGCTTCCCGCCGTTTTCAGGGTTCATCGGCAAATTGGCGCTGATCGAGTCTGGATTCGATTCAGGCCGCTGGGTTGTCGTCGGGGTGTCGCTGGTAGCGAGCGTGCTCACGCTGTTCTCGATGACGAAGATCTGGTCGGGCGTCTTTTGGGGTCGGACAGGGAACGCTCAAAGGCCTGCCGTTCCCATTGGCATGGCGGCTGGAGCCGCCGGGCTCGTCGTGGTGAGCATTGGTGTCGCTTTGGGCGGCGAGGCTCTTCTTGGGTACGCGCAGCGAGCAGCGGTCGATCTCCTCACCGAGGGTGCCTATAGAGACGTGGTTCTGGGGAGGTCGAGTTGATCTTCGCCACCAACCTGGCCGGCGTGTTGTTGACAATCGCGACCGTGGCGACGGTGGTCCGAGTTGTGCGCGGCCCGTCAGTCGCGGACCGGATGGTGGCCCTCGACACGCTGTTGTTCATCGGCGTGGCCGGCATCGGCGTCTTCGTTGCCCGTACCGGAGAGACCACCCTTGTTCCCGTGCTCGTGGTTGCGGTCGTGACGGCCTTCGTTTCGACGGTCGTCGTGGCGCGATACATCGAATCGGAAAACGATCGATGAGCGTGCTCGACACTCTTGCCGCAGTGTTCATGGTCGGGGGCTCGGCTCTCGTCGCCTTGGGTTCCATCGGTCTCATCACTTTTCCCGACGTTCTCACCCGCATGCATGCGGCGACCAAGGCTGCGACGGTCGGTGTGATTGCGACCACGGTGGCTGCCGCATTCGAAGCCGGTGCGCCAAGCGGACCGCCCATTCTCATGCTCGTCGTTGCGCTGCTTTTTCTGTCCGGTCCGCTGGGTATGAGCCTCCTCGCCCGGGCGGCGTACCACGATCCCGAGACCCCTCGCGCTCAGAACACCCGAGAACTGATTGCGACGATTCCCCAACCGCAAGCGGTCAAGCCGGCAACTCGCCCCGGCACGAGCCCGCTGCTTGCGATCTGGCTGTGGTTCGTGTGGTTGGCGCTGTTCGGGTCGTTTGCTCCGCACGTGATGATCGGAGGGGTTGTGGTGGCCGGCCTCGTCGCCTTTTCGTTCCGCCATCTGTCGCCCCGCTGGCCGATGGCCTTGATGCGGCCTCTTGCGGCTGGACGGTTCATCGTGCACTTCGTCGCTCAACTGGCAGCCTCGACCTGGAGCGTGATCTTGGCGCTTCGCCTGGGTCGGGACCGCATCCGGCCCGCGGTGATCGAGGTACCGCTGCGGGTCCGCTCGCGCACGGAGACCACCCTGCTGATGAACTCGATTTCGTTCACACCAGGCACCGTGGCGCTCGAACTCCACAATCATTCATTGTTCGTGCATGTGCTCGACACCGATGATCCAGACGCTGTGGTATCCGAAGTCCAGACGATGGAGCGCCATATCATGGACACGTTCGGCACGGCTATTCCACGACCGTTGTGAGATGTAATGGATGTCACGTCATAGAAGGCGTATGATGATCGACATGACCTCACCCAAGACCTGGACCTTCCTCACCAACCACGCCCACGTGCTTCTGTGCATCGCCGAGGACCCGGACGTACTGTTGCGAGAGGTGGCGTTGCGGGTCGGCATCACCGAACGAGCCGCCCAACGGATCGTGGCCGAACTCGAGTCCGAAGGGTACGTTTCGCATGTGAAGGTCGGCCGCAGGAACCATTACGAGGTGCATTCGGGGCTTCCGCTCCGCCATCCACTCGAACATCATCTCGAGATCGGTGCTCTGCTTCGGGTGTTGACGGAGAACGAGTAGGAAACACTCACGTGTTGACATCCCTACGCAGTTGCAGCTCCGAATACACTCAGTGCACCAAAACATGCCTAATCCCGCGCTCGCCCACGAGCCCGTCACGTGCCCCCGCTTGGTCGGCAACGATGCCATCGCCTCCCGAGGGTGGGTTCGGCTTGATTCCGGTGACCGCTGATGCCTGAAGGACACACGATTCATCGTCACGCTCGACGACATCGCGCCGCCATAGCCGGGCAGCCGGTCCGCACCGGGTCACCGCAGGGGAGGTTTTCCGCGGGCGCCAAGCGACTCGACGGTCGGGTGTTGGAAGGCATCGACGCTCACGGTAAGCATCTCTTCTATCGATGGGAAGGCGGCTGGATCCTGCATATTCATCTAGGTCTGTTCGGGAAGTTCCGGCTGTATCGCAGCGACCCGCCTCCGCCGTCCGAGAACGCGAGGCTGACGATGGCTGGTGACGACGCCACGATCTACCTTTCGGGACCGACGATGTGCGAGCTGATCGATCCCGGGCGGGAGCTCGCAATACGATCACGGCTCGGTCCGGACCCCCTGCTGAACGGCTCGACCGCCGCCAAGATCAAGGCGTTCGGCTCGAACCTTGCTCGGCGAAGGATCCCTATCGGCGCCGCGTTGCTGAATCAGCAGGTGATCTCGGGCATCGGCAACGTCTATCGCGCCGAAGTGTTGTTCCGTGCCGGCATCGACCCGCACCTGCCTGCCAACAGGCTGTCTGCTGAAACGGTTGATCGGTTGTGGCGCGAAGCCGCCGCCCAATTGCGTCTCGGCGAGAAGGCAGGGCGCATCATCACGGTCGACCTATCTGACGTGGACGCCAAGCGACGCTCGGATCTCAGACGCCTCGAACGGGTCTACGTCTACAAGCGTCACGGCGAGCCCTGTCGCCGGTGCGCCACCCCCATCTCGACTACCGACATGGCCAACCGTCGTATGTGGTGGTGCGCAACGTGCCAGCCGCCGGGAGCAGGATCATGAGCAAACTCGGCGCCGCCATCAACAGCTATCGCGACCGTGTAGTCGCCTCCACAACGGACCTGTTCGCCCACGCGCCCTACCCGCTCGCCAACACGTTGGACTACGAAGGCGATCCGGGTCTGTGCGGACCGGACTCGGTCTCGTGGCCCGTGATCGGTGATGCCGCCGCATTCATCGGTGGCATCCGCGCCCTTCTGATCCAGGCAGCCCACCCGGAGGTCGTCGCCGGGGTCTCTGACCATTCCCGCTATCGAGAGGACCCACTGGGACGCCTCTCGCGGACGTCGGCCTACGTGACAGCCACTTCATTCGGCGCGATGCCCGAGGTGGAGGCTGCCGTTGCTCTGGTGCGCAGAGCACACCGACCGGTGAGCGGAGAATCGCATCGAGGACGCAGCTACAGCGCCGGCGCGGCGCCGCTGGCGGCCTGGGTCCACAACGCTCTCACCGACTCGTTCCTCGAGGCGTTCTGCGTTTACGGGCCGCGGCGCCTTTCCACGGCAGAAGCAGACAGCTTCGTGCTGGAGCAGTCCGCCATCGGTGAGCTGCTCGGAGCCCACCCGATGCCGACCACCGCTCGCGGACTGGCATCGTGGATTCGCGACCATCCTGAGCTCGGCGAGTCGCCCGGTCTGGTCAACACTGTCGATTTCGTACGAAACCCGCCGCTGCCGTGGCACGTGCGGATCCCGTACTGGCTGATGTTCGTGGCGGCGGCTGCCACAGTTCCGCCCCGGCTCCGCAAGATCTTGGGGGTGCGACGCATCCCGGGAGCCATCACCATTGGGCGCCTCGTCATCGCGGCGCTGCGCTGGGCGCTTGGGTCGTCGCCCTCCTGGCACGTCTCACTCGTGCGTGTCGGCGCTGCGGTTCCCGCCGGCCTCTTCCGTCAGGGACTGCCCACCGATGGCCGCATTGACGAGGGCGGAGCGATGCGAGGAACTGCCAGCTGATACGGGTCGCCATGGGCGGATCGAGTCACTTGGGTGAGCGAAAGTCCATCATCGGATGTCGCCACCGATACTTGATGTACCCATCCAGCGTGGCCGGAATGCCCTGGTAGGCGCTGGGATACCGCGGCTCGAGGCCTACGTCATTCCACACCAAACCCGGAGCCACAGGTAGCTCGAGGTTGAAGCCGAGAACGGTGTCCTTCGTATAGAGGGTCGGCCTCGACTTGCGCGACAGGAGTGGCTCGATGACGGCTGCACCTGTCAGGGCGAACCAACTGGGCAGAGAGACCATCCGGAAGTAGGGATAGAGCTCGCGCAACACGTCGAAGTACTCAGCCCACGTCACCGTCGTGGAGTCCGCAACCGGCGACGTCCCTTGCCAGCGCTGGTCGCCAACCGCCGCCATGATGCGAGCTGCGTCTTCAACATGCAGCTGGCCGCACCGATTCGTCATGCGCCCCGGGAAGATCGCATACCCGCTTCGGACCTGGTGGAACAAGATCGATTGGGGTCCGTACACGTGTGGGAGTCGGAGCGACGCGAGGCCCATTCCACTTTCGGCAGCGACATCGGCGAGTCCAGCTTCCGCCTCCAATTTGGCCCGTCCGTATCCGAGCCTGGGCTTGGCTTGGGTTCTGCCGTCAATGGGCGTGTCTTGATTGTCGTAGACGAAGAGGCTGCTCGCGTATACGAACTGCTTTACGCCGGCATCGGCTGCCATTCTGCCGAGAGCGATGGTTCCGTCGACCAATGTGGGGCGAAGGCGCTCGTACGACTCGAAGCTGGCGCGCCCTCCGAGATGAAAAATGGTGTCAATACCCTCAACGGCGCGGCGCAGGGAATCGGGCTTGGTCAGGTCGCCCTGAATCGGATCGGTTTCGACCGAGGTGAGCAGAGCGGCGCGATGGGGACGGCGCACGAGGATGCGGGGACGGATCCCCGTGGCGCCGAGTTGGCGAACCAACTCCACTCCGATGAAGCCGGTGGCGCCGGTGATGAGCACGTTCTCCATCTTCTCTTCTCTCACTCGTCGTGAATGGTCAAATGTACGGGTTCGCGATCACTCATCGTTCTGACCAGTGCCGTGCTCGCTACGCTCGGCAACAGTCCTCAGTCGACGCAATCCGAGATGGAGGACCGCGAGGTACGGAGCGAACCACCACGGCGTGCTGAACACGACTCGGGTCGACGAGGTGTCTATCCGCTCGACACCGTGGCCGGTCGCAAACACCCCCAACACTCGCCAGTCCCAATACTCGCCGACGCGTACGGTTTCGATCTCGAACGGCAGCCACACGAGGATGGAGGTTTGTACCCTCCCACTCACCCCGGGTTCGACCACCGCAGTGTCCGCCTGTACGGCGCGGACCGTTGGACCCCAACTCGGCCAATGCCGGAACTCTGAGAGCAGCGACCACACGGTATAGGCGGAGGCGTCGATCACGATCGTGGCTCGAAGCGGCTTCACAACACTTCCAAGAGGCTGTTCGCGCCAGCTCGCCCTGAGGCGTGAGCGCCCTCCACTTTGGCGCCGGCGAACACCTCTCCAGCCAGGACCACGGGAGCGCCGTCGTCCAGGATGATCGCTCCGGAGTCGAGTGTCCGCTGCGGCTCGGCGTATCGCCAACGATGGGTCTTGAAGCTCGTCACCGTCGAATCAACATGGTGAGCCGCGGCATCGATCAGCAGCTTGCTCCACTCGGTCGGATCGGATTCCAGGAACTCGGCCGCGAATGTGGGCGAAGAGTGGATAGTCACGGCCGGTACGGCGGAAACGCCCTTGTGGTGGTTGTCGGCGAGCCA
>JABDJC010000156.1 GCA_013003395.1 Acidimicrobiia bacterium
TGTTGGTTCGTCTCCGCCCTGACTGCCCACGTTTTCTCGTTTGGGTTGCCATGGCGACGCCAGCGTACACCGCCGACAGAAAAACGCGAAGCACCCTCCGCGCGCAGCGCGCCACTGTTCGCGCGAACGTTGTCATGCCGGCGCGGGCGAGCGAAGCGAGTGTTGCGCACGGGGCGGAATGCGCGTCTGTCCCCCTCGCGAGCGCCAGCGAGTGTTGGGGGGACGCGGCCTCCTAGGCCGCAGGGGGGCATCACCGTACGAGAGCGCCCTCGATCGCCGCGTTCTGCGCTCGACCAACGCGATTGACCGTCACCCGTTGTGCCCCCACCGCACCTAGCGGT
This sequence comes from Acidimicrobiia bacterium, assembly GCA_013003395.1. Classification (GTDB taxonomy): domain Bacteria; phylum Actinomycetota; class Acidimicrobiia; order Spongiisociales; family UBA5794; genus JABDJC01. Next base: position 342 of record JABDJC010000156.1, read on the forward strand.
GCTTCCTCCCCCAACCGTCTCCTCCGTCGACGGGGGAGGAGAAAAGCATCTGTCCCCCTCGCGAGCGCCAGCGAGTGTTGGGGGGACGGCGGCCGCCAGGCCGCAAGGGGGGCATCACCGTACGAGAAAGAAGCTTCTTGATCTGCGTCCTGTTCGGCCGCTGATCACTCCGCATGTTGGAGTCTTTTTGCTTCGTAGACGAAGCCAAAAAGACGCTGCCTGCTACATCTCTACCACTACTGGGAAGACCACTGGTCTTCTGCTGCTGCGCTTTTTGATTGCTCTTCCGGCTGAGCTGCGGACTTTGCGGCGGATCGTGTCCAGGTCTAGAGGTTTTTCTAGGGTGTCCAAACCGGCGATGACTGCTTCCCTTGCCCGCTTGTGGAGTTCCTCGGGATCGTCGCTCAGGCCGTGAGAGTCGACGTCCGGTCCAAACACGATCTCACCGGTTTGCACGTCGATCCCGAGGGTCACGATCACCGCCCCGTCGTCAGCGAGATGGCGTCGGTCCCGCAACACGCCCTCGACGTCCCCGATGCCAGAACCATCGAGATAGACGTAGCCGGCTGAGAGCGCCTTGCGCTCAACTCGCATCTTTCCGTCCTCGAGGACCACAACGTCACCGTCGAGACAGATCTCAACTTCGTCTACGCCCATTTGCTGGGCCAGTTCGGCGTTGGCGCGCAGGTGGCGATACTCACCATGCACCGGAACGAAGGCCTGCGGACGAATGACGTTGATGAACGTCTTGATCTCCTCCTGCGCCGCATGCCCCGAGACGTGCACCTGGGCGTTGCGGCCATGCCACACCCGCACGCCACGGCGCATCAAGTTGTTGATCACGCGCGACACGGCAGTTTCGTTGCCCGGGATGGGGGTTGCGGAGATGATGACGGTGTCGTCTGGCTCGAGGTGGATCGAACGGTGCTCCCCAGATGCCATCAGCGACAAGGCAGCGAATGGCTCCCCCTGACTGCCCGTGCAGATGATTGCCGTCTGATTCGACGGCAGCTCGACGAGATCTTTCATCTCGACGTGCAGTCCTTTTGGAATGGTGAGCAGCCCGAGGTCTTGAGCCACCTCGGTGTTGCGAAGCATCGATCGGCCGAGGAAGGCGAACTTGCGCCCGGACGCTGCGACCGAGTTGATCGCCTGCTGGACGCGGTGAATGTGCGAAGAGAAGCAGGCCAGGATCACTCGACCCTCTGCTCCTGCGACGAAGTCTCGCAACGGCTTTGCGAGCGACGCCTCCGACGGGACGTAGCCGGGGATCTCGGCATTCGTGCTGTCTGCGAGCAGGAGGCGAACGCCTTGACGACCGAAGCCGGCGAAGGTCGGAAGATCGGTGGGAACACCGTCGATCGGCGTCGGATCGAGCTTGTAGTCACCCGAGTGAACGATCATGCCCTCCGGCGTGTCCAGCACGACGCCTGTTGCCTGCGGGACGCTATGACTGACGCGCACCAATGCGAATTTGAACGGTCCGACCTTCACCCATTCCAGGTCGTCGACATGATGCATGTCTGCCTCGACCCCGAGTTCTTCGACCCGCGATCGAGCGAATTCGATGGCCATCGGAGTCCCGTACACCGGGACGTTGACTTCGCGTAGGAAGTACGCAAGCGATCCGACGTGGTCCTCGTGGCCGTGGGTGAGGATCACGCACTCGACGTCAGCTGCCCTCGCGATGATGTCCGAGAAGTCGGGGAACACGAGGTCGACGCCAAGCATGTCTTCCTCAGGGAACATGAGACCGCAGTCGATCATGGCGATGCGGCCACCGATCTCGACGATGGCGCAGTTACGGCCGATCTCACCGAGCCCGCCGAGAAATCCGACTTTGACGCTCAAGACTGTTGCACTTTCCCGAGCGCCTGCTCGACGGCGTCAACGGTCTCGTCACTCGCCGGGACCAGGGGCAATCGAGGCTCACCGACTCGCTCCCAGACACGTTCCAGTGCGCCCTTGAGCGGCATCGGGTTCGGCTCCACGAACAATGCGGTGTTCAGTGGCATCAGGAGGTCGTGTAACCGTTCGGCCTCTTCCCAGTCGCCCTTGGCGGCTGCGTCAACCATCCGGGCGATCCACGGTCCAGCGAGGTGGGCGGCCACAGACACAACGCCTATCGCTCCGACGCGCATGAGCGGCAGCGTCAACGAATCCTGACCCGAATAGATCGCCATCGAGTCGCCGACGGCTTCAGCAGTCTTCGCGGTGAAGTCCACGTCTTCGACGGCGTCCTTCGTGGCGACGATGTTGGGATGAGCAGCCAGACGCTGCAGAGTCTCTACTTCGATCAATCGGGACGTCCTTCCAGGGATGTTGTAGACGAGCAACGGCAGTCCTGTGGAGTCCGCAATCGCTGCGAAATGTCGAAACAGGCCCTCTTGAGGCGGCTTCGAATAGTACGGAGTGACGGCCATGATCCCGGCGCACCCGAGGTCTGCCGCACGCTTCGACATCTCGACAGAGTGAGCGGTGTCGTACGTCCCGGTGCCGGCGACGACTTTGCCCCGCTCACCGACGGCTTCGACCACGGTCTTGAACAAGGCGACCTTCTCGTGATCACCAAGCGTCGGCGACTCACCGGTGGTACCGGCTACAACGATCCCGTCCGAACCGTTGTCGATGAGGAATCGTGCCAATCGCCACGCCTGGCCGTAGTCGAGTTCGCCCTCGGCAGTGAAGGGGGTGACCATCGCGGTGAGCACTTGCCCGAAAGGTGTCTCCATGAGCGTGAAGCTAGCAGCCCAACATTGGCTAACCTCGGCACCATCATGAATTCTGGCAGTCACGTTCGCGACGTTTCCACCGAAGAGTTTCCAACTGCGGTCCTGCAACGGAGCCGAGAAGTCCCCGTTGTCGTTGACTTCTGGGCGGCGTGGTGCGGGCCGTGCAAGGTACTGGGACCCGTGCTCGAAAAGGTCGCCGAGGAAATGGGCGGTGCTTTCGAGCTCGTCAAGGTCGATGTGGATCAGAACCAGGAACTCGCCGCTTCGTTCGGCGTGCAAGGCATCCCATTCGTCATCGCTTTCCGAGACGGCGTACCGGTCGACCAGTTCACCGGTGCCCTGCCTGAAACGTCCGTGCGTACTTGGATCGACAACATCCTGCCGACCGCAACCGACGGCCAGGTCGACGAGGCACGTGGCGCCATCGTCGAAGGCGACACGGAGGCAGCCAAGCAGTTGCTCTGGAAGGTTCTCGACGAGGCTCCGGACCACCACGAAGCAGGCACCATCCTTGCCGGCCTTCTGATATCGGAAGGCAACCCAGAGGACGCGCTGATCTTGCTCGGCAAGCTCGCGCCGACTCCAGAAGTCGATCGTCTCCAAGCGGCAGCTCGACTCAATGCCGCACAGTCCGGGGACGTGAACGAATTCAAGGCCGCGGTGGAAGCCGACCCGAACGACGCCCCCGCTCGACTGGTGCTTGCTCGGCACCTCGCCGGCAGAGGCGAGTTCGAACCGGCGCTCGACCACATGTTGTTGCTCGTGCGCAACCGCGACGAACACGCCGACGAGGCGCGTCTCGCGATGCTCGATGTGTTCGGCGTGTTGGGGAACGACCATCCGCTGACGCTCACCTATCGCAAACAGCTGGCGAGCGCGCTCTTCTAGAGAGACTCAGAAGAAGAGCATTCGTATCGCAGCTCCGACGGCTGCAACGACGAGAACCCACCGGACCCAGCCAGCTCCTTTGCGAACCGCCAGACGCGCCGATATCCACGCGCCGGTGGAGTTGCCTGCGGCCAACACCAAGCCGAGCCCGAAATCGACCTGACCGGCAAGGACGAACAATCCGAGCGCCACCGTCGTATACGAGAAGATGATCACGACTTTGGCCGCGTTGCCTGAAACCAGATCGAGACCGGCTCCGAACACGAGTCCGGCGAGCAGCATGAATCCGACTCCGGCCTGCACGAATCCTCCGTAGAAGCCGATCGCAACGAATACGACCGAGGTCCACGGCTGCTCGAGACGGGCGTGTTGCTCTGCCAACCACCGATTCGGATTGGCGAGGACCGAGGCTGCGATCATCACCAGCACGATCGCAAACACCCTTCGCATCGCTCCGGGTGACAGCAACGTGGCTGCCCACGCCCCCGCGGCGGCTCCGATGAAAGCCGCCGGTATCAGCGGCTTCACTGTGCCCCACGGCACCTTGCGGTCCTTTTCGAACCCGAGCGAAGCAACCAGGTTGGCGACGAAGATCGCGACTCGGTTGGTGCCGTTGGCGACGTTTGCGTTGACCAGCTCGGTCAAGACCGGCAGCGTGATGGCACTCCCGCCGCCTGCGACGGTGTTCACGAAGCCGGCGACCACACCGGCGAAATACAGCACGAGAGCGGAAGTTGCCGACATCGGTCGGCACGTTACCGGCTCGCAGCCAAAGCCGTCACTTGTCGAACAGCAGTGCGTCCAATCCGACCGTGAGTGGTTCGGTGAGGGTCACCACGGACCGCACAGCGAGCAACACTCCTGGCAAGAACGCTTCTCGCGACGTCGTGTCATGTCGAATCGTCAACGTCTCGCCCTGCGCTCCGAAGATGACTTCTTGGTGCGCGACGAGTCCAGGGAGTCGCAGAGAATGCACAGGCACACCCGACACGGAGCCTCCGCGCGAGCCGGCCACAGACTCAATCGAAGTCACCGCTTCATTTCGGGGGCCGAGGTGTTCGGCGACACGGTCGGCAGTGGCGAGCGCAGTGCCAGACGGAGCATCGACCTTCCGATCGTGATGCAGTTCGACGATCTCGGCTGCGCTGAAGTGGGGCGCAGCGAGGGCCGACAGCCGCATCATCAACACCGCCCCAATCGAGAAGTTCGGGACCACGAGGCAATTGGGCGGACCGCTCCCCCAAACACTCCGGAGCTCTTCAGTCTTGGCATCATCGAAGCCGCTGGTACCGACCACCGCATGGATGCCCAGCTCACGCCAGGATCGAACATTGTCGATGACCACATCGGGACGGGTGAACTCGACCACGACGTCGGCGTCCGACAGCACACTGCGGTCGTCACTGATGTCGAGGCCAGCGAGCGACTCGCCAACTGCCGGCGGATCGAACAACGCCACCAGATCCAGGTCCGGCTGATCGCCGATGGCGGTGGCGACCGCTCGGCCCATCCGTCCAGCAGCCCCCGATATGCCTACTCGCATCAGACGACGAACTGCTCGAGCGCACTGGCCTCGAACGGACCGGTAGCACCGAGCACGTACGGTCCGGTGTAGGCCTCGCTCGCCACATCGAGGATGTCGTCGGCAGTGACCGCTTCGACCTTCGCAACGATCTCATCGACCGAGAGATGCTCCAGGCCAGTCAACTCATTGCGACCGAGCCTCGTCATCCGGCTGTTGGCATCTTCCACAGAAAGCGCCAGGCTTCCCTTCACGTGACCCTTGGACCGCACAAGCTCATCGGCGCCGATCGGTTCCGTGCGCATGCGGTCGAGCTCTTCGCGCACGATGTGGAGCACCTCGTCCGTCTGGCTGGGTGTCGTACCCACGTAGACCGCGAACGCCCCGGTGTCGGAAAACGGCATCCGGTAGCTGTGGACGGCATAGGCCAGGCCACGCTTCTCGCGAATCTCACGGAACAGCCGAGAAGACATGCCACCACCGAGTACATGGTCGCCAACGCTGAACGCGAAACGGCGCTTGTCATCTCGCGCCAACCCCAGCCCACCGAAGACCAGGTGGGCCTGCTCGGTGTCGCGCTGAGTGAGCCCGACCGCTGCCGTTGACACCGACTCTCGGGTGGGTCGAGTGACATCGGAGTCGTTTCTCCAGGCGCCAAACCTCTCGGTCGCCATTTCGACAACTTCGTCGTGGCTCACGTTCCCGGTTACTGCGAAGACTGCACTCTTTGGCGAATACCGGCGAGACCAGTATCCGTGGATCGTGTCGCGACTCATGTTGAGGATCGACTCGCGAGTGCCGAGGATCGGCGGCGACAGCGGATGATCGCGCCACAACGTCGAAGTGAACTGTTCGTACGCGCAATCCGTGGGATCGTCCTCGTTCATGTTGATCTCTTCGAGGACCACGTGGCGCTCGGAATCGATCTCGCTCTGACGGAAGGCGGGACGCTGGATCATCTCGGCGAGGATCTCCACGCCTGCAGGAAGATCTTCGTCGCGCATGCGGGCCCAGTAACACGTGTACTCCTTCGAGGTGAAGGCGTTGTGCTGGGCGCCCATGCCGTCGAAACGGTCTGATATGTCCTTGGCGCTCCAGGTGTCTGAGCCTTTGAAGAGCAGGTGTTCGAGGAAGTGGCTACAGCCGGCCTCCGGTCCGTGTTCATCCCGACTACCGGTATCCACCCACACGCCCGCGGCGACAGATCGAACAGATGGCATGGACTCGCTGATGACCCTGAGGCCGTTTGGAAGTGTGGTGAGGTCGTAGTGCATGGCAGCGATGATAGGTCTACGGGTGGATCAATCGATCGCCTCGGCCCGTCAGTCGTCTGATGTCGGACGCCGGCGCAACTGCTTGATCTCACTGCGGTGCCGCTTGCTCTCCACACGTTTGCGTTTCGCCGACCGTTTCGGTCGCGTCGGACGCCGGACTCGCTGCGTCTTGAGGGCTTCGAGGAGCTTGTCCGCCAGGCGTCGCTTCGCCAACTGGCGATTGCGCCACTGCGAACGAGAATCGTCGACGCTGACCGTGACCTGTTCGCCAAGCGCGTCAACGAGAACCGACTTTGCCGGTGCCGGTATCGACGGGGACTCGGCGATGTCGAAGGTCATGTCGACACGCGTCGCCGACCGGTTGGCATGCTGCCCGCCGGGACCTCCCGAGGTGCTGAATCGATAGTGCAGTTCCGATTCGGGGATGACTATTTCATCGTTCACGTGAATATCCACGTCGTCGATTCTCGCAGTCTTGCGCTCCGTGACAGAATGACTGGTTCATGAGGTCACCAGACAACTCCATGTTGCACGAGATTCTGCCGCCAGAAGAGCGAGCGATCGAAGCCGTCGTTGCGCGCTACCAGCGCGTCGCACCAGCTATCACGCGGTTCGCTCGAGCGATCGCCAAGAACGACAACCTCACTGTGCGTCTCGGTACGCAAGCCTCCAGCAACGCCGATGAAGTGATCATCGACCCTGGCACCTTCCAAGCTGCGTATTCCCGCTCAGCACCCGTCACCCCGACCGAAGTTGCCCTCACCTCGGCCCTTCACGAGGTTGTGCATCTCATCGCCACTGACTTCGAGGAACGTCGGGTGATTCCTGCTGGGTGGCTCTCGGATACCGCCGCCGCCAACCTCGAAGCCGTTGCCGCCGACGAGCCGCCGGTCGATCTGGATTTCGAAGACTTCGCCGACGAAGACCTCACTCCCCTCGACATGGTCGACCTCGACGACGAACCCAAACGCAAAGTCTCGGGAAATGAGCCCGTCTCCCTGCTTGCGGCCGTCCATGAATCTGGAGGCAGCGCTGCCGAAGTCTTGTTTCTCGCCGTCGAGGACGCTCGGCAGGAAGCTCAGCTCTTCGCCGAATTCGGCGGCGCATTCTCCGTTCTGCAGGACCTCTACATCGCTGCGACGCCGGACGCCATGGCCACATCGGGAGCGTTGGGCCAATACGCACTCGCGTGTTTCCTGCTGGTCGGAGGGCACACGGACCGCGAGTGGTTGATGACGAGAACGCCGCCCCCGGTGATGGGAGCGATCGAGGATGCGATGGCGTTCTTGAATGCGATCAGTGTGGCGGATGACCCGTGGGATGTCGGGGGCCTCGCCCTCCAACTGCTCCAGGTCGCCAAGCTCCACGGCCTCATCACCGAGGGTGGACCCAGCGAGACGAATCAGCAACAGCGCAACCGCGAAGAGCTCGAGCAACAAACCATGGCCGACAGCGTCGACGCGGTCCGCCTCGTATCGCCCATCTTGCGGGATCCCGAGAGCTACGAGGAGACGAAGCAGGCAGCACAAAGCGTCTCCGCCGAGTCAGGGCGGAAGGGTGCAGCCGAGGAGGCCGGTGATCCGGGCACCGACCAGATCGTCAAGATCTCCGAAGCTCCGACCGTGTTTCTCCCGACAGGTCAGGGCGGCAAGCTCATGGTGGGCGCGTTCCCCGATCGATTCCGGATGTTCGCTCCCCAAGGGCGAGAAGCGCTCGCAGTCGCCGCCCAGAAGTGGGACGTCGCACAACGTTCGGTGTCCGGCGAGCTGTACCCGCTCTTCCTCGCGAATCAGCGTCGCGGACTCCGTAGCGGCTACGACGCAGGAGACCTTTCGCCGTATACCGCGCTCTTGCTCGGAGGTGGCCTCTACGAGCGGATGTTCGAGCGACGTGACCTGCCGACCAAGCGCTCGTACGGCGTGAGCTTGCTGGTCGACGGCTCCGCCTCGATGCTCCAGCCACGTGAACAAGGCGCTGGACCCAAGAAGCCATGGGCCCTTGCGGCGGCGACGCTGGGTGCGTGGACACTCGCACGGCTCTGTGACGAGTTGCAGATCGACTTCGAGGTGGCACTGTTCAACCGGTCCTTTGCCGCCATGCCCGAGGACAGCGAGCAGCAATTCGTTGCTCGAAGACATGCCGCCATCGCCTCCCTGAGGCGCTCACAGGGCGGGGCTGCGGACCGCCTCACTCGCACCGTCAACCACTACATGGTCAAGACCTTCGATCAGCGGTGGCGGATGGCCGAAGACGTCCTCGCCGGCCTGTTCTGGATGGCCTCAGCGCCTCGCGACGCCGCGGCCGCTTCCCGCACAGACCCTTCTCTTGCGCCGCCACTGTCGATGTTCGACAAGGCTGCGAACGTCGACGAGTTCAACGTCTCGTATGCGGCACAACGGCTGACGGCGAGACGAGTGTCGACCCGAATCCTCGTCGTGCTCGCCGATGGCATGACCCGTGGCTCGATACAATCGTTGGCTGACTCTGTGGCTGCGGTCGAGCAAGGCGGCACCATGGTGCTGGGAATCGGCATCGGCAGCGGCACGGTCGAGTCCACATACAGCCGCTACGAGGTCGTCGAACGACCGGAGGAACTCGCCGCAGCGATGATCGGCGGCGTCCGCTCATCCCTGTACCGAACCATTGCTCAGATGGGTGGAAACACCTGGTGGGCTCAGAGCAGCGAACAAGTTTTGAACGACCCCCAAAGGAGCACCCATGTCTGAGACCGTGACGTTCACCGACCCGACCGGCGAGGGCAAGCCGATCGAACTCGAGACCGTGACGGTCCCGAAAGACATTGCGGATTACGAACAGCGCATGGAGCACTTGCCAAAGGCCGACCCCCACTACGTCGACCTGGGCATGCTGTATCGGTTGGCTCAGCTCGAGAAGGTGAGACGCGAACGATTCCAGGAGATTCCGCTCCACACCGCGTTGCGCGGCCACATGGGAACCGGCAAGGACCACGACCTCGAGCAGTTCGCAGCGCTTCTGAAGATCCCCTACTACCGCATCCCGCTGACGGGAGAGGTCCGGGACATCACGCTGATCGGTTCGGTGAAGCTGCACGGCGACGGCAAGGGTGGAACGGAAAGTCGGTGGGAAGACGGCGACATCACCAGGGCGTTGCGGGGCACGGCACTGATCAACTTGTCAGAGCTGAATGCCGCAGGCGCCGAGACGTTGTTCGCACTCCACGGTCTGCTCGACAAGCACCAATCGATCTCGCTCCCCCACGGCGAGGTGTTGCGTCTGCGGAAAGATGTGCGCATCTTCGGCACGCTCAACCCGACGGACCTGCGTGACTACGCCGGCACACAGACACTCAACAAGGCCTTCGCAGACCGGTGGATCATCTGGGAGAAAGACTTCCCTGTAGAAGACGAACTCAAGGCGATGCTGGATCGCCGGTATCCGACCATGAAGCCAGACTTCGTCGACCTCATCGCCCGGCTTGCCGTTGAAGTCAATCAGTCGTTCACCTCGACCGACGCGAGGACGCGGGTCGAGACCCCTATGAGCCTTCGCACGGTCCTCGATCGGATTCCCGCGGCGCTGCACATCTACGCCGAGTCCGAAGACCCGCTCCGTCGTGCGTGGGTGGAGTTCGTTCTGCCGCACATCGAACCATTCGACCGTGACCACTACGAAACCGTTTGGGCGGCGGTCGCCCGCCGGGGACCTTCGGGTCCGCCATTCAAGTCCTGAACAAGAGGAGGACATCTGATGCCAACCTTCGACGTCGTGTCACAAGTCGACATGCAAGAAGTGAAGAACGCCGTAGATCAAGCCAACCGAGAACTCGTGAATCGATTCGACTTCAAAGGCACGAACACCACCATCGAGGAGTCTGACGAAGGCATCACGATCGAGTCCTCCGCGGAAGGACGATTGGAGGCTGCCGTTGACGTCCTCAAGACGAAGCTGGTCAAGCGGGGCGTGTCCCTCAAGTCGTTGTCGGGCGGAGAAATCCAAACGGTCGGCGGAGGACGGGTCAAGGCCGTCTTCACGTTGAATCAAGGTCTGCCGCAAGACGCCGCCAAGGAACTGTCGAAGTTCATTCGTGACACCAAGCTCAAGGTTCAGGCCCAGATCCAAGGTGATCAGCTGCGGATTCAAGGCAAGAAGCGCGACGATCTCCAAGCCGTCATCGCCGAACTGAAGGGCCTGAACTTTCGGCTGCCACTCCAGTACGTGAACATGCGCGACTGAGAGTCACAGCGCCTTGGACCAAGCAACGTAGCGATACCAGGGCAAAAACCCAGCCGCGGCGTAGAGGGCGGTCGAGGCCGGATCGTCGGTTTCATGGGTGACCATGGCGTGCACCATGCCATGTTCACTGAGACGGGACAGCCCAGCTGCCATCAGCGCCATACCCACCCCTCGCCGCCGATGGTCGGCGTGGACACCGACGGGTTCGAACATCCCGATGTGGTTTTCATGATCCATCCAGATGATGCAGAAGCCGGCGAACGATCCGTCGGGGGCTACCACCACGATCTCCCGCGACGGCTCGTACCCAGGCGACTCCATGACCCGTGCGTACGACTCTGCAGTCCAATCCGAATTGAACGCGCTCGAGTGAACGCCGGCAAGCGCCGCGGCGTCGCCGACGCCGCGCGCCGCACGGACGGAGTACGACCTCGGTAGGTGCACTTGTGGCGGCCGGTCGATTGCCTGACGCGTGACGATGTACGAACCCTCGCGTTGGTCGACTGCCATACCGATGCCGGTCGCCAAATCCACCATGTTCGGCTCGGACTCGACGACGTCCATGACGATCGACTTCGCATGATGGCCGTGTTGCTCACCGACGGCTACGACAGCTTCACAAGCCCAAAGCCCGGCCTCGACAGCGAGCTGCGGCGAATCTGGGGGCACTTGAACCTCGATACCGCCCGACCGGGGCCAAATCATCGCCCAACCGGCAACGACGCCGTTGGTCTCCCAGATGCGAACCACCTCAGAGGGATGAAAGCCTCGCCGGCCGAGAGCGTTGTATATGCGGTGTGGGATGTCGCCGACGTGCATCCAGCCAACGCCACCATGCGCCTGCCACATAGCGGCGTTGAAATCCTGCAACGTGCGCAAGTCGCTCGATCCGGCGTACGGTCGCCCGGACATGACGCAACACCCTCCTTGGTTCCACTCGAGAGCGTAGGCAGGTGCATGTGCGTAGCGAGGGCCATGGGAGGCACTAAGTTGACGCCATGCGACCGTACCAACTGGGAAACCCAGAACTAGACGCGAGATTGAAAGCCCTGGTCGCCGACGCGATCGCGGACCGCGACGGACAGGACGATCAACCCAACGATGACGACATCATCGCTGAGATGCTCGTGAGCGGACTCAAGATGCTCAGGGACGACACCGAGCGAGGCGATCTCAAGCTCGCCAACAGCGCGTTGAAGGAAATGCGGTATTCGTTCCTCGTCTTCTCCCGCTATCGCCACCTCCCCAAGGTCACCATCTACGGCTCGGCTCGCACCCCCGCCAATGATCCCAACTACTTGATCACAGCTGAATTCGCTCGCAGGATGAGCGACGAATACGGCTGGATGGTCATCACCGGAGCCGGTCCAGGGATCATGGAGGCAGGCAACCTGGGAGCTGGAGAAGACTTCTCCTTCGGAGTCAACATCAGGTTGCCGTTCGAAGCAGAGGCGAATCCCTACGTTCACGAGAGCCGCTTGATCAACTTCAAGTACTTCTTCACCCGCAAGTTGATGTTCGTCAAGGAGTCGGACGCGTTCTGTCTCCTCCCCGGCGGCTTCGGCACCCAAGACGAAGCCTTTGAACTGCTGACACTGATCCAGACGGGAAAGAGCGACCTGCACCCGATCGTGATGCTGGAAGCGGAGGGCACCGGGTATTGGGACGCTTGGCGAACCTTCATCGAGACACTGCGAGATCAGGGAATGATCTCGCCAGACGACCTCAATCTGTTCACCATCACGAGCGACGTCGATGAGGCTTGCCGCGAGATCATCACCTTCTACGGGAACTATCACTCGCAACGGTACGTGGACGGCAAACTGATACTCCGCGTCAAGCACGAACCCAGCGACGAGCTGGTTGCGCAGCTGGGCGAGGAGTTCTCCGACATCATCGTCGACGGGTCGTTGGAGAAGACGGAGCCATCGGAACGCGAAATCGCAGAAGACGATCACGTCGATCTGTACCGACTTCGAATGCACTTCAACCGTCGCCACCTCGGTCGGTTGCGGCTCCTGGTCGATCGTTTGAACGCAGCAGCGGCAGCAAACGTGGAGGTCTGAAAACTCTCTAGACTTGCGTTCGAAATGCGTGAAATACTTGCCGACCTCGTAGCCGAACAACAAGCTCTGGATCAATACCTCCAGCGCATCCGCGAGCGCGATTGGAACGCTCCGACGCCAGCCAAGGGTTGGGATGTCAGAGCCACCGTCAGCCACCTCGCGTACACCGAGAACTTTGCCGGCCAGGCCATGGAGCACGGCCAGAGCGTCATCGACGATGCCAACATCACGGACATCGACGAGTGGACTGCTCGCGGCGTCAACGAGGGCAAAGACAAGCGCTATCAAGAAGTCATCGAGTGGTGGCGCCATGGACGGGCAGCCGTGGTCGATCAGCTCTATCGGCGCCTTCCGAGTGACAGGGTTCCCTGGGTCTACGGCGACATGAGTGCCAAGTCGTTGGCCACGATGCGACTGATGGAGACTTGGGCTCATGGTCTCGACATCAAGGATGCCGTCCCCGTGAAGATCTCTGAGGACGAGGAAGATCCGACCGCCGACACACCTCGTCTCCGGCATGTGGCGTGGCTCGCCCACCGCACACTCCCCCGCGCCTTCGAACTTGCAGGTGAGGAGTACCCCGCAAGCGGCATACGCGTCGAGCTCGTGGGACCCAACTACGCCCGGTGGGTATACGGACCCGAGGACAGCGAACATGTCATCAAAGGCATCGCCGGCGACTTCTGCCGCGTCGCAGTGTGCCGTATGTCCGCAGACGACACCGGTTTGAAGGCCATCAGCGAATCGGCCGAGACCGCGCTCCGCGTCATCAAGGCGTATTGAGCAGAAAGTTGTCCCAACTACAGGGTGGCGCTCCACGATTCCGGGACGCCCGCAATCGTGGTGCGATAGCGGCCGCTGCCGACTTCCACCAACGCGGCTGCTTTCGTTGAATGCGTGAGCACGTATCGGGTGACCCAGATTCTTCGATGCATCGACCTGGCGCGCCGACGGCCCGCGACTGACGCACCAGTTGCACCGCTCATCACGGCCTGAAAACGGCGCTCCCATCCGGCCAATCGGTAGCGAGCGTCGGCTGGGTCACCGATCGATCCAGGACGGCTGGCTTCGACCCGATCCAAGAGCCAGCCCAAACCCAGACCGATGTGCAGTCGGCGGCACTCGGCCCGCACGTGTGCCCAGTCGATCGACTCCTCGGACTCGATGACCGTCAACACGTCGCGAACTCGCCGCATCGAGTAGTCGCCTTTGCGCTGCACCTTCTCTGCCACCATCAGGAGGTAGTCCTCGGGGCAGGGCACCAAGACCATCCCACCTGACGCCAGCTGGATGGAACGCGCTCGCTCGAAAAGCTGTGGAAGCTCGAACGGTGGGATCCATTGGTGACCCGAAGACGGACGTCCGCCGGTGAAGCCGTCAATGGTGAGGTTGTGCGCATCGCGGCGCGCCGCGAGTTTCCATCCAGCGAGCGCACGTCCGGCACCCGAACCGACTGAAACACCTTCTACGGCGAAACCGAATTCGCGGACGAGCGATCGGAGGACCTCGACGTGGCTCTGGTCGGTCGGCAAGAAGATGTCGAGATCACTGGATTGACGGTCGTGAACGGCCGGATATGACAGCGCCAATCCCAAGCCGTAGGCCACCACGAACCTCCCGGGATGTCGCCCCCCCAATGCCGAAATCAAGTCGTGGAGCATCACTCGGTGCGCCAGCAGAGCGTCGCGAAGATTCGATGCCGCCACTCCGGCAGAGGTGTCGAGTCCAGGAAGGATCTTCGGCAGACGAGATGCCTCGACGGCCGACGGCTCCAACTGGATTGCTTCCAGGTCGAACCCGTGGTCCTCGAGGAGACCTGCCACTCGAATCAGCGTGTGCTCAGACATCGCATGGTGGAGGATTTCGGTTGCAGCACGATTCGGATCTGCCGAACTCTGGATCTGACTGACCGCGACACAAACGCGGTCGCCTCCGAGCACCAGGGTCTCGTATGCGCTCCTCATGATTGAACCCTACCGACCACAGCTCACACACCACCGGCCTCGTCGCGTAGTGTTTCGCTAGGGAGACGAAGGGGATCTGCTGTGGCGCACCTGCTCGAGGAATTGGGACCACAAACACTGTCGCCGGAACGTTTCGGAGGGAAGGCTGCGGCACTCGGCCACCTCATCGAACTGGGTCATCGGGTTCCACCGGGGGTCGTGATTCCAGTTGAAGGCTTCGCCGTGATGCTGGGGGCGCTTCAACTCACGTCATCGGTCGAGGCACTCGCCGAGTCGCTGAAGCGTGGCGAACCAGACCTCGGCCTCGCTGCCGAGATCCAGAAAACCATCGAACAGGGCGGTCTGCCGCAGCCGATCGTCGACGCTCTCGAAGAGGTGGCCGCAGAATTGTGGGACGGGAATGATCACGGCGTGATGGTTCGGTCTTCGGCGACCGTCGAAGATTCGCAGACGCGCTCGTTCGCAGGGATCTTCGAGTCGTTGCCGGTGGAGTCGGCCGAGGATCTTCATGGCGCGATCCAATCGGTCTGGGCATCGGCGTTCTCGGCTCGCGTGATGTCGTATTCCGCGATGAGCGGTGTCTCCGAGCCACCCGAAATGGCTGTCGTCATCCAGCGTCTGATTCCGGCTGACCGCTCCGGTGTCATGTTCACCACATTCCGACATCGTGATGGATCCGACCGAACCCTGGTCGAGCACGCCGCGGGCATGGGAGAGCAACTCGTCAAGGGCGAGGTGACGCCACAGCGGATGTGGATGCCGGGAGGACATGAATCCGGCAACGAGCCGTTGGCGGAGCGCCACGAAGCTGCGTTGAGCGTCCTCGGCCGACAATTGGAAGAACAGTTCGGAGGTCCTCAGGACGTCGAGTGGTGCCTGTGGAACGACGATCTCTACGTGGTCCAGACGCGACCCGTGACCGCTGCCAGCGATACGCCGGGTCCTGATCTCACCACTCAGGAGGCGCTCCTGCAAGGCGTCGGCGCCAGCAGTGGAGTTGGCGCCGGATCGGTGCACCTGGTCTTCAACGTAGACCAGGCGATGGCCATACGACCCGGCGAGGTGCTGGTGACGCCGATGACGAATCCTGACATGGTTGTGGCGATGAGGACATCCGCAGCAGTCGTCACGGATGTCGGCGGCATGATCTGTCACGCCGCAATCGTCTCGAGAGAGCTTGGCCTACCTTGCGTTGTCGGCACTCAATCCGCGACCCGATCGCTCAGCGAGGGCCAGATCGTCACGGTCGATGGAGGCAACGGGCGAGTGTTCGACGGCGAGGTCGCCTCGGCAACTTCCCGGCAACCGCGAGCAACGGCACGAGACCTCTGGTCGGGATGGGACGTCGCATCGAGCAACTCGTCGTCGACGCTTCCGCTGGTCTCGTCGGTAGAAGTGCTCAGAGTCGCACCGGAAAGCGTCCGTCGGCTCGCTCTCGACGTCGACTGCGATCTGAGGGCTGGTACGAGTGGCCTATGGAACGAGTTCCACCCCGATTCCGAGGAATTCGCGGTATCGGTCGATTCGTACCTCTCGGAGGTAGACGATGTCCGAGACGACCTTCAGGTGCTCGTCACTTCGTCCAATCCCGAGTGGCTGGCAGTCCTGCAAGCTGCTGTCGCCGGCCGAAACGATCCGGGCATCCAACTGCTCGACCCAACCACCGAGACGGCATCGGTCGTTCACGCCCTGGCACCGACAACGATCACCCGTCACGAACTGCCACCGGCGACGGCCGCCATCGAGCGCATGACCGATCCTCGAAAGGTATTCGGCCATCAGCCCGAGATCCGACGCGCGCCGATGCCAGACCCCGACCGGCGTTCGGCCTGGTGGGACCGCCTGCCCGAGTACGGACGATACCAACGCGAATTCGGTCCGAACGAGGACGCCGGTGAGCACGACTGGATCGACGTGAGGCCAGAGATCGTGATCACGCCATTGCTCAAGTCATTGGTCCAGCCAGGCTTCGAGATGGTCCCGAGAGTGCTTGGCTTCAACGGGCTCCCGCCGCTCCAAGCGAAGTGGATTCGCGGACGATTCCACTTCAGGGGCGACACCTTCGCTCCCCTCTGGGCCAGCCTGGTCAAGGCCACCTGGGATCGGGATTTCATGGTGGACCTGATGTCCCGAGTGCGATTGTCGTATGACCAGCTGGCCGAGGTGTCTTCACTGTTTCCCCCACACGATCAACTCGCGGACCTCACACCCCAACAGATGACCGCGCTCATCACGTCGTGGTGGCCACGTTGGGTCGAGTTCTTTGCCCTCAATCAATTCATCCAGGCGCAGGGCGACGACGTCGTCTATCCGTTCATCGACGAAACGCTCGCCGCGCACGGCGCCGACCTCGAGGCATCTGGGCACAACCTGAGTTGGCCTGCGGCCATCGACTTCGTGGCACCCACGACACCCGTCATGAGCGCCGACTTCATGGCGAGCATCGACGGGGTCCGCACCGCGTTGCACAAGGCAGGGTTGTCTTCGACGGCGGCCGCGCTCAGCGCGCTAGAGACGGGCGGAGAGCACTATCTCGCTGAGAAGCTGAACGAGCACCTCCGCGATTGGCACTGGATGCGGGACCGGGATCTGTTGTTCGAGCCTTGGGACACTCCGCAAAAGGTCATCGAAACCGCCCTCAATTCGGAGAGTCATTCCGCGATCGACTACAAGTCGAATCTCCGTCGTAATCGGTGGGCGACGGCGCTTCACGTGGAAATGGCCGCTGCGGCCGGCAGGTCCGATGCGCTGCACCATGCCATTCGGTTCCTGCAGGACCTCAACATGGAACGAGAGAACCACCACATCTTGTGGCTGAAGTACTCGTATCCCCTGCGGTGTCTTGTCGTGGAGATCGAACGTCGGCTCGCTCCCGATTTGTCCCACAACGACGTGTTCTTCCTGCAAGCTCCAGAACTGCTGACGGCAACCGCCGCCCTCCCAGATCGACTGTCTCCGGACCTGATCGAACTCGTCCGCAACCGGCGCCGGGCATACATGCACGAGACGAAGTTTGCCGAGGTCGATCCTTCGTCAATTGCCGCCGAGGACGACTACTACTGACCAGCCACCAGCACGGACCCGGTGTCGCCATCGATTCGGACGATCGCGCCGGAGGCGATCCGTTGCGTCGCATCCACCACTCCCACGACAGCCGGTATGCCGAACTCTCTTGCCAAGATCACCGCATGTTGTAGGAGCCCGCCGGTCTCGACGACGACACCGCCTGCTCGCAAGAGCAACGGAGCCAGATACGGATGGAGCACTTTCACCACGACGATCGCTTTGTCAGGAACAGCGTCGGGGATACCCTCGCCAACCAGTACGCACGCTTCCCCTTCTGCGAGACCGGGTGCTGCTCCCTGACCGCCGATCCGAGTCACGGAGTAGCCGTCATCAGCTGATCGATCCGATCTGGGTCGATACCGTTGGTGGCCAGGTAGTCCTCAGTTCGGCGGTACTGGGCGCGGCGCCGGGCGATCTCGCCTCGCTGCGGTGCCTCGCCGAGCAACTCGTCGAACCGCATGAACGCGATGTCGGTGGCAGAAACCGATCTTTCGCGTGCCATCACCCCGGCAAGCGGCACGATGATGGTGTAGAACGCACTACGCAAGCCGAGAATGCCAGTCTCGAGCAGGAGTAGCCAGCTCTCCAAGAGTCGATAGACGGCTGCCATGTCGGTGTCCGAGGGTTCAAGGCGCTCAACCGCCACCGGCAGGCGCGTGTCGTTGCCGTTCGACGCCGCGGTGGTCGCAAGTGCGGAGACCACAACGGCCGGATCCTCGAAACCAGGCGCCTCCCATGCAAGCGGGCCATATCCAGTGTGGGAATGAGCGAAACCAGTCACCAGCGCTCGGACCGCAGGCGCAACGTCCGGCCACGATCGAGCGAGTTCGTGCGCATTGCAGCCGTGCTCCAGACATGCGGATGAGAGTGCCGAGAGGTCAGCCGCGAGCACCGATCCCGGGCTCGGCGAAGGAAAGGGCGCGTCGGCCATCGGAGATCGGCGACTGATTGCGTCGAACAGGATGTCGGGCAGGAACTTGCCCAATACGACGAGGGTCACCATCTCGCAAAGGACCAGGTCCACGTCAGCCAGCGTGGCCGTCGCATTGGCGACCCGGTCTTGGGGGTCGGCCTCGAGGAGCACGTTCAGGCAAGCGCGATTCGAGTCGATGCGGTGCCGGATGCGATCCGCGTAACTCGCCGACAACGCCCGCTCGAATGCCGACGCCATCGCGCTGATGGACTCGCGGCTCACGGTCAGGTCTCCTGCCTCGTCGACAGCAGCATCGAAAGCCGGCAGCGCCTCCCCGAGTTCGAGTAATGCAGCGGCTTGATCCAGCTTGCGAAATATCGAGGTCTGGAGAGGGAGCGCGACGATCCCCGACCTGAGCGGGGTCAGTGCGCCACCTCCGTCAGGCGCTCCCGTTCCCATGCGGCCAGGTGCGGGAACGCACCGCTCAGACAAGACATGCGCGCTTCGTTGGTGAGCGCAACCATGCCGAGGCTGTGTGGGTCTTGCTGATCGAACGCCACGAGGTCGATGTCGACGGGATCGAAGTGGGCCTGGCCGGCCTGAAGGACGATGACTGCACGGTCGGCGCCTGAGGCGGTGGCGGCATCAGGCAGCCCAAGCTGATAGACACCTGGCGCCAGTTTGGCGTCGATCTCGACGAATCCACCGTCCGTCCACCGACCCGGCTGCCCCTCAGTCAGCTCGATCGCGGCGACCTCACCTGTGCTTCGGACATACGCTGCTGTGAGGTCGGCGGAGCTCGCGCTAATTCCGGTCGCAGGGCCGCCGTCAAGCCGTCCGTAGAGAAGGATCGTGCGCTTCGAGCTGTCGGTGCGCATCGTGTATGCGTGGATCGGCACGGTCAAACCTCCTCGGGCGACGGATTGGAAACGCTGGCCGCCGCCGTCAGCGCCTGACTGGCATCTCCCCGAGACAAGGCAAGGTCCATCTCGGTGAATCGGGGAAGGGCTCGCTTGAGGAAGTCGTGTCGTGTGCTCTGCTGCAACTGCACCAGACCGAGCGCCCTGGCGTCGTTGGGGTCGTACGCGACGAGAGTGAATTCGATCGGATCGAACAGTGCTGAATCCGCTTGCAGGGTGAGCAACGCGTTGGTTGCGCCTTCTGCCATCAACTCGTCCGGGACGTCAAACTGGTACACCCCTGGCATCAACTGAGCATTGACCTCCGTGAAGGACCCTGCAGACCATCGACCCAGCTGCCCGGGCACGACTGAGATCTCGATCGCCTCCGCACCAGAGCGCACGTAACCGGCGCGCACATGCGAATCGGCGGCGTGGACGCCCGTGGCCGGACGGCCGGACGGATCACGGCCAAACATGAAGATCGAGCGACCAGTGGTGCCGACACGGACCGTGTGGCTGAGGTGAATAGGCATGGTCTCCCCTTGTCGGTGCCGACGACCAATCCTATCCAACGGCTCGGACGGGTGACTTGCGTCCCGCCGACACCTGAGCCACCCGATCAGTCACGGAGGTTCGGCGGGAGACCTCGTTCGACGTCAAAGCCTGCCTTCATCAGCAGCTTGAGAAACGCCGGCGCTGGATTGCGGAACTGAACTGGACGGTACGCGTCTTCGTACGTGGTGAAGAAACCGGTCAGCGTGTCGACCATATGGGACAGCGAAATCGTGTGAACATCCGTCACGGGACTTCGCCCGAAGGCAACCAGGCGGGTGCGAACCCTGCCCTCATTCCTGGCAGGCGTGACCACGAGATCATCCTCCTGAAGCGCGCTCACCACTTGCTCGCTTGGCCGGTCATACAGCCACTCGACGCGGCGCAGCATCGAATGCAGCACCCGATGGTCCTTGAGGCCGGGGTTGAGCACGGCCTCGCCCTGTTTCACTTCACCGACGATGACGTCGACCAGGTCGTCCGAAAGCTCGAGCGCAGGGTCGTTGATCAGCAACATCTCGCAGTCGTCACGGCCGTGGGGATCGCCCACGTACTGTGCCCCAGGCATCCGGATCGCCATGATGTCGACATCGGTGATGACCCGATACTCCCCGGCCCTGTCCCTACGTTGAACCTCCAACTCGGAAAGGGTGAGGTACCCGTTGAGTCTGAGGTAACTCTCGACCAGATCTACAGCAATGTCCATGGCGGGCATTGTGGCGGCGCCGCCTCATCGAGTTGGGATTTCGATAGACGTAGAGTTCGGCCATGGCGATCTTGGTGACTGGGGGACGGGGAACGTTCGGACGACTGCTCGTGCCTGCCCTCGAGTCGTTGGGCGCCGACGTGATCGTCACGACACGATCCGAAACGACAGGACCGTCGCAGCGAACCCTCGACCTCGCCCGGTCCGAAGTGTCCCCGACGCTGTTCGAAGGGGTGTCGGCTGTCGTGCACGCTGCCACCAATCCGTCGCGCCCGAAGAAGGTCGACGTCGACGGCACCAAGCGGCTCCTCGATGCCGCCGCCACCGCAGGTGTCGAGCACGTGGTGTACCTGTCGATCGTCGGCGTCGACAACCACCCGTTCCCCTATTACCGGGCCAAACTCGATGCAGAACGCCACATCGAGCAGTCGGGCCTCGGCCACTCGATCGTACGTGCGACTCAATTCCACGAATTCCTGGCCCGCATCTTCGCCACAGGTCCCGTGACGGTGAGGTTCACCGGGTTCGAGTTCCAAGTCATCGACGGCGCAGCCGTTGCGAGTCATGTGGCGCAGATCGCTCTGGGTGCGCCCGGAGGGAGACTGCCTGACATCGGTGGGCCACAGACCGAGACGATGCAACACATGGCCGAGAGTTGGAAGCGGGTGACCGAGTCTCGAAAACCCATCATCCCGATTCCGGTTGCAGGCAAGATCGCGACGGCGTTCAGGGAGCGGCGGCACTTCACTCCGAATCGTCTCGAAGGCTCCCGCACGTGGGACGACTGGTTGAGGTCGCAGCGTCACTGACGCCTTGCTCGGACGGCTAGCAACCTGGGCTCGGTAGAATTTCGGCACATGGCTCCCCTCGATCTCTTCTCGCCGCCCACACGCGCTTGGTTCGAGTCGACGTTCGAAGCACCAACCGACGCACAAACCGACGGCTGGGCATCGATCGCGGCCGGTCAGCACACACTGATCCACGCCCCGACCGGTTCGGGAAAGACGTTGGCCGCGTTCCTGTACGGCCTGGACGCGCTCTACCAGGAAGAAGCGCCGCCCGACAACGAGCGATGCCGGGTGCTCTACGTCTCCCCGATGAAGGCACTCGCATACGACGTGGATCGCAACCTGCGTGCGCCGTTGACCGGAATCCAGCTGGCCGCAGAACGCCTCGGTCTTGCACCGCCCCGTATCTCGACGGCGATGCGCACTGGCGACACCCCACAATCCGAACGACGCCAAATGCACCGTCACCCGCCTGACGTGCTGATCACCACCCCAGAGAGCTTGTACCTCATGCTGACCTCAGCTGTGAGCGAGATCCTCAAGACCGTGCGATGGGTGATCGTCGACGAAATTCACGCCGTTGCGGGAACCAAACGCGGCACCCACTTGGCAGTGACGCTCGAGCGACTCCAAGACAACGCCACGGGACCGGTGCAACGCATCGGCCTTTCGGCCACGCAGCGACCGCTCGAAGACATCGCAGGCTTTCTGGCTGGAGGCGAGATCGTCAACGACGTGTGGACGCCCCGCCCGGTTCACGTGGTCGATGCACCGAGACACAAGAAGTTGGACATCGAAATCGTCGTCCCGGTCGAGGACATGACCCGCCCGGACGAGACGGCGGTGCCCTACGGCGAGGCAGACAATCCGCCGGTGCGGTCGATCTGGCCGGCGATGTATCCGCGACTGCTCGACCTCATCAGAGAGCACCGGTCGACGATCGTCTTCGTGAACAGCCGAGGTCTCGCCGAGCGCTTGTCGGCCGAACTGAACAACTTGGCAGGCGAGGATCTCACCCGCGCCCATCACGGATCGGTGTCACGAGAGCACCGGGTCGAGATCGAGAGTGGACTCAAGACCGGCGAGCTCCGGGGTGTAGTGGCGACATCGTCCCTCGAACTTGGAATCGACATGGCGGCAGTTGACCTTGTGCTCCTCGTCGAATCTCCCTCATCGGTCGCCAGCGGTCTCCAACGAGTCGGACGTGCCGGACACCAGGTTGGTGCCGCCAGCCGAGCCCGGGTGTTTCCGAAGCACCGTGGTGATCTCCTGGAGGCGGCCGTCGTGGTCGAGCAGATGTATGCAGGTGGAATCGAGGCGACGAAGATCCCTCGCAACCCACTCGACGTGCTCGCTCAACAGGTCGTCGCGATGGTCGCCGTCAAGTCCTGGCAGGTCGAGGAGCTCTATGCCTTGGTTCGACAGGCGTTTCCGTATCAAGCGTTGACCCGCCCGTCGTTCGACTCCGTCCTCGACATGCTGTCCGGGCGGTATCCGTCCGACGAGTTCGCCGAACTGCGACCTCGGATCGTCTGGGATCGTGTGGCGGGAACCGTCGCAGCCCGCAACAACGCTCGCATGCTGGCGGTCACCAACCCGGGGACCATTCCGGATCGAGGGCTGTACACGGTGGTTCTTCCAGAAGGCGGCAAAGTTGGGGAACTCGACGAGGAAATGGTCTACGAGTCCCGACCCGGCGACGTCTTCGTTCTCGGATCGACCGCCTGGCGGATCTCGGAAATCGATCACGATCGAGTGATCGTCACTCCCGCACCCGGAGAACCCTCGGCGAAGATGCCCTTCTGGCACGGCGACGGACCGGGCCGGCCACTGGAGCTCGGCCGCGCCGTCGGCAAGTTCGTTCGCGAGGTCGGCGGCATGAAGCCAGACGACGCGCTGGCCACGCTGCAGGAACGATATCGGCTCGATGAATGGGCTGCGCAGAACCTCGCACGGATGTTCGAGGACGAACGCGCGATCACCGGGACGGTTCCCAGCGACAAGACCATCGTGATCGAACAGTTCCGTGATGAGATCGGCGATTGGCGTACGGTCATCTTGAGTCCGTTCGGCTCTCGCATCCACGCTCCTTGGGCGCTCGCCATCCGCAAGCGATATCGAGACGCGCTTGGACACGACACCGACGTCTTGTGGTCTGACGACGGCATCGTGGTTCGCTTCGCGGACATCGATGAACCGGCGCCGATCGAGACCTTGCTGATCGATCCAGACGAGATAGAAGAACTGGTGATCGAAGAGGTCGCCGACAGTGCACTGTTCACCTCTCGGTTTCGTGAATCCGCAGCTCGGGCGTTGTTGCTCCCGCGACGCCGACCAGGGAACCGCACTCCCCTGTGGCTGCAGCGGCGCCGATCAGCTGATCTGTTACAGGTTGCGAAAGGCTACGGATCGTTCCCGATCGTCTTGGAGACGTATCGGGAGGTGCTGCAAGACCATTTCGACCTGCCGGCCCTCATCGAGGTGCTCGGTGACGTCAGGTCACGCAAGATCCGTGTCCACGACGTGGCGTTGACCAGTCCGAGTCCGTTCGCCTCGTCGCTCATGTTCGACTTCATCGCGAACTTCATGTACGCCTACGACGCCCCAATCGCTGAGAAGCGAGCCGCCGCCCTCACGTTGGACCGCTCGCTGCTGCGAGAGCTCCTCGGCGACATAGAGCTACGCGATCTCCTCGACCCTGAAGTGATTGCACACATCGAACTCGAGCTGCAGCGCCTCACACCCGAGCGTAAGGCGTCTTCGCTCGACGGGATCCACGATCTCTTACGTGACCTCGGTCCACTGTCTACCGATGCGGTGATGGCGCGCACGGACGGAACTGCAACAGACTGGCTCGACGGTCTCGAAGCCACGAGGCGGGTCACCCGAGTGCGGATGGCGGGCGAGGAACGATGGGCGGCGGTCGAAGACGTAGCCCGGCTGCGCGACGCCCTAGGCGTGTCGCCACCTCCTGGGATCGCCGACAGCCTGCTCGAGTCCGTTTCCGATCCAATGGGCGACGTCGTCGGTCGATACGCCAGGACACACGCCCCGTTCACGGCCTCGGACGCGGCCGAAAGTCTCGGCCTACCGGCAGCGGCCGTCACCGAGGTCCTCCAACGCCTGGAACAGTCGGGTCGGGTGACCGCCGGCACATTCAGCGGCGACGGTCGTGAATGGGTCGACACCGAAGTGCTCAGACGCATCAAGCGTCGCTCGCTCGCGGCACTTCGGAGCGAAATCGAGCCGGTCGAAGCCCATGATGTCGGCCGGTTCCTGCCGAGCTGGCATGGTGTCGGCAAAGGCTCGAGCCATCGGTCGCGGCTCCTTGAAATCGTCGGTCAGTTGCAGGGAGCCGCAATTCCGGCGTCGATTCTGGAAAGCGACGTACTTGCGGCACGTATGGAGTACTCCCCCGCGCTTCTCGATGAACTTGCCGCTTCAGGAGAACTCGTCTGGATCGGTCGTTCCCCGCTCGGTGCAAAGGATGGAAAAGTTGCGCTCTACCGCCGGGATCAGGTGAGCGCGCTGCACTGGCCGATGGAGGACTCGCCACCGGACGGTGAGCTCCACGATCGGATCAGGGCACATCTCGTGGAACGAGGAGCAGTCTTCTTCCGCGATCTCTACGACGCAGTGGGAGGCGGCGACCAAAACGACGTCCTCGCTGCACTATGGGATCTGGTGTGGGCCGGAGAGGTCACCAACGACACGCTCGCTCCATTACGCGCATTCCTTCTGGGACGAGCGAAACGATCAGGGCGACCAAACCTCGCTTCCGCCGCGCCACCGTCGGCGTCGGGTCGCTGGTACCTCACGGCCGATCTCCTCCGTTTCGTGCTCCCAGAACACGCTGCGATGGCAAGAAGTGAGCAGCTGCTCGACAGATTCGGCGTCGTGACCCGAGACGCCGTGTTGTCTGAGGGCATCCCTGGCGGTTTCGCGGGCCTGTACCCGGTCCTGGCGACGCTCGAAGACGCGGGACGGGTGCGACGCGGCTATTTCGTAGAAGGTCTCGGTGGCGCCCAGTTCGCCTCACCTGGTGCGGTGGATCGGGTGCGCGCCAAGACCGATACCGGGATCGTGACCCTCGCGGCGGCCGATCCTGCCAATCCGTATGGCTCCGTCATCCCGTGGCCGGAACACCACGGCCGTCCGAGCCGGTCAGCCGGTGCGCATGTCGTTCTGATCGATGGACGGCTTGCCGCATTCATCGAACGCGGCGGCCGAACCATCCTCACGTTCATCGACGACGGCGACTCGGTTGCCACGGCGTTGGCATCTCTGGCGAAACGGCGTTTCAGACGAATGAAGATCGAGACCGTCGACGGTGACCCAGTCGCTGCCTCGCCGCTCGCGGCAGGGCTGGTTGCCAACGGATTCAAACAGTCCTACAAGGGGTTCGCTTTTTCGGATCGGCCTGCAACGCGATCTCGTTGACCACGGTCGCCGGTGGCGTCAGTGGCGTCAGTTCAGCGAACGGAGCTCGTCGTACGGATAGATCCCCGTGCCATGGTGATCTGGCCCGAAGACGAAATTGATCGCGTAGTTGCCGACCAGCGACGCTGCTTCGATCGTGACGACGTCGATGGCGGCGACATGTGCGGCGACGGCATCCGGCGTGTCACGGCAATTCGCACACTGGCAGGCGGCGCGGAGGTCACGTGCGGTGGTGACGGTGCGCAAGCCGTCGTCCCACTCGATTTCGAGCGTGGCCTTGTCGTTCACTTCAATTCGGACCGGTTCGTGCATGAGCGCGAGCGTAGTTGTCCCAAAGAACCCCATGGCCGTCGACATCGACCAAACTGCTCGACATGTCAGATCCCTTTCTCATGGTGCGGGCCGGTCACCCGGACTTCCTCGATCTCCCGTGGGAGGTCCCGATCAACTCTTGGCCGGACGACGTGACCGTCGACCTGCCTTCGGGCGTCCACCGCCACCCTGTCGTGTTCGTTCCATACCGCTCCGACATCTATGCCGTGAAAGAACTGACGGTTGCGCTGGCCCGTCACGAGTTCGAAGTTCTGCGCACTCTAGAAAACCACGGCGCCCGGTCGGCGACGCCCGTCGGTTGGGTCGAGCGTCCGTGGATGCCGCCACGCGATGAGGGAGCGGGAGTGATCATCACCCGCTACGTCGAGTTCGCCTTCTCGTATCGCGAGCTCATCTCGTCAGGTGGCTTCGGTGACCGTCGGAGCCAGATGCTCGACGCCTTCGCCGTCCTCCTCGTCGAACTCCACCTGCTCGGCTGTTTCTGGGGTGACTGCTCGTTGTCGAATGTGCTCTACCGATACGACGCCGGCGCCATCGAAGCCGTCATGATCGATGCCGAGACCGTCGAACTCCATGAGCAACTCACAGCCGGGCAACGGGAGCACGACCTCGAGATAATGATCATGAACGTGGCCGGCGGAATGGCGGACATTGCGGCCGAAGCCGGCCTCGACCTCGACGACGCAGATCTCTCGCTCGGCGAAGACATTGCAGAACGCTACGCCCAGCTGTGGGACGAGCTCATGCACGACGAAGTCATCAAGTCTGAAGAGCGCTTCAAGATCAGGGACAGGGTGAGCCGTCTGAACGACCTGGGTTTCGATGTGGAGGACTATCGACTCGTGCCGGTCGCCGACGGCAACCGCATCAGGATGAGAGTCACCATCGGGGGTCGAAGTTTCCACTCGAACAAGCTTCGAGAACTGACCCGCATTCAGGCGTCAGAGAACCAGGCAAGACAGATCCTGTCGGACCTTCAGTATTACGAGGCGCACCACGCGGCCGATCGTCCCTCACTCAAGGCGATTGCGGCGATCCAATGGCGCGTCGGCGTTTTTGAGCCCCTACTGGAACGCATTCGCCGCGAGAGTCCGTCCAGCGACCCGATCCAAGGATATTGCGACTTTCTGCATCACCGGTACCTGATGTCGGTCACCGCCGGTCGCGACATCGGCTCGGAGTTGGCCTTCGAGGATTGGTTGTCACTTGGCCGACCCGGTTATGACGCCACTCAGCCGAGGCCGGGCGCCGCCGACGCCTGACTGGCTCCACCGTCCACCGGCAACGTGACACCAGTGATCCACGATGCCGCATCGGATGCGAGAAACACGATCGCGTTTGCGATGTCGTCAGGCTCGCCTATGCGACCCAAGGGGTGAGCCGCAGCCACTTCGGCCTCGCGATCTTCCCAAAGGGCCTTGGCGAGCCTCGTACGCACCACCGCCGGAGCCACGCCGTTCACGCGGACTCGCGGAGCCATTTCGAGGGCGAGCTGCCGTGTCATGTAGATGACCGCGGCTTTGGAGATGTTGTACGCCCCGAGTGCACCCGACGGCATCAGACCCGCGATCGACGCCACATTCACGATCGAACCGCCGTGTGACCCCATCCATTGATTCCATGCCGCTCTCGCGTACAGCAGCGGACCTCGCTGGTTGACCGACCACGTCTTGTCGAGAGCTCCGAGATCGACCTGACTCAGCGCACCGACGCCTGGGTTCGTACCGGCGTTGTTGATGAGGATGTCACATGCGCCATACCGTTCGATGGCTGCGGCGACCGCCGCATTCACGTCGCCCTCCGAATCGGCAGAACCTGCGTGGGCCATCAGACGATCGCCGCCGTCGAGGCGCTGGACTGCGCCTTCGAGATTCTCTGGTTTGCGACTCGTGATGACGACACCGCGTGCTCCGCTGGCGAGGAAGAGCGCGGCCGTTGCCTCACCAATTCCTCGGCTCGCTCCCGTGACCAGCGCCACTTTGTCGTCGACGCGAACTTCCATGTGATCCTCCTGATGACTCGCCGAGAGACTATCGGCTCCACCCGCAGCCCGATCGGATCGGTCCCGAGAGGTTGGAGATGCACAACGACATGGTGGAGCTAACGTCACCGGCCATGATCCGCACCGCGGCACTTCTCGTATTGCTCGTCACTCTCGTTGGCTGCGCCGACGAAGGGGGCATTCCCGCTGGTGGAGCCGCGGCCCAAGCGCCTGACGTCGCCGGCCTCACCGGCTTGTGGTCGGGTGAAGGAGAGTGGCCGATCGAGTGGTCGTTCAAACCGGACATGACGTTCTTGAAGCACGACCTCATCGCGCCATGTCCGCCTGATGTCGAGTGCATCTGGTCCGGAATCGTGACCAACACGGGAAGTTGGAGGCTGGAGGCCGAATCGGTGCATCTGACCTACGACCAGACCGAGACGTTCGAAGGCGTGACGACCCCCGATAAGCTCGAACTCGCTGTGATCGGCGGCAACATTGCAGGCCTTCTCGAGCGAGATGGTTCGACGCTGGTGTTGGAGTATCGCCGGTCTTGATCTCCGGTCAGTGACCGCCGCGCTTGACGCCGCCGTACTTCATTCGAGTGTCTTCCATGCGGGCAACCGCCGGATCTTCGACGTCGGCACGAAACCCAGCGTCCACGATTTCGCCGATGAACAGGTCGTGGGTCCCACAATCCACCGTTTGCCAAAGCGTGCACTCGATGAATGCAACAGCCTCCTCGAAGATCGGAACGCCGGTTTGGCCTTCGCGAATCGGACGTCCATTGAGGGTCATCTCTTCTTTGGTGGCCGGCTTCGAGAACTTCACGAATGGTCTCGTGTCTTCCCGGTCCCAGAGATTGACGCTGAATGCGCTCTGACCCTTGATGAGTCGATTGGTGACCGCCTTCACATCCACCGAGATCGCGACGAGTACCGGTTCCATCGCCACCTGCGTCACCCACGATTGCGTCATACCGTTCCACTCGTCCCCGTGACGTGACCCGACGAGGCAGAGCACGTTCGGGATCTTCCACAGGACCCGGTTCAGGGTTTCGGCGGGTACTGAACTCTCTGACATCGACACACGCTCCTCGCTCGGGGGTCGAGACTACCGGCCGCTCGGCAAGGTGAACGCAACCTTGCCGCCCGGACCCGCCTCTGCCCAGATTTGTCCGCCGTGGGCGTCAACGACACCCTTGGCGATTGCGAGACCCAATCCTGCGCCACCCGTGGAACGCGTTCGCGCCCGATCGGCTCGAGCGAAGCTCTCGAATGCGGCCTCGAGGAACTCGACGGAGAATCCGGGGCCGTCATCTTCCACCCGAAGCGTGGCCGCGCCGTTGTTCACGACGCTGATCCGTACGGCGGTTTCTGGCGGAGCGTGTCGTATCGCGTTGTCGACCAGGTTTCGGATCACGCGACCCAACACCTCAGGGCCTCCGTGGGTCGGCACCTCGGCTTCGGTCTCGAGTACAAGCGAAACTCCGACGCGCTGCGCCATCGGTTCGAGAGCCTCGACCGACTCGTCTGCCAGTTCGGCCAGATCTATCTCCATGGTTTCGTATTCGAGGTGCCCCGACTCGATACGCGACAGCAAGAACAGATCGTCGACGAGTGCGCCAAGGGCCTGGACGTCACGATGCATCGACCTGAAATACCGCTCCGGGTCGGGAGCAACCCCGTCCTCGACGGCTTCGAGCGCGGCCTGGAGCGCTGCGAGCGGCGTCCGCAGATCGTGGCCGATGGCCGAGAGAAACGACTGCCGCGCCAACTCGTCTCGACGGCGCTCCTCCTCGTTCGTCTCGAGGCGCGCGACCATCTCGTCGAGAGCGTCTGCCGCTGCACCAACCTCATCGGGACGGGTGACTCCTGTTCTCGCGGTCAAATCCCCGGCGGCCACTCGTTCAGCAACCTCTGCGATCGAGCGGAGGTCTTCGTTGAGCGGCCCGGCAATCGTCACGGCGAGGACCAATCCGAGCGCGATGCCGAAACCGAGGACCACGAGCAGGAGATTCAGATCGTGTTGCGAGAAGAACATCACCATCGCCGCTCCTGCGGTGGCCACACCGATGACTCCCGCAGCCGCCAGGGCCACCACGACGACGGTCCGCTGCAGCGACGTGAATCTCCGAGCGCGACGAGGGATCCACCACGCCGCAAACGCGGTCAGAGCGGCAACCGAGAGCAGGATCATGAGAAGACCATTGCGGTCTGCTGCAGTCGGCTGCATCGTGGCTTCGAAGAACACCAGCGAAGCGATGATGATCGCCAATGCTGCGATAACGGCACGGGTCATGGCTCGAACCGATACCCGACGCCCCAGACTGTCTTGATCCAGCGAGGATCGGCGGGGTCGGGCTCCATCTTTTGGCGGA
Organism: Acidimicrobiia bacterium; assembly: GCA_013003395.1. Taxonomy (GTDB): domain Bacteria; phylum Actinomycetota; class Acidimicrobiia; order Spongiisociales; family UBA5794; genus JABDJC01. Next base: position 31,064 of record JABDJC010000156.1, read on the forward strand.
GGCGGCGCACATGGACGGTCACTGTCGATGGATCCTGGTAGTCGGTCGATGAATCCCACACATGCTCGAGCAGCTGGCCTCTCGAAAACACTTGTCGCGGCGACTCCGCGAAGAACCAGAGCAGATCGAACTCCTTCGGCGTCAGCTCGAGGGCGGTTCCGCCAAGGGTCACTTCACGGCTCCCACTGTCGATGTCGAGGTCGTCGTAGCTCAGCGCTACCGAAGCCGAAGCCGAGTTGACTCGACGCAGGACCGAACGCACTCGTGCCGTCAGTTCCCGAGGCGAAAAGGGCTTGACGACGTAGTCGTCGGCACCGAGCTCGAGGCCGAGGACCCTGTCCGATTCCTCCGCTCGGGCGGTGAGCAGGATCACTGGCACGTCGTTGAGTTTGCGAAGGTGGTTGAGAACGCTGAAACCGTCGACCTTTGGCAACATCACATCGAGCACGATGAGGTCAGGCGTGGAGCGACGAAGCGAGTCGAGCGCCTCTTGACCATCGGCGGCTTCGGACACGACGAAACCCTCTCGCTTGAGGTAGGCCGTCACCACTTCCCGCACCATGGGTTCGTCGTCCACCACGAGTACCCGCCTGCTCACATCATTACTCATTGGGCACATCGTACGGTGACAACGGCGTTTTCAGCCCGATCGAGCGAGTTGTTCAGTGATTGTTCATCGGGCACGCCGGTGCAGTGCGGCCTATGCTGCCGATCGGCCATGACCACTTCATCCCCGATGCACGTGCTGATAGCAACGACCGGGGCGCTCAATCCCGTGCCAGTGGTGGACTTCACGACACGGTTGGTAGGCGCTGCCGGCACGATCTCCGTCGTGACCGTCGTCGAGGTACCGAGATCGTTCCTCACCGACATCCGCTCAGAAAACTGGCATCCGCTCGATGCCGACGGCACACAACCCTCAGGTATCGCAGCACAAGAGTCATCCCTCGTCGCACGGTACGTCAACGAGCGCGGCCAGCGGCATGCCGAACCGATGCTCGCTGCGCTTCGAGCCGCGGGGATCGAGGGCGCACCGCTGTACGTGGAGGGCGCGGACGCCGCCAAGACGATATCTGCGATCGCCACCGAGATGAACGTCGACATGGTGATCCTGGGCGCAACCCGTCAGATCTTTGATGCCGCGGCGTGGGAAAGCGTCTCGGCTCGGGTCATGGTCGAGTGCGATCGGCCGGTGCTCGTCATCCCTTCGACCATGAAGGAACCAGCCGCAGATCTGGACGAGCACGAGTGACCGCCGACTCAACCGATCGATCGAGATTCGAGGCTCTTCCGGACTACGACTTCGAGCCTCGGTGGCTGACCGCCGACGGAGTCCGGGTGCATTACCTGGACGAAGGCACTGGTCGTCCGGTGATGCTCTTTCACGGCGAGCCGACGTGGTCGTTCCTCTATCGCAAGATCATCCCTCCCCTCGTCGCTGCCGGGTATCGCGCCATCGCTCCCGACTACCCGGGTTTCGGTAAGTCCGACAAACCTCGAGACCCTGAGTACTACACCTATGACCGCCACGTCAGCGTGATGAACACCCTTGTGGATCATCTCGATCTGCAACGGACTACCGCGGTGGTCCAAGACTGGGGCGGCCCGATCGGTCTCCGACTGGCGGTTGAACGGCGAGACCGCTTCGACCGCCTGGTGATCATGAACACCGGCCTGTTCTCGACCCATGCATCGCCATCACCGGCCTTCATGCAATGGCGGGCCTTCGTTCAGCGCACACCCGACCTTCCGGTGACGATGGTGATGGGAAATGCGGCCCGCCAGACTTGGGACGAGTCCGTGTATCGGGCCTACGAAGCACCTTTTGCCTCCGCAGACGACAAGGTCGGCGCTCACCGGTTCCCTCTGATCGTGCCGCTGAGTGCCGACGATCCTGGCGCCGCTGAGATGTTGGAGGTTCGGCGGGCACTCGAGGCGTGGACGGACCCGGCACTGGTGCTCTTCGCCACCGAGGACCCGATCTTTGCTCCGGCAGTGGGACAGCGGCTTGTCGACGCGATACCGGGTGCCGAACCATTGGAACTGGTTCCCGACGCCGGCCACTTCCTGCAAGAAGATCAAGGCGAAGCTGTGGCCGAACACATCGTGGCGTTCCTACGACGTTCTGAGTAGCGGCAACACGGTGTTGAGGAGTGCGTACGCAACGCCGGTGAAGCCGGACGGGGCTTCGTCGAGCATCGACTGGATCTCCTCGAGCGGATACCACCGAGGGTCGGACGACTCCCCCGGTTCGCCACGCAGCGTCCCCGTGGCGGTCGCCAGATACGCGATGTGTAGCGCCGGATAGGCCCCCTCGACTCCGGTCGAAACCGCAACCGGATGAGAGATGATGAACGGGCGTTTCGCGTTGTTCTCGTATCGTCGCGACGAGGTCATGTCGTCCACGAGAACGAGACCGGTCTCCTCTTCGACTTCGCGGGTCAGCGCGTCGAGCGCCGACTCTCCGGCACGCCATCGTCCGCCTGGCAACTCGAGAAGCCCGCGGACAGCTTCACCCGGCTTGTCGCGCCGTTGCAGCAGCACTTGCCGTCGCTCCGCGGTGGGCGACAAGATCGCTGCAATATTGGGCACCACCACTGCCTCGCCGCCAGAGAAGGGCACCGGCAACTGGATCCAAGCGGCCCCGTCCCACACCGATCGCACGTGGTCAGGTTCACGGCTGTTCATCGGGCGAATCTACCTGGCCACCCCGCCTCGATCTCTACGTGGAGTCGGAAAGTGCTGCAACCACCCGACTGGTCACGTCTGCCAACAGGGTCGCCGCGTGTTCCTCGTCCATGAGTCCGTTCGCCACTCGCTCATCGAGGTGCTCGACGAGAGGCGCGAGCAGCAGAGCGGCGAAGGAGTCGACGGTCATGCCCGCGTCGTCGATCAACTCGTCGACGACCCCATCAGCGTGAGCCGATCGGAGCTCTGGCGGGGTCACGCCCAACAATGCCGCAGCGCGCTCGAGGCGATCCCTTCGGCGATCCGTCTTGTCGATACGCTGCCGGACGACATCAGAGACCTCGGCGGGAGCGATATCAGTGAGGCGATCGGTCGACTGCGACGCCGCGACGACCTCGTTATCCGGTGCGGCATCGGTCGCCGACAAAGACGCCACCACGATTTCGTTTGGCGGCGCCACGAGAACGGGATTGCTCCCTGCGCTGCCAACGGCGATACCGCCGGCTGCCAGCGTTGCCGTCGCCAGTACCATGCCTCCCAGCTTCGCCGTGCTCCAGATACTCGTGAACATCATGTCTCCTTGTGCGTTCCCGCAAGCATCGGACAGTGATGTATGAGAAGTGTGAAATTGGAGTGAGACGTTGTCGGACTGGGGCTGCCCGAGCTAGCCGGCTACGCGGAACTGGGTCCGATACAGGTTGGCGTACAAGCCGCCCAGATCGAGGAGTTCATGATGGGTTCCCTGTTCGACCAGTCGGCCCTGGTCGAGTACCAGGATGCGATCAGCGGCGAGGATCGTCGACAGTCGGTGCGCAA
>JABDJC010000163.1 GCA_013003395.1 Acidimicrobiia bacterium
CGAAGATCGCACCGTCGTACCACGGAGCTCCGGCAGCCAACACGTCGCCGTTCCACGCGACGGCAGTGCCGAGGCCATCCTCGAATGTGGTGTCGGTAGCCATGAATTTCGAGGACCACCAGCCATCGTCGTACCAGGTGAGGTATGCCGCGCCGGTGTCGGTGCCGGTTTCGTCATCGCCTGGAGCACCGGCTGCGATCACGCCGTCGGCGACCGCGACGCTCGTGGCGTACTGGTCACCGGCATCAGAGTCGGGGCTGAGAAGGCCGGTGGTCTGCGGCCACGTTGACCCGTCCCAGTCGTAGATCCAGATGGCACCCTGGTAGCCCCCCGCCGAGTCCTCATGGCCAGGGGCGCCAACCACGAGGCGTCCGTCGGCGACGTCGAGGGCGCTGCCGAACTCTGCGTACCGCGGGGGATCCGGCGCGTATTCGTCGATGACGAGCGTCGACACGGGAGCGACGGCGGCATACGCATCAATGATGGAGTGGATGCTCGCCTCGTACACCGGGACCCTCGTGTACACATCAGCAAAGTCAGAGAGGCATCCGGATGAGACGAAGCTCGAGATGCCGATCTGGAGCCAACCATCGACTGGATCCGGAACCAGGAGTGGGCCGCCGCTGTCACCCTGACAGATCCCGATCGGCCCCGAAGGAGTCTGGCCGCGGGCGCAGATATGCATCGCGTCGTCGTAGACCGACCAGTCTGCCTCGCACTCCGCATCTGAGTAGATGGGGACCTCCACCTCTTGGAGATGCGGCGTGTACACGGGGTTGCCCTCGGAGTCGAAGCCGATGATTCCCCATCCGACCGCTGTTGCGGTCGTCCCCGGCGAGTACTGGGACGATTGGTCGGGGCGGGCCATTTTCACCGGTGTTGCGGCAACCGGTCGATCGAGGTGCAACAAAGCCATGTCGTTGCTTGCGTCACCCTCACTCCAGCCAGGGTGTAGGTAGATCGCAGTGACGCGGGTGCGCTCGCCGCCTGTGGCGAGTTCGTGCTCGCCGGTGAGAACGTCGACCTCGGGTGGTGTCTTGTCGTCAACGCAGTGGGCAGCAGTCAGCACCCACTCGGGATCCACAACCGTACCCCCGCAGAACTGACCCTGGAACTCGTTGACCCAGCCGGCGTCGACCAGTGCGGCCATGAACGGCCACGATCCGGGCGGGGCATCGTCACCGCCGATGATGTCGGGGTCCGGTAGGTCGGGCAGAGTGGCTGAATCAGCGCCAACCGAGTCGGTCGAGACAGTTGGTGCCGGTTGCGGTACCGGGCCGTCAGCGGCCAAGCCCGGAGCTGCGACGAGTACGGTCGTCAATAGGGTGCTCGCAGCCAAGAGTGCCAAGAGCCGGGGACTCGCGGGCCACGCCATCCTCCTCACCTCCCTCTACGGGCAGTGCCTCGGACCTCATTCCCATGGTCGGCAGACAGACCACGGACTCACCTGCTCCGATAGCTCGCCTGCCGCAATGGAAAGCGGTTTCCGAACCACCATCAGTACGGACACAACGGTCGTTCTGTGCATAGGGTCGAAAGGCCCATCCCGGTGTCGCAGCACCGCGAGACACCCGAAGTACCCGCCATTGAACGGAGGTCCGATCCTTCTCAGGAGGGCGCGACTCCTGCCAACCAGACGACTGCTTTTTCACGACGGCGCTCGGCCACAGGAGTAGCCTTGAAGGAGAGCCTTCATCGCGAAAGGAGGCCGACGTGACCAGCAAACTGGTGACGATCTGGATCTTTCTCCTGCTGCTTCCGCTGCTGCCGGTCGTCATCCTCTATGTGATCTTCGACCAGGCCAACTACTTCAAGTTGGAGGACACGGCGAGGGGAATTCTTGCGACTGGTCCGATCGCGGCCTACGTGGCATTGGTGTGGCTGGGATGGGTCATCTACAAGAAGGTGTCCAACATCACCATCACTTCGAGCTCGGCGCTCAAGCAGATTCTCGGAAGTTGGAGTTTCGAAGCGGTATCTGCGCACGGGACAAGCCGCAGCGGTCAGTGCTCGATCACCAACCCCGGCGGGGTCATCACCATCAACGGCAGCTTCATGGAGAACGACCAGCCGGTCGGCGACTGGCGCTCGCAGATGGCGCAGCTGTCGGACAGTGAACTTGCGGTGGTCTACAACTTGACGGAGGTTCGGGAGGGCCAGGAGGTGAGTTCGAAGGCGCTGTGTACGCTGCACTTCAATCCTGAATCGGTGTCGCCGATGACCGGACGTTGGGTCGTCGTGGGCCGGGACAACGCGTACGGCACCGTTACGTACACGAAGGCCGGATGAACAAGACGTCTCAGCGCAAGCGCATTCCGATCGACCTCGCCATCTTCGACATGGACGGCGTCATTTTCAGCGGCGACAACTTCTGGTTGGAGCTTCACGGAGAGTACGGCACCACCGACCAAGGCGTGGCCCTGGCCGAGCGCCTGATGGAACGCGATTACGGACGGCTGGCAAGTCTCGTCGCCGGTCGCCTGTGGAAGGGGAGGCCGTCCGAACCGTTTGAACGGCTCGTGTCACAGCGCTCATACGAGCCTGACGTCAAGCGCTTGTTCGCTTGGTTGAACGAAGTCGGGATCAGGACGGCAGTCGTGTCCTCGGGTCCGGAGCAACTGGCTCTGCGAGCGAAGAGAGACCTCGGGATCGATGAGATCCGGGCGAACCTCGTCAAGGTGACAGACGGCACGATCACCGGCCACACGGTCATCAACGTCCCGGACTCCGAGAAGGTTCGCGTCGGTCTCGAGCTGATCGAGATGTTCGGGACGACAGCCGAACGAACGATGTTCGTCGGAGACTCCGATTCGGACGCCGCGCTTGTTGCGCTGGTTGGCCTCGGAGTCGCGTACGCCGCAGACTCTCCCTCTCTTCTGGCGGTCGCAGACGTCGTTCTCGACTCCGGACAACTCGCAGATCTAGCGGACCTCGTGGTCGGACCGTCGAGTCTGCGAGAGGCTGACCTTTCCATCGATCCACGACCGATCTGACGGGTCACTCGCTCTCGAACGCAATCTCGATCATCGGAGCGGTCTCGACCAGCGCATCCAGCTCGACCTGCGTCTTGTACCAGGCTGATTCGCGGGACTCGAAGAACCGTCGTCTGAATTCGCGATCGTCGACGACGGTCGCCCGGCCCGGGAGATCGAGATCTCTGACGTGGACGACGACCTCGGGGTTCTTGGCGATGTTCGCCATCCAGTGGCGAGGGCCTGGTGTTCCGGTGATGAGGTAGCGGTCCTCGAACCACCATGCCCAGATCTCGATTCGCGACGGTTTGCCGGACTTGGCACCGATGGTCGAGAAGTCGATGGTCAGTGTGTTCTTGAGGATGTCGATGGTGGCGTCGTCCATTGTTCAGAACCTAGACGTGGGCACGATCGGCCCGAGACGACGTACCTAAGATCGCTGAATGCCGTCCTCGACAGCTACGAACAGCGCGCTCTGCTCACCGCCCACGCAACCGGTGAAGTTGCTGACGCGCCGGGCTGAATCATGAAGATGTCGCGGCCCAGTACGGGAGACATCATTGCCGGCATCTCGGTGGCGCTCGTGGCCATTCCCCAATCGCTCGCATACTCCGAACTTGCGGGATTGCCTGCCCAATACGGACTGTTCGCCTCAGCGTTACCCCCTCTGGCTGCGGCCTTCTTCGTTTCGTCGCGATATCTACAAACTGGCCCGGTGGCGCTGACCGCTCTGCTCACCTTTGGCGCCCTCTCGACTCTCGCGGCGCCCGGATCTCCCGAATACATCGGGTTGGCAGCGTTGTTGGCGCTGCTCGTCGGGCTGTTTCGCTTGACGTTGGGGCTTCTGCGCATGGGCAAGGTGGCGTACTTGTTGTCGGAACCGTTGCTGACGGGGTTCACGACTGGCGCAGCCGTCATCATCATTGCTTCGCAGTTGCCGAAGGTGTTCGATGCTCGTCTCGAGGGTAGGGGCGTTGTAGTCGATGCGTGGTTCGCCATCACTCGTTTCGACGAGTGGAACTGGGCGGCGCTCGGGTTTGCTGCGCTGGCGGCAGCCTTCATGGTGGGTGGCAGGCGTATTCACAAGCGTTTCCCCGGTGTGCTGCTGGCGGTGGTGTTGGCAACAGTGATCAGCGGAGCGATCGGCTACGGCGGGACCATCGTCGGAGAGTTGGACGGCGGTTTCGTCACACTCGGTTTCGGTTTCGAGTGGGGTTCGGTGTGGACCTTGATGATCCCGGCGATCGCAATCGCTCTGGTTGGCTTTGCCGAACCGGCGTCTATTGCCCGAACGTTCGCTGCGGAAGAGCGTGAGCCATGGGATGCCGATCGGGAGATGATCTCCCAAGGTGTGGCGAACCTGGCGTCGGCCTTGTCCGGGGCGTTCCCTGTCGGCGGCTCGTTTTCGCGGAGTTCACTCAGCAGGATTGCCGGCGCGACGAGCCGCTGGGCTGGAGCCATCACAGGGTTGTTCGTCCTGCTGACGCTGCCGCTGACCCCGCTGCTGGAGCACCTCCCGAGCTCGGTGCTGGGCGCCATCGTCATCGTCGGGGTCGTCAAGCTGATCAAGTTCCGGCAGATCTTTGCGGTGGTGCCGTTGTCTCCCGCACAGGGCGTCGTTGGATTCGGCACGTTTGTCGCCACGCTGGTCACCTCGCCCAGAATCGAGAGGGCGGTGCTCATCGGGATCGGGTTGTCGTTGGCCGTGCACCTTTATCGCGAATTGAGTGTCACGGCTGACAGCGTTCGGACTGGTGGCGTGTTGCGGGTGTCACCAAAGGGCGTGTTGTGGTTCGCAACCGTGCCGATCGTGGACCGCCTCATCAGAGACGAGCTCGCCACGAGTCCCGACATCACCGAGGTGGTCGTCGACCTAGGAGGCGTCGGCCGTCTCGACTTCACTGGTGCGGCGTCGCTGGCTCGAATCGCCGACGAGCTCGTGGCCGCGGGGATCGTCGTGCGCACTGCCAACATTCCTCCGGGCGCGAGTAGGGCCGCGGGAATCCACCTCACGGAGCACGCCCCGAAGATCGACGACGAAGCGACCGGCTGAAACCGTCGAGCGTGCTTGATTGCACCCTTTGTGTTCGTTCAGGCACGCTCGATGCCGTGTGTTTGGGCGCAACTCCTCGTGGGTATCACAAGGCCAAGTTCACCCCGAGGAGGAAGCAAGTGGATGCACTCGCCGTCTTGAAGTCCGATCACGACAAAGCTCGCAAGTTGTTCATGGAGTTTCGTGCCGCCGCAGAAGCCAAGGACAACGAGAAGATCGCCGACGTCACCGCCAAGATCTTCGAAGAGCTCGAAACCCACACCGCCATCGAGGAGCGCGTGTTCTATCCAGAGGTGAAGAAAGCTGGTGGAGCCGAACTCGAAGACCTCACTGCAGAGAGCAACGAGGAGCACCACGTCGTGGATGTGCTCATGGCAGAGGTCAAAGAGCTGACGCCATCGAACGATCAGTACGTCGCGAAGATGAAGGTGCTCATCGAGAACGTGGAGCACCACGCCGGAGAAGAAGAGAAAGAGATGTTCCCGCAGGTGCGGAATCTCCTCTCGCAAGAGGAGCTCGACGAACTCGGCGCAGCCCTGGAGCGTGAGAAGTGGGTAGTGCGGGTCGAGAAGATGACGCTTGACGATCTCCAGGACGCGGCGTCACAGCTCGAGATCGACGGACGCTCATCGATGAACCGCAGTGAGCTGGCTTCCGCCGTGTTGGGCACGCACACCGGCGGCGCCTAGGTCCGACCAGATCCTGGGGGTGGCGGCCACAGCTCGAGAGGTGGTCGCCACTCCCAGTGCCCGCGGGACTCTGTCGAACGTGCTTGGTTCTACCTATGCGGTGCGTTTAAGCACGCTCGACCGCAGGAGCTACTCCGGCGCGAGCGTCGCTGACTCTCCGGTGGCGCAACCCGACGCCCACAGCGAGAGAGTTACCGGCCCGTCCGGTCGTACCCAAGCCGCCGAATCCGAATCCCACGACCGCAGCCGGTCGGCCGAAAAACGCAGCTCGACCGTCGACGCCTCGCCGGCCTCCAACCGCACCTTCTCGAACCCCACGAGACGACGGTCGACGCCACCGATCTCGTTGGCAAACACTTGGATTACCTCGCTGCCGAATCGGTCGGCGGTGTTCTCAACACGCACCTCGACAACCACTTCTTCTTCATCGCGCCGACCTCCAAGTAGGGAGATCTCGAACGTCGCATACGAGAGGCCGTGACCGAACGGGAACATCGGCTCCAAACCCAGCTTGTCGAAGCCGCGGTATCCCACGTAGATGCCCTCGCCGTATCGCACCACTCCAGCCTCTCCCGGGTAGTTCAGGAGACCGGGGTGCTGGCGGGAGTCGGCGGGAAACGTCACAGGCAGTCGACCGCCTGGATCCTCGACGCCGTAGAGCACGTCGGCGACCGCGTGACCGACCTCTTGCCCTCCGTACCAGGCCTGGACGACCGCAGATACCTCGTCGAGCCACGGCATCTCGACGGAGGAGCCGGTGGTGAGGACGACCACCGTGTTGGTCTGTGCTGCCGCCACCGCGGTGATCAGGGCATTTTGATCTCCAGGAAGCGCCAGGTCGGGACGGTCGAATCCTTCGCTCTCCCAGTCTTGGTTGAGGCCTGCAACCACCACGGCGACGTCGGCTGCCCCAGCAGCTGCGGCTGCCGATTCGATGGACACATCTGGGCCCGGCACCCTGCATCCGATCCCAAGCCAACGCCACGGCTCTCCGGGCAGCGATGCGTACTCGATCACCAGCGACCGGGTCTCGTCGGACTCGAACTCGGCACTCCACTCGTGGGTCCGGTTTGTCGCGGCGTCCCAGGTGTCGATAACCGCCTCGCCGCCCATCCACACCCGGAGTCGACCCTCTGCGCCCACGCTGAAGTCGTGGCGGCC
>JABDJC010000122.1 GCA_013003395.1 Acidimicrobiia bacterium
TGTGACGACGTGTCGTGGGCACGCCGCGGTGAGCTGGCGATCACCGCGCACCGAACGCCTCCCGAGCCGGGCCCAGGCTTCGACTTGTCGACGGCTGTGATCGTTGTCGATCCTGGTCATGGCGGCGAAAACAACATCGGAGCCGTCGGCAGGCAAGGTACGCCGGAAAAGACGATCAATCAGCTGATAGCCGGTCGGCTCCGTGACTTGCTGCAATCGTCGCACCTCATCGACTGGGAGACAGGCGACATATACACCGGCGATGAAGTCCCTGCCGTTGGCGCCGTCCTGATGACTCGTTCGCCGGGAGTGCTCGAAGGCGATTACGAGGCGGGGTTGATCTTTCGAGCAACGCTGGCAAACGCCGCCGGCGCCGACGTGCTCATGTCGATACACAACAATGCGGGACACGAGATCGACCTGCTCATGCCTGGATCGGACGTGTTCTATCAGTCGCAGTCCGACGACTCGAGACGCCTTGCCGCATTGCTCGCCGAGGAGTTTCAGCGTTCATTCGAGGGCTTCAACGCCTCGTGGGTGGGTGCCGAGTTCGTGGGAGCGAAATCGCGGCTCAGCCCCCGAGACCGCACCTCTCAGTACTACGGGATTCTGCGGCGATCTGAGGTGCCGGCGGTCATCGCCGAAGGGAGCTACCTCTCGAACCCTGACGAGGAGGCGTTGCTCAACACGGCACGGTTCCAGCAGGCATACGCCGAAGCGGCCTACCGGGCAATCGTGCGCTTCTTGACGACCGACGACGTCGGCGGCGAGTCGACCGATCCCGAGGTCTGGGAGGGGTTCGCCGGCAGCGGAGCCCCGGCGACCGAATGTCTCGTGCCGTCCCAGCCGTGAGCTAGCTGAGCTAGCGGTCGCCCTGGTACCAGAGCCGGTCGATGACGTTCCCGTTGCTGTCCAGCAGAAGCGCCGTGTCTCCACCGTTCGACCACACCGGATCCGAAGCGCACCAGAAGTACGTCGAGTCGGTTGCGTCGCCGCAGCCAGAACGGAGTACAACCTCTTGCCCTGCGCTCAGCTCGGTGCCGCCAGGGAAGGTGAACCGGTGACGGGTGGACTCGTCTCGGACGACCCATCCCGACACGTCGACGGTGACGCTCCCCGTATTGGCAAAGGCCACCCACTCATCGTTCACGTTCTCGTCGTCTGGGCCGGGCGGGTTGTATTCGATGTCGACGATGCGGATTTCGGTCGAGCCCATCTCGCCACACGCACCGATGCCCCACAATCCGAGGCCGGCTTCGAATGCGGTGTCCTCCGCATCTCTGAAGATGAGTTCGAATTCGTGATCGTTCGACAACGCCAAAGCCGCCCCGCTGAGCAGCAGCTGCTCGTTGACGAGTGTCCCGTCGGCCAGGTACACGTACCGCAGGAGCCGCCCGAACTGGTCGCGATCGGTGTCTCCTGAGCCCGACAAGACCACGTTCTCCCCGTCGATGAGGCGTTCCGTGGCCTCTCGTGAGCTGTCTCCCAAGCACTCGTCGCGCTCTGGCGTATTGATCCCGAGCAACCTGACCTCTTCGGAGGAACCGTCTGGCATCTCGACTCTCAACGAATCCCCGTCGCGGACCGACCGAACGACAACGGGTACGCCGTCGTCTGGCAACGACGGGGCTTCTATCGAACCCGGGAGGCTCTCGGTGGGGACGGAACCGACGGGTTCGCCCTCGACGGCGTCGTCTGAGGGCACGCAGGCGGAAACAACGAGACAGAACAGGAGAAGGGTGCGGCGCATGGGGCGACAGTAGTCCTGGGTGCGCCGTGGGTTGTTCAGTGGACGAAAGGTGAAGCAACCTTTGGATCTTCAGGTCTGAGTAGCCCGATTCGCTCGACGCTCGCACCGAGCACTTCGGTGGCGTCAGCCCCGAGCCAGTAGTCGAGGACCGAGGTGTAGATGGATCGATAATCGACGGTGTGAACAAGGGTGCCTCTGGTGTCGAGCCTGCTGAGGCTTGGCGGCTCGCCGTGACGACCGCCGACAACTGCCGGGCCGAGGAGGAGCGCACAAGAGGCCGTACCGTGGTCGGTTCCGCTGCCGTTGGAGGCCGCCCGCCGACCGAACTCCGATGTGGTCATGATCAGGGCGCGATCGGCTGCTTCTGCGATTTCGAGAGTCTCCCAAAACGAACCGATGGCCGCATCGAGCTGCTCCATCATGGCGCCTTGCCGGTTGAGCTGGCCTTGGTGCGTGTCGAAGTCTCCCCATCCGTGGACGTAGATCACGCGAGGCTGCTCGCTCGAGGTGATGAGACGAGCCGCCAACTGCAGGTATTCCCCGAGTCCGGTTGGTCCGGGTGCTCGGTCGGTCTGGGCCCCCACGCCTTCGAGAATCGATTGGAGGGTGTCAGCGGCACCTGCCGATCCAGCGATGGCCACGTCGACGAGCGCTGCCAGGTCCGGTGCGTCGAGACTCGGATTGGCGAAACCTGTCCACATCGCCATCAGCTCCACTTTGTCGTCGATCCACGGGGGCACGTTCGGGCTCAAGCCGCTGACATCCTGAATCGCCACCTGGAACGATCGTTCTCCGAGCAATGCAGGCGATGGTCCCGGTCCGATCGTCACCGCCGCGAGCGGCTCGTCCCCGCCGACGGCGGCATCGAGGTATCGACCGAGCCATCCGGTCCTGCCGGCGGACCCCTGCTGACCGCTCCACCACGTGCTCATCGACGAGAAGTGCGAGAGGTCGGGCGACTCGTATCCGACGCCTTCAACGATGGCCACATCGCCCGCCGAATACTTCATGGCGATGTTCGTGAGAGCGGGATGTAGTCCGACGTGATCATCGAGCGGGAGCGGGTCACTGATCGCAAGGTCGCCGCGCAGGTCGTGGTATCGGTTGTCCGCGTATGGCACCACCATGTTGAGGCCGTCGTTGCCGCCGCCCATCTCGATCACGACGAGTGTCCGGTTCGGAGTGTCGATCCCGTAGGTTGCAGCCGGGAGCGTGAGTCCTGCGAAAGCCGGGTCGCGAGACCAAACGCTCATGCCCCAGGTTCCTCCGACCGCAACTGCTGCACCGGCACCGAGCGTTGCTAGGAATCGTCTGCGAGTTGTCAGGACACATTCGGCGTCGACTGCGCGTGCGTGCTTCATGTGAGCATCACCTCTGGCGAATTGATGGCCAACGCGAACCTGGTTTCAGGCGTCGAAGCGTTTTCGAGCACTGCAAAGGTCGACTCGGATATGTCGAAGACACCGAGACGGTTCAGCAGCGCTTCGGGGGTTAGGTCGGGAACGGGTGCACGCGGCACGTGTGCCAAATCGAAGCCATGAATGAGTTGATGGGGTCCCAAGAGTCTCGGACCCTCGGGGTAACCGGCAACGTTCGGCGGACGGAACGGGAAGTAGTCGACGACGTCGAGGTATCTCGCCGCGGCTCGCACGGCCAGGTCCGTCTTGTCTCCGAATCCTCGCACGGCGCCAAGAGCGCGTTCCAGCGGCGTGGCGACCTTCGACCGTATGGCGGTAGCCGACGTGAAGTCGGGATGGCCGACGATGGACTCGACCAGCGGCATGACTTCGTAGTCGCGTCTGAAGTCGACGGCCAAGCTGTCGCGGGTCGCCTCGTCTGGAGGGGCGCCCACCAGCTCGGTATACAGCTTCGATGCGATCGATCTGGCAGTCGCCGGGTGATCGAGCAGCACGTCGATCGCGCCCGCAGTGTCGATCGGGCCGGTGGTGCCGTGGAACGTCTTCGGCCCATTGTCGTGACGAAACGGGACGAACACTGCCGACCATGGAGCGCGATCGGGCAATGTCCAGCGCCGGTCAGGGATGTTCACCACCCATCCCGTGAAGGCTCTCGAGGCTGCGATGACGTCGTCTTCGTGGAAGTTGCCGTGACCAACGGTGAACAACTCCATCACCTCTCGACCGAAGTTCTCATTGACGGCGCCGCGCCGGTTCTGAGTGCCGTCGAGGTACATGAGCATCGCGGGATCGATCGCGATGGCGTGCAGGAGATCGGCAAAGTTGCCGGTTGCGAGACGCCGGAACGTCAGATGCTGCAGCCACATGAGATACGGCACTTTCACCTTGAGAATCGACGTCGCAAAGTGGTCATGCCAGAACCAGATCAAGCGTTCTTCGATGAGCCGGTCGGACGTCAACATCTGCTCGAACCAGAATTCGAGGATTGGACGGTTCGCTTCTCGGTCACGAGCTGATTCCATGCTCGACGGCGGTTCGAGCTCTGGAGGGACGGCCGCCGGCGAAGCGAGATCCAGTGCCGCCGCAATTGCGTCCTCCAGGCCATCGGATGCGACCACTCGATCAGGAAACGCCCCGAGACCGAGTCTCCGAAAGACGTGGGAAGTTGTTTCTCTGGTTGAGATGCTCATGGTCGTGCGTCTGTTTCTCGAGACTCACCCGATGGTCGCGTCAAGATGTTCGAGAACTGTCAGCCACTTGTGAAATGTCCATCATCAAACGGCCTATTGACAGCTCCCCGCCAGACGCGAGAGTTGAGGGAGAAGGAGGTTGCAGTGCTGAAGAAGGGCATGCGGGTCGTCGAGCCAACGAAGAAGGTCGGTCAGGTTTCCCGGCGAGGCGTCGTCGTCGACCTCGATGGTCAGACCATCGAAGTGCGATGGGACGACGGGCACACGAGCCGACTCACCGGTGCGGTGCTCGTCGAGGAGAAGGATCACGCGAAGTCGACGTGATCGGTTGGTTCAGCGGCCGGAACCCATGGCTGAGCCGACGGTGACCTCTTCGAAGATGTCGTAGAGCACACAGTTCATCGTGCGCTCACCCTCGTTCCAGCGGTCTTGCGGCGGCGCGATGACCTCATAGTCGTATATGGAGTCGATCCATTCGATCCCGACATACTCATCGAACGCGTTCTGACACGTTTCCCATCCGGCGTCCAGCGCTTGCGACCAATCGGGGTAGGTGTCTGATCCATGCCAAGCGAACAAGTGGTACACCTCGTAGTCATGAGGTTCGCCGCAATCCGTGATGACGCCCGAGAGATCGTTCGATACGACACAATCGCCGATGAACACCGGGTAGGGGATCGAGGCCTGGGCCTCGACGCCGAGCGAGTTCGCCCACCGATACAGCAGCACACCACCCAGTATCGCCAGCACCATGATGGCGCCTGTGACGATGAGGACGACCTTCAGCCACGTCGGCATTCCCGCCTTTCTGGCGGGCGCAGTGGGGGCAGCGACAACTTCGAATGGAGGGGGGCCCCAAATCCGAGGGCGGGAGCCTGCTCGACCTCGGTGCGGGGTGTTGCCGTGAGGCGGGAAGCCGCCACGAGCCTGCTCCCGCACGACGAACAGTATTGAGCGTCGGAAGCTACGTCAGTCGAGCAATACGGGCATTTCAGGGCTACTTGCACCTGAACGTATCGGCATGCCGACCCGAGTATCTTTAGCCACCGGCCGGTTCGTTCAGAATTGGGCCTCTTCCGTCGAACCTTCCATCGCCAGCGTTGACGATTGGCCCGCCGTGATGGCCTGCGAGACCTGGTCGAAATAGCCGGCGCCGACTTCGCGCTGGTGTCGCGTTGCCGTGTAGCCGCCTTCTTCCATCGCGAACTCGCGCTGCTGGAGACGAACGTACGCGGTCATCCCTTCCGACGCATACCCTTGTGCGAGGTCGAACATCGCCGCATTGAGTGCGTGGAAACCCGCAAGGGTGATGAACTGGAATCGATAGCCCATCGCGCCGAGTTCCTTCTGGAACTTGGCGATGGTTGCGTCGTCGAGTGCTGCCTTCCAGTTGAACGAGGGGGAGCAGTTGTACGCAAGCATCTTGTCGGGAAACTCGGCCTTCATGGCGTCGGCGAATCGTCCGGCCTCTTCGAGATCCGGCGTGCTGGTTTCGCACCACACGAGGTCGGCGTAGGGGGCGTAGGCCAATCCGCGAGAAATGGCCTGGTCCATGCCGTTGTTCACCCGGAAGTAGCCCTCGGGCGTGCGTTCACCGGTCACGAACTGTTGGTCTCGCTCGTCGACATCGCTGGTGAGGAGATTTGCGCCGAGTGAGTCGGTGCGAGCGACGATCACGGTGTGAACGTTGCTGACGTCAGCCGCCAATCGAGCCGCCTTCAGGCTCTGAATGTGGCGCTCGGTTGGCACGAGCACTTTGCCACCCATGTGTCCGCACTTCTTGGCCGAGGCCAGCTGGTCTTCGAAGTGGACCGCTGCTGCGCCGGCTTCGACATACGCCTTCGTCAGTTCGAAGGCGTTCAGCACGCCTCCAAATCCGGCTTCGGCGTCAGCGACGATCGGGAGGAACCAGTCGGTGTCGTGATTGCCTTCCGACCATGCGATCTGATCAGCACGTTCCAGAGCGTTGTTGATTCGCTTGGCGAGATCGGGTCCGCTGCTCGCGGGATACAAGCTCTGATCGGGATAGACCTGCCCCGCGTTGTTGGCGTCACCGGCGACTTGCCAACCCGACAGGTAGATGGCCTTCAGGCCGGCCTTGGCCATCTGCACAGCCTGCCCGCCGGTCATGGCACCCAGAGCGTGAACGTAGTCCTCGCTTCCGAGCAGGTCCCAGAGTCGCTCGGCACCGAGCCGAGCGCGTGTGTGCTCCGCGGGCGTGGAACCTTGGAGTCGGACGACCTCGGCTGCCGAATACCCGCGCTCGACACCGTTCCAGCGGGGATCGGCGGCCCATTGCGCCTCGAGCTGTTCTGCCCGCTCGTCCATTGGGTTGTTCATTGTCTGCTCCTATCGGATGAGTTCGTATGCCGGGATCGTGAGAAAGTCAGGGAAATCTGCACCGAGCGAGACCTGTTCGAAGAGGTTCCGCGCTTGCTTGAGGACTGCTGGTTCGACTGTCCCGCCTAGGTCGCTTTCGATGGTGGACATCACGTCGTCGGCGACCAAGCGGATGCGATCAGCGGTGATCGCAGCGCCGTCATCGGTTTTCGCACCGTGGCGAATCCATTGCCAGATCTGAGAGCGGGAGATCTCAGCAGTTGCTGCGTCCTCCATGAGGCCGTGGATGGCAGCTGCTCCGTTTCCGCTCAGCCAGCTGGCGAGATAACGGATCGCGACGTCGACATTGGTACGGATGCCCGATTCCGTGATCGTGCCGCCCGGAACGACCACGGTCTGGATCGCCGCAGCGTCGACGGCGACATCGGGCCGCTGGCGTGAGATCTGATTCGGTCGGTCGCCCAACACCTCGTCGAACACCGAGGTGGCCAACGGCACCAGGTCGGGGTGCGCCACCCATGTGCCGTCACAGCCATCGTTGGCCTCGCGCTGCTTGTCCTCGCGGACCTTGGTCATGGCGATGGCGTTGGCTGCCTCGTCCCGTCGGCTCGGAATGAAGGCTGACATCCCGCCGATGGCGTGGGCCCCACGACGGTGACACGTCTTCACCATGAGCTCGGTGTAGGCCCGCATGAACGGAACCGTCATGGTCACCTGGCTCCGATCGGGGAGCACGGCGTTCGGATCGTCTCTGAGGTTCTTGATGAGGCTGAAGATGTAGTCCCATCGGCCCGCATTCAGTCCAGCACTGTGCTCTCGCAGCTCGTACAAGATCTCGTCCATCTGGAAAGCCGCCGGCAGAGTCTCGATCAACACGGTGGCCCGAATGGTTCCTCGAGGGATCCCGAGTAGTTCCTGAGCGGAAACGAACACGTCGTTCCAGAGCCGAGCCTCGAGATGATGCTCGAGCTTCGGAAGATAGAAATATGGACCTGAACCACTCTCGATGAGTGCTCGAGCGTTGTGGAACATGTAGA
>JABDJC010000010.1 GCA_013003395.1 Acidimicrobiia bacterium
ATGACGCCGACTTCGGCGAGCTCGCTCACTTTGAAAGCCGCTCGCGCCAACACGTTCACCGGCACGTCGACGCTGGCCACGACCGCAGCAATGTCAGTCAGTCGGCTGAGCCCAGGGGCGTAGACGACGTCCGCCCCGACTTCTTGGAAGCGGACCAGTCGATTGATCGTGTCGGCGAGATCTTCGATCCCGAACAAGTAATTCTCAGCTCGAGCGGTCAGCACGAAGCCTGAG
Organism: Acidimicrobiia bacterium; assembly: GCA_013003395.1. GTDB lineage: Bacteria > Actinomycetota > Acidimicrobiia > Spongiisociales > UBA5794 > JABDJC01. Next base: position 235 of record JABDJC010000010.1, read on the forward strand.
CCGGCGGCCGCCTCGACCGCCGCGGCGACCCGTTCTACCGCGACGTCCATTGGGTAGATCGGTTCGCCTGGTCTTCCCGTGGCGTCCTCGATCGAGCATCCGGCAAGATCGGCATCGATCGCCATCCGTACCGTTTCGGCCACTGTCGCAGGGTCGTGGCCGTATCCGTTTTCGAGGTCGCCGTTGACGGGTAGTGGAGTTGCCTTCACGATTTCAGCCGCATGGGCGATCGCCTCCTCGCGCGTGATGCTGCCGTCGGCTCGACCTAGGGCGTGGGCGTATCCTGCCGACGTCGTGGCGAGCGCGCTGAAGCCGAACGAAGCCAGCAGTCGAGCGCTGCCGATGTCCCAAGGGTTCGGCATGACGAAGATGGGGCCGTCGTGCAGTCTGCGGAAGTCTTCTGTGGTCATGTCATCCTCCGTGCGGTCGCAACATGGCTCGAGAAATGATGTGGCGTTGAATCTCTGACGTTCCGTCCCAGATCCGATCGACTCTGGTGTCTCGCCAGAACCGTTCGAGCGGCAGCTCATCCATGAGGCCCATCCCGCCGAAGATCTGGATCGCCTCATCTGTGACGAACTGGCACATCTCGCTCGCGAACAGTTTCGCCATCGCCGCGTCCGAGTCGGTCATCGTTCCCTGCGAATCGTTCCAAGCGGCTCTGAAGGTCAACAGTTCTGCCGCCTCGTACTGTGTTCGCATGTCGGCGAGCTTGAACGACACGCCTTGGAACTTTCCGATCTTCTGGCCGAATTGTTCGCGTGACGCAGCCCACTCGGTGGCCAGCGTGAGCGCTCTTCGTGCCCTCCCGAGGCACGTGGCCGCCACCTGCAATCGGGTGGCCCCGAGCCACGTGTTGGCGACGTCGAACCCGCGGTGTTCCTCACCGAGAACGTTGGCTACCGGAACGCGACAGTTGTCGAAGTTCAAGATGAAGTTGTGGTAGCCACGGTTGGAAACGGCTTTGTAGCCGGGCACCATTTCGAAGCCAGGGATGCCCATGTCGACGAGGAATGCCGTGATCCGTTTGCGGGGTCCCCGGTCTGTGACCTCCTCACCAGACGCGGCAAAGAGAATGACGTAGTCGGCCATGTCCGCGTGGCTGATGAAATGCTTCGTGCCGTTGATCACGTAGTCGTCCCCATCTCGGACGGCAGTGCATTTCATCCCTCTGACATCGGAGCCGGCGTCGGGCTCCGACATGGCGAGACAGTCGTAGCGGTCGCCCTTGATGGTTGGAATGAGGTAGCGCTCGACTTGATCTCCTACGCAGGCGAGCAAGATGTTCGAAGGTCGGGCGATGATGAAGTTGAGGGCGTAGCTCGCAGCCCCCAACTCCCGTTCCACGAGCGCCATCGTGAACGAGTCGAGCCCACCCCCACCGAATTCCTCCGGCATGTTCGGTGCGTAGATGCCGGCCCGAATGGCCTTCGATTTGATGCTCGCCACCAGCTCCGGGGGAACCGCGTCGAGTCGTTCCACTTCGGCCTCGTGAGGTAGGAGTTCTCGCTCCACGAAGTCTCGGGTCGTCTCCACGATGAGTTCCTGTTCCGGTGTGAGGTCGAACCTCATCGCTTCACCTCCATCACCCTGCCGACATTCGTTGGTCGCTCCATGTCCTGGTGCACCTCCCATATCGCTTCGAGCGCACGTCTTGGACCGGGTTGAATCGGCGTCGCTTTGGCCGCCACCGTGTCGACGTGCAACAGCATCTGTTCCGTGGTGCACAACAGCTCGCCAGTGTCGGCGTTGAACATCTGGTGGTAGAAGTGCAGTCGCTTGTCGTCGAGACCCAGCACCTGTGTGGTGAATCGGAGGGGGTCGTCGAGCAGGGCTTCGCGGAGGTAGTTCACATGAGTCTCGACGGTGTAGAACGAGTTCTCGGCCGCGCGGTACCCCTCGTCGTCGCCGATGTAGCGAAACAGCGCATCCGAAGCCCACCCAAAGGCGGTCAGGAACGCGGCTTCGGTCATGTGGTCGTTGTAGTCGACCCAATCCGGCTCGACACGACATCGATACAGCTCGAGTGGTTGGGCGATCGCCGTGCCAGGCTTCCAACGCGCTGCCCCCTCATCGAACCGACGTGCTTCACGTTGGGCGAAGATCTTGCCTGCACCGATGTCAACCGCTCGCAGCGCCTTCATGACCGCAATGAGGTAGGCGTCTCGCGTCCGTTCGAGCTCCGCAATCGTTCGGTCGCCGGCCTGGTCTGCGGTGCCGGCCACCATCCGATCGATCAGGTCCTCGGTGAGTTCCGGAGCCTCGAGCTTGGTCCACGGCAACTGCAGGGCAGGGCCGAATTGTTCGAGCATGTGGCGCATACCGTCATTACCGCCGGCCAGGTGGAAGATGAGGTTGGTCCCCATCGCTGCCCATCGCAGCCCGGGCCCGTAGATGATGGAGGCGTCCAGTTCGCCGGTGGTTGCTACATCCTCGTTGACGATGTGAAGGATCTCTCGCCACATGGCTTCTTGCAGACGATCCGACAGATGACCGTCCACCTCGTTGCGCACCAGTAGCGGATACATGTCGAGGAAGTCGTAGATGGTCATGGCTGCGGTGACGGCCACGGGGCTTGTGGCGCTGCCCCCGACGACTTCGCAGAGCGGCAGGAGATATACGGGATTGAATGGATGTCCGACGACGATTCTCTCGGGGTGGATGCACTCCTCCGCCAGCCGTGTGACCAAGAGGCCGGAGGTGCTGGTGGCGATCAATACGTCGGGTGGAGTGACTGCGTCGACTTCCGCAAGCAGCGTCCTTTTCAACGG
>JABDJC010000012.1 GCA_013003395.1 Acidimicrobiia bacterium
GCCTAGGAGGCCGCGTCCCCCCAACACTCGCTGCGCTCGCGAGGGGGACAGAGGCTCTCGCTTCGCTCGCCAGGGGGACGGATGCTTTTCTCCTCCCCCGTCGACGGAGGAGACGGTTGGGGGAGGAAGCACCGCTAGGTGCGGAGGGGGCACAACGTTGTGGGTCGATCGCGTCCGTTGAGTGCAGGACGCGGCGATCGAGGCTGGTTCCCGTTCGGTGATGCCCCCCTGCGGCCTAGGAGGCCGCGTCCCCCCAACACTCGCTGCGCTCGCGAGGGGGACAGAGGTGCTCGCGTCGCTAGCGAGGTGGACGGATGCCTTTCTCCTCCCCCGTCGACGGAGGAGACGTTTGGGGGAGGAAGCACCGCTAGGTGCGGAGGGGGCACAACGTTGTGGGTCGATCGCGTCCGTTGAGTGCAGGACGCGGCGACCGAGGCTGGTTCCCGTTCGGTGATGCCCCCCTGCGGCCTAGGAGGCCGCTGTCCCCCCAACACTCGCTGCGCTCGCGAGGGGGACAGAAGTTCTCGCTCCGCCGGACAGCGGACGGATGCTCTTCTCCTCCCCCGTCGACGAAGGAGACGTCTGGGGCAGGAAGCACCGCTAGGTGCGGAGGGGGCACAACGGTGTGGGTCGATCGCGTCCGTCGGACTCTGACGCGGGCGACCGAGGCTGGTTCCCGCACGACAATGCCCCCCTGCGGCCTGGCGGCCGCGTCCCCCCAACACTCGCTGCGCTCGCGAGGGGGACAGATTTCTTTCCTCCCCCGTCGACGTAGGAGACGGTTGGGGGAGGAAGCGCCGCTAGGCGCGGAGGGGGCAAAACGGGTAGAAGTCGATCGCGTCGGTGAGGCGCTAACGCGGCGATCGGGTGGGGTTCCTCGTGCGGTGATGCCCCCCCTGCGGCCTAGGAGGTCACTGTCGCCCCCAACACTCGCTGGCGCTCGCGAGGGGGACAGGGGCTCTCGCGACGAGTGCGCTGCGCGTGTGTCTGTCCTGTTCCGTATGATTGGTTCACGCCACATGGAGGGAGGCACGTCATGGAACACATCATTCGTTCGAACACCTGGGTGCCTCCTGGTCTGGTCGCCTCTGTACGTTGAGGTGATGGCGCTGCGGTGGGCACCCCGATTCAGGGAGTGTCCATGAAACCTGTCATTGACGCGCTGGCCGTTCACGGCTGGACCGCTGACGTCGATTCGAGAATCAGAAAGCTTGCTCCTCACGAGATGGCTGCCCGCGTCGTGCGGGTGGATCGGGGAGCGTGCGACATCGCGACCATCTCTGGGATCACCCGCTGCAAACTCGGTCCGCGTGATTCGCTGGTACCGGGGGACTGGGTGATCGTCGAAGTGGATCCTTCGGCACAATTCGTGCTCACCGAGCGGGTGGAACGGACGACTGAGATCCAGCGCGTCGACGCGACCGGTACCGGAAACCAGACCCTGGCGGTGAATGTCGACGTGATGTTCGCGCTTCATGGCGTTGACCGGCCGCACCGCGTTGGTCGCCTGGAGAGGTTGAGCATCCTCGCCTGGGAAGCCGGGGTCGAGCCGGTGGTGGTGATCACCAAGATCGACTTGGCGGACCAAGGCGAGTCGGTCATATCCGTGGATGACGCCAAGGCCGAAGTGGCTTCAATGCTCGCCGACGTACCGATCCACGCGGTCAGCTCGGTGACCGGTCAAGGTCTCGATGAATTGGCGCAATACCTCCAACCGGGCTCTTCGGTCGCATTGGCCGGCGAATCGGGCTGCGGAAAGAGCACCCTCGTCAACGCCCTCGTAGGCGATTCGGTAGCTCCGACGGGTCGTACTCGTATCGGCGACAACAAGGGTCGCCACACCACGACGTGGCGGGAGCTGATTCCGCTCGGCAATGGCGCCGTTGTCGTCGACATGCCAGGTATCCGAACCATTGGTGTCACCAGCGAGTCGGCAGGCACCGACCGTGCCTACGAGGACATCGCCGAGTTGGCGTTGTCGTGTCGGTTCCGTGACTGCGGGCACAGCAACGAACCTGGTTGTGCGGTGCAGGCAGCCCGAGCAGACGGCACCCTGTCCGACGCCCGGTGGACCAGCTATACCAAGTTGAATCGTGAGCATGCAGCCGAATCGGAGCGAGCGGTCGAACGCCGGCAGCGAGACGAGGCGCGCGAGTTGCTCCGCAAGAAGAGAGCAGAGGAGCCTGAAGCACCCCGTCGCTGACCGGCCGGTCCCCGAAGCTGGCAGAATCGGCCCATGCTGACTGCGCTCACCACCGATCTGTATCAGTTGACGATGGCCCAGGTGTACTACCGCCGCGGTCTCCACGAGCGGCCGGCACAGTTCGACCACTTCTTCCGGTCGTATCCGGACTACGGGTCTCACCAAGCCGGCTACTGCGTTGCCGCCGGGCTCGAAGCGTTCGTCGGGTTCGTTGCCGATACGGCTTTCACTGACGACGACATTGCGTATCTGAGTTCACTCAAAGGTCGCTCTGGCTCGGCCCTGTTCGCCGCAGATTTCCTTCGTTGGCTTCGCTCCATGTCGTTCACGGACGGAATCACCATCGAGGCCGTACTCGAGGGCAGGGTCGTACATGCCAACGCCCCGATGACCGTCGTGACCGGCCCGTTGGCAACCGCGCAGATCCTCGAGACCGCATTGTTGAACCAGATCAACTACGCAACGCTGATCGCAACCAAGGCCTCACGCATGGTCGACAGCGCCCGCGGGCGTCCGGTGCTCGAGTTCGGTCTGCGTCGCGGCGCAACTGGCGCAGGTGACGTCGGCGCCCGCGCCGCGCTGATCGGAGGGGCCGAGTTCACCTCCAATGTGTCGGCCGCTCGCGACGCCGAGGTCGAGCCCAAGGGCACACACGCTCACAGCCTCGTGCAGGCAATGATGGCTCTCGGTGAGGGCGAGCGTGGGGCGTTTCAGGCGTATGCCGACGTGTACCCAGACGACTGCGTACTGTTGGTCGACACCATCGACACGTTGGAGTCCGGCGTACCGAACGCGATCGAGGTCTTCGAAGATCTTCGGTCCAAGGGTCATGAACCGGTTGGCATCAGGCTGGACTCAGGAGACCTGGCCTACCTTGCAGTGCGTTCGGCGCGGATGCTCGACGACGCCGGCTTCGAAGGTGCGTCGATCGTTCTCTCGGGCGGCCTGGACGAAATGTCGATCTGGCAGATCCTCACCCAGATCGATCGCGAAGCCGCCCGCTACGGACTCGATCCGGTGGCGTTGGTCGATCGGCTGACCTTTGGAGTGGGAACCAGCCTCATCACGTCGGAAGGCGATCCTGCGCTCGACGGCGTGTACAAGCTCGTGGCCATTTCCGACGGGAGCGCTTGGCAACCCGCTATCAAGATCTCAGAGAACCCGATGAAGGTCCCAAACCCCGGACGGAAAGCTCTTCATCGCCTCTACGACAACCGCGGGATCGCAACCGCGGACGTCATGTCACTCGAGGGCGAAGTGGCCGACGATCCCATGGTGTTGCGTCATCCGATCGAGGCGACACTCCTGCGGTCGGTGTCTCCCGATTCGCTCAGCGGACGCGAAGTCTTGCTCGAGGTGGTCGTGGACGAAGGCGACGTGCGCGCCGAGTTCCCAGGCGTCGACGAGTTGCGTAAGCGACGGGAACGTGACCTCGATCGACTAGATGAAGGGGTGCGACGGCTCGTCAACCCCCACATCTACCACGTGTCGTTGAGCGAACGGCTGTGGGATCTCAAACAAGCGCTGGTCGCATCGCCGAGCTGATCAGTGGACCGTGACTCCGGCGTCAACGAGTTCGGCGACAGCCGCGGTGCCGTCGTCCGGTTGCAGGTTGACGGCCGCCGTCGCTCGCCTCAAAACCGACGTCGAGAACCCCAACGCTGCGCCGTCGAGTGCGGTCGCCTTCACGCAGTAGTCGAGAGCGAGTCCGGTCACCACGATCCGGTCCACTCCAGCCGAACGCAGTAAATCGGCCAGCTCGGTCGGCAGTTTCTCGCCGGTCTCGGGATCTTGCATCGTGAAGCCTGAGTAGCCGTCTTCGCCTCTGGTGCCCTTGCGCACCACCTGCCCTACGACGTTCAACTCCGGATGGAACTCGGCGCCCCAAGTGTCCATGACGCAGTGCACAGGCCAGATGCCGCCGTCTTTTGCGAAATGCGGTGTCGACGGTGGGTGCCAGTCCTGGGTATATACGACAACGGCATTGGCGCCCGATGCCGCTGCGATCTCGTTGTTGACCACAGGAAGGAGGGCACCACCTCCGGCAACCGACAAGCTGCCCTCGGAGTCGGCGAAGTCGTTCTGCATGTCGACGACGATGAGCGCGGTGGTGGGCGAGTAGTCCATGGTCGGTCAGTGGTCGCGTAGGAACACTGGGGTGCTTCTCGTGGACCGATCCTCCGAATAGCGGTAGCCGAGTCCCTCGAACTTCGTTACGGACTTGAGGCTCTTGGCTCGGCTCCTAATGAGCCACGAAGCCATCGCGCCCCGAGCGCGCTTGGCGAAGAAGCCGATCGTCTTGTATCCGCCGTTGTTCAGGTCGAGGAATTGTGGCGTCACCACGGTTGCGTCGAGCTGCTTCGGGTGAACCGCCTTGAAGTATTCCTTGGAGGCGCAGTTGACGAGCACCTTCGGAGAGTGCCCTTCGAGTTCAGCAGCGATGGTCTCGGTGATCGAGTCGCCCCAGAATTCGTAGAGGTTCTTGCCTGCTTCCGTGGCCAGCTTGGTGCCCATCTCCAGGCGGTAGGGGTGGATTCGATCGAGCGGACGCAGAACGCCGTGGAGGCCAGACAGGATTCTCAGATTCTTCTGCGCGTGCGTGAAGTCGCGAGTGCTCCATTGGCTCACGTCGAGGCCGAGGTACGTGTCGCCCTTGAACGCAAGCACTGCCGGTCGCGCTTCCTTGGGGTCCATCGAACGATCCCAGTCCTGGAATCGATGCCAGTTCAAGTCTGCGAGGTCTGACGACAGATCCATCAACCGTCCGATCTCGTCAGGCGACTTGGTGGCCATCACCTTCACGAGGTGTTCTGACTCGTCGAGGAACCGTGGCGTCGTCGAGCGCTTGAACGGCAGCTTCGATTCGTAGTCGAGTGACTTGGCTGGAGAGAGCACGATGAGCATGTCGACAATGGTAGAAGACCCCGGCTGCCTCATTCGCGCGCCTTCAGTGCGCCGCGTTACCGTTGCGGTGTGTTGCTCCTTCTCCTCGCTGTTGCGCTGACGTCGCCGTTCGTCTCGGCCAGTGCCGCGGTGGTTCCCGAGTCGTCTGAGCTCGTCGTCTCGGTCACGTTGGATCGGGGAGCCAACGTCGTCGTCGCTCACGTCATCTATGCCGACAACGTCTCGGACCTCGTTGCGTTGGCGCCGGCAGAGGGGGAGTGGCGAGGGGCTTTCGCTCCACGCCCGGGTGCCGTCCCACAGGTGCGTTTCGAAGCGCTGTTGGCGGGCAACGAGTCGGTGTTGAGCGAAACGCACAGCATCGTGGCGTTGGGCGTGCCGATGGAAGCGCTTGTCGAGTCGCAACCGACCGACGGTGCAGTCGAGGCGGAGCCCGCTTCGCCGATCCGGCTGGGCATCGCGCTGCTGGTTGGACTTGCCGTACTCGCGGCGGGGCTGGCTCTCGCTCGTCTTCGACGATCTACTTGACGAATGTACGGCTTATGCCGTACATTCGGAGAATGCCGATCCATGAACTCGATTACGAACTCGAAGACACGATGGTGACGAGCAGCCCGGAGCAGCTCAAGGCGCTCGGCGACGAGACTCGGCTCGCCATTCTCGACATGCTGCTGGAGCGTTCGGCCTCCACGTCCGATCTCGCCGAGGCGCTGGACAAGCCGAAAGGCACAGTTGCGCATCACCTCAACGTGCTGCTCGACGCCGAGTTGATTCAAGTGGTCAGGACTCGCCAGGTGCGGGCGATGACGGAGAAGTTTTTCGGGCGAACAGCCCGGACGTTCCTGCTCGGAAAGGGTTTCGGACCGGGGCACTTCCTCAGACAGGCGATGGCCGAAGTCGAGCACCTCGACGGGGAAGTCGATGAGGACTCGCCCCACCATGGTCTGTTCACGCTCCGCCATTCGCGCATCTCCCACGACCGTGCCGCCGAGTACGTCGTCCGGCTCACGGAACTGTCGGACGAGTTCAGTGCCGAAGTGCGAGACGGCGACGTGGTCTACGGAATGCTGCTCGGCGTTTTCCCGACGAGAAACCCCGCCCTGCCCAACGAATCTCCCGAGGAGGCCTCGTGACCACAAAGGTGAAAGAGAAGGTCCGCCTCGGTGGGACCTATTGGCGTCTGTGGACGTCAAGTGTCGTGAGCAACCTCGGTGATGGGGTCGCTCAAATCGCCTATCCGTGGCTGGCCTCGGCCGTGACACGAGATCCGTTTCTCATCGCGTTGATCGCGGTGGTACAACGACTTCCCTGGCTTGTGTTTGCGCTTCCGGCCGGCGTCATCACCGACAGGGTCGACCGACGGAAACTCATCGTCTCGATGGACGTTGTTCGAACGGCCATCACGTTGTTCGTCGCCGCCGCGGTCGTAGCCAACGAGAGCCGTCTGCCTTCGCCCGATTCGCTGGCTGCCGGCATCGACGTGCAGACGAACCTTCAGATCTACTGGGTGTTGATCGTTGCGTCGTTGCTGTTCGGGTTTGCCGAGGTGCTGCGCGACAACGCCGCCCAGACGATCTTGCCCGCAATTGTGGAACCGGAACATCTGGAGAAGGCGAACGGGAACATGTGGGGCGCCGAGATGGTCGCCAACAGCTTCGTGGGTCCGCCGCTCGGCAGCCTGCTGCTCGCCATTGGCTTCGCTGTCCCCTTCTTCATCGATGCGGGTACGTTTGCCGTTGCCGCCGGTCTCATCTTCCTCATTGGCGGCGACTTCAGGGCCAAGGACGCCGCTGAGGCCTCGTCGCGAGCACCAGTAGACATGAAGAGCGAGATCAAGGAGGGCTTCCTGTGGTTGTGGAACCACCCGCTACTCCGCCCGCTGGCCATCACTCTCGGCCTGCTGAACGGTCTCGGGATGGCGGTGGGGTCCACATTCGTGCTGTTCGCCCAGGAGAATCTCGACCTCACCACAGGCCTGTTCAGCGGTGTACTCGCGTCGCTCGGTGAAACCTTTGGGTTCGAATCCGGAGGCGCGTTCATTTTCGCGGTTCTCATGATGGGAGGCGCCATCGGCGGGATTCTGGGAAGCATATTTGCCGCCAGAATCTCGGAAGCGCTCGGTTCGGGGCGTTCGTTGTGGCTGACCATGGGTGCCGGAATCGTCACCACGCTGGTGATCGGGGTCACCAACCGCTGGTGGATCGTGTTCCTCATGACAGTGGTGTTCATGGCGACCGTCGTGCTTTGGAACGTGATCACGGTGTCGCTGCGACAGACGATCATTCCCGACAACCTGCTGGGTCGCGTCAACTCGGTTTATCGGTTCTTCGGGTGGGGGATGATTCCCATCGGGTCGGCGATCGGCGGCGGCATCGTTGCGCTGGCCACCCCGATCGTCGGGCGCTCCATGGCGTTGCGGTGGCCATACTTCATCGTCGTCGTTGCCTACATTCTGCTGCTGTTCTACGCCTTGCCTCGTCTGACCACGGAGCGCATGGATGCGGCTCGCGCTGAAGGCGTCGCCCGCCGCAAGGGCGCGGAGGCCGACTCCGAAGTGCGAGACGACGCGATCTCCGAAGCCGGTATCGATGGAGCGCCACCGCCGATCGACGAGTAAATCCTGCCGTCAACGGTCTCGCACGGCAATGCCCCCCTGCGGCCTGGCGGCCGCCGCCCCCCCAACACTCGTTGCGCTCGCGAGGGGGACAGAGAAACGCTCGCTGCGCTCGCGAGGGTGACAGGTTTGGTTTCCTCCCCCGTCGACGGAGGAGACGTTTGGGGGAGGAAGCGGCGCTAGCCGCGGAGGGGGCACAACGGGAGAAGGTCGATCGCGTTCGCAAAGCTCAGTGCGCGGCGACCGAGGGAGTGCTCGCACGGCAATGCCCCCCTGCGGCCTGGCGGCCGCTGTCCCCCCAACACTAGCTGCGCTCGCGAGGGGGACAGAGAAACGCTCGCTGCGCTCGTGAGGGGGACAGGTTTCTCGCGTGGCTCGCTGGGGCGGGGGCGTTTGCCTTTCTCCTCCCCCGTCGACGAAGGAGACGTTTGGGGGAGGTCGGGAGGGGGCACAACGGGTGAAGGTCGATCGCGTTCGTGGGTTGTGGCGCGGCGGACGAAGGCGTCTTCGTACGATGATGCCCCCCTGCGGCCTGGCGGCCTCTGTCCCATCAACACTCGCTGCGCTCGCGAGGGGGACAGAGAAACGCTCGCTGCGCTCGTGAGGGGGACAGGTTTCTCGCGTGGCTCGCTGGGAGGGGACAGTTGCCTTTCTCCTCCCCCGTCGACGAAGGAGACGTTTGGGGGAGGAAGCGGCGCTAGCCGCGGAGGGGGCACAACGGGTGAAGCGTTACCCGTTCGCAGAGCTCAAGACGCGGCGACCGAGGACGTTCTCGTACGGTGATGCCCCCCTGCGGCCCAGGAGGCCGCGTCCCCCCAACACTCGCTGCGCTCGCGAGGGGGACAGAGAAGCACTCGCTGCGCTCGCGAGGGGGACAGAGGTCCACGTACCGCTCGCTGGGGAGGGGACAGTTGCTTTTCTCCTCCCCCGTCGACGAAGGAGACGTTTGGGGGAGGAAGCACCGCTAGGTGCGGAGGGGGCACAACGGTGAAGGCCGATCGCGACGGCAGGTTTGACGCGACGACCGGGAACGCTCTTCGTACGGTGATGCCCCCCTGCGGCCCAGGAGGCCGCGTCCCCCCAACACTCGCTGGCGCTCGCGAGGGGGACAAAGGCTCTCGCGTCGCTCGCGAGGGGAGGGGATGGATGTCTTTCTCCTCCCCCGTCGACGGAGGAGACGTTTGGGGGAGGTTGGGAGGGGGCACAACGGGTGAAGGGTTAGCGCGTGCGTCAGGTTCTGACGCGGCGATCGAGGAGGGTTCTCGTACGGTGATGCCCCCTGCGGCCTGGCGGCCGCTGTCCCCCCAACACTCGCTGCGCTCGCGAGGGGGACAGAGGTTCTCGCTGCGCTCGCGACGGGGACATGGGCCCTCGCTGCGCTCGCCGGCGGAAATGGGTTCTCGCAATGGTCGGTGGGACCCTCTGCGCTCGTTCGGACAAACACAGTCCGCGAAGGTGAAGACTAAGCGAAGGAGCTTCATCGGGCGCTGGTACCCTTTGCCTTCGCTGGCGCTATCGGGAGGATTCTGTTGGACATCGAAATCGGCATGGCCAAGTCGGGCCGCCGCGCTTGGGGCTTCGACGACATTGCGATTGTTCCGAGCCGCAGGACTCGTGATCCCGACGACGTGGACCTGACGTGGGAACTCGACGCCTTCTCATTTCAGATCCCGATGATGGGTTCCGCGATGGATTCGGCAGTCAGTCCCGCAACGGCGATCGAGATCGGCCGAATCGGTGGTCTGGCGGTGCTCAACCTCGAAGGTTTGTGGACTCGGTACGACGATCCGACGCCGGTCTACGACGAGATCAGCGCGTTGCCACCCGAGAAGGCGACTCGGAGAATGCAAGAACTGTATCTCCAGCCCATCAACCCCGACCTCATAGGGCAACGTGTCGCCGAGGTGAAAGCCGGCGGCATCATCGCGGCTGCGAGCCTCACGCCTCAGAACGTCGAACGGTATTTCCCCATGGCTCGCGATGGTGGCCTCGACGTGCTCGTCATCCAGGGCACCGTGGTCTCCGCTGAGCACGTCTCCACCCGTGTCGAGCCGCTCGATCTGAATCGATTCATCGCAAGTGTGGAGATGCCGGTGATCGTCGGAGGATGCGCCTCGTACGCCGGCGCCCTGCATCTGATGCGCACAGGAGCAATGGGCATACTGGTCGGGGTTGGTCCCGGTGCTGCGTGCACATCACGCGGCGTCCTCGGAATCGGTGTCCCGCAAGCGACCGCCATCGCCGACGCAGCAGGTGCTCGAATTCGTTATCTCGAGGAGACCGGTCGGTACGTGCAGGTGATCGCCGACGGCGGAATGCGCACGGGCGGAGACATCGCCAAGGCCATCGCCTGTGGTGCAGACGCCGTCATGTTGGGCTCGCCGTTGACCACCGCACAAGAGGCACCTGCCAGCGGACACCATTGGGGCATGGCCACATTCCATCCAACGCTGCCGCGTGGTGCGAGGGTCAAAACTGAAACGTTGGGGTCGCTCGAGGAGATCCTGGTTGGTCCGGCACACGAGAACGACGGCAGGAGAAACCTCTTCGGCGCTCTCAGGGTGTCGATGGCGACTACCGGCTACGCCAACGTGAAGGAATTCCAAAAGGCCGAAGTGATGGTGGCGCCTGCCCTTCAGACAGAAGGCAAGACGCTCCAGCGCGCACAGCACGTCGGAATGGGCTGAGTGGCAGACCAACCGCAAGCGACCGATCAGGCGGACCGGGTTTCGTCTGGCCACGCGTCGAGTGGCGATTTCGATCGCGTGCTCGTCGTCGACTTCGGTGCGCAGTATTCACGACTCATTGCAAGGCGAGTGCGCGAGGCGCACGTCTACTCCGAGATCGTGCCCAGGGACATCAGCGCTGCAGAGGTTAAGCGGCGGGCCCCGGTTGGCGTCATCCTCTCTGGCGGGCCGGCCTCGGTGTATGCCGAAGGCGCCTACACGGTCGATCCCGAGATCTTCGAGCTCGGCATTCCGGTGCTCGGCATTTGCTACGGGCATCAGCTCATCGCCCATGGGCTCGGTGGCGAAGTGGCTCGCAACGACGTTGCCGAATACGGCCGCACCTCGCTGAGCGTCACCGCGGGTGACTCGGTGCTCTACTCGGAGCTTCCCGAGACTCAAGACGTCTGGATGAGTCACCGCGATGCCGTCGTGAAACCACCAGCGGGTTTCTACGTGACGGCCTCCACTCCCGACTCTCCGGTCGCCTCGATGGAGCACGCTGAGAAGCGGATTTACGGCGTCCAGTTCCACCCTGAAGTCGGACACACCGACCGGGGTCAGGAGATCCTCAAGCACTTCCTCCACAATGTGTGCGACGCCCGTCCTGCGTGGACCAACGTGAGCATCATCGAGCAATCGACTGCTGCCGTGCGCGAGTCCGTCGGCGATGCCTCCGTCATCTGCGGGTTGTCCGGCGGAGTCGACTCATCGGTTGCAGCAGCGCTCGTGCACCATGCCATCGGCGACCAGCTCACCTGCGTCTTCGTAGATCACGGTCTGATGCGCCATGGCGAGGCTGAGCAAGTCGAAGAGACCTTCCGACGCCACTTCAACATGAATCTCATCCATGTGCGGGCCGAAGATCGCTTCCTCGATGCGTTGGTGGGGGTCACCGATCCGGAAGAGAAGCGCAAGATCATCGGCGAAACGTTCATCCGCGTCTTCGAGGAAGTTGCCGCCGACGTCTCTGACGCCAGGTTCTTGGTGCAAGGAACGCTGTATCCCGACGTCATCGAGTCCGGGACCGAGGATGCCGCGAAGATCAAAAGTCATCACAACGTGGGTGGACTTCCCAAAGATATGAAGTTCAGCCTCGTGGAGCCATTGCGTGACCTCTTCAAGGACGAAGTCAGGGCCGTTGGCGAGGAACTGGGCCTGCCCGAGGAGATCGTGTGGAGACAGCCTTTCCCCGGTCCTGGCCTTGGCGTCAGAATCATCGGCGAAGTGACGAAAGAACGCCTCGACACCTTGCGCGCCGCTGACGCCATCATTCTCGAAGAGATTCGGCGTGCCGGCATGTACGGAGAGCTCTGGCAGACGTTTGGTGTGCTTCCTGCAGTGAAAACCGTCGGGGTACAAGGCGATGAGCGCACCTATGCCTACCCGCTGATACTGCGGGCGGTTACGAGCGACGACGCCATGACGGCCGACTGGGCACGATTGCCGTACGAACTGTTGGAGAGAATCTCCTCTCGGGTGATCAACGAGGTGTCCGGGATCAACCGAGTCGCCTACGACATCTCCTCGAAACCGCCAGCCACAATCGAGTGGGAATGAACGCCAATCTTCTCAAGGCGCACTAGCCAGCTGTCGATATCGCATGAGCAAGTACTTTCGTGTGATTGAGGTGGCCATTGGGGTGGACGACTGACCCCGAACTCGCCGAACTGTTTCGGGTCGAGTTGACGGAGCGTTCAGAACGCCTGGTCGATGGCGCTCGGGCCATGATCGAAGGCCGTCTCGATGCAGAGACGTCCGGCGTGATGCTCCGAGAAGGGCACACGATCAAAGGAACCGGTCGAGTCATGGGATTCGTGGCGATCAGTGTCGCGGGGGAACGACTCGAATCGACGTGGCGCACCGTCCAAGCTGGCGAGCGTGCCGGGACCGAGGTGCTCGGTCAAGCGCTCGAAACCGTCTCGTTGCAG
Organism: Acidimicrobiia bacterium; assembly: GCA_013003395.1. Taxonomy (GTDB): domain Bacteria; phylum Actinomycetota; class Acidimicrobiia; order Spongiisociales; family UBA5794; genus JABDJC01. The sequence goes on from JABDJC010000012.1 coordinate 12,376, forward strand.
TTGATTCCGGCGCTTGAAGGAGATCCCGAGACCGGCTCGACGGCATTGACCGATGCGCTCGCCGCTCTCGAATCCGCTCTCTCGTCGAGGGAACCGTCCGGCATCGTCGGCTACGAGTCCCCAGCTCAGCAATCGTCTTCGGTAGCGCCCACAACTTTCGAGGATTACAGCATCGATTCCGGGCCTGCGTACCGCCAAGAAACCACCCCGATGTTCGATGTCGCCGACAGCGCAGATACCAAGCCGGAGCCGGCTGAGTATCGAGTTGCGATGGAACGCGAGCCAGATCCGTCGCGACCGTTGGCCCACACGATGATGGGCTCGTCAGGGACCGGCCGCGCCCGTGACCTCGACCATCACGTACCGACCTCTACCAAAGCTCCGATCGAGGTTGAAGCCCACTCGCTCGGCGGTCTCGTCGGCGCCCTCGAGAAATGGGAAGCCACGGATTCGGTCACCGTGAACGCCGGCCAGCTCTACAGCCTGATCGGTGCAGCCGCCTCGCTGCGAATCGACGTCGAAGCACTTTCATCAGACCTCGAAGTCGGCTCGCCCCATGAAGGGGCATTGGGAATCGTTCACGATGCTGCCGTGGCGTTGCGAGAGGAAGCTCTCGAGCTGGCGTCGGCGCCGTTGTCACGAATACTCCGTCCGCTGAGTCAGCTCGTCGGATACCTCTCTCGTAAGACCGAGAAGGAGATAACCCTGACGATCGAAGGTGGAGAAATCCACGTGGATCGCCAGGTCTCCGAGCTACTCGCAGAACCGCTCCGCCATCTGATCGTGAATGCGGTAGAGCACGGCATCGAGTCGGCATATGAGCGGACTGCCGCCGGCAAGTCGCACATTGCGCAGATTCGAATCGCGGCTCATATGGCCGACGATGTGGTGGTGATAGAGATATCTGACGATGGCCGAGGCATCGACTGGCAGGCGGTGGAGCAGATGGGCCGAGACGGAGGGCACTTGGCCGGCGACGCCACGGAACCGGCACTGCGATCCCTCTTGTTCAGCCAGGGGACGTCAACGTCCGACTCGGATACCGACCTCGTGGGAGAAGGCTCAGGACTTGCACAATTGCGTGCTGTCGTCGAGCGGCTCTACGGCGCTCTGGAACTGGAGTCAGCCGACGGAGCCGGAACCAAGATCAGATTGACCGTCCCCATGTCGCGGGTCCTGCAGCGGGCACACCTCGTGCGCTCGGCGGGGCGCCAGTGGGGAGTTCCGGCTTCAGAAGTGACCGAGATTCTCGACATGAGCGATGCTGTCGTGGAAACCGACAACGGACGATCAGAGCTCGTACATGGTTCGCATCGGCTGCCGCTGCTGTCGTTGGCGGAGGCAATGGGGCTGCCCAAGAGCGCAGAACCCACGGCCATTTTGGTACTGGTCGGTCCGCTGGGACCATTTGCCATCTCGGTCGCAGAAGTCGTCGCGACACGCGAAGTAGCGGCAAGATCGCTCAAGCCGATGCTTGACGGTCCGGACTACCTCACCGGGGCAGCGATGCTCGGGGGAGGAGCGGTTGCGCTCATTCTCGATACGAGCAGCTTGCTCGAGCATGCCGACAACAACGACAACGCGCCGATGAATTCGGTCTTGGTAGTCGACGACTCCTTGGGAGTCCGCGAAGTCCTCGGGGGAGTCCTTGCCGCAGACGGGTGGCTAGTTGACGCAGTCTCTGGGATGACAGAGGCACTCGAGCAGCTGGAAGGTGGCAGCTATGACGCCGTGGTGGTCGACTACGACATGCCCGAGGCTGACGGCGTCGAGACGGCGCAGGCGATCCGAACAATTCGGCCAGAAATTCCCATAGTGCTTTTGTCGGGCGTTGCTCGTGCCGAAGACCATGAGAGAGCACTCGCCGCAGGCGTCGATCTCTGCCTCCAGAAGGGAAGCGGAGAACGAGAAGGACTCGGAACAACCCTTCGCAATCTCATCAAATCTCGACTCATGGAGCCAACGCAGTGAAGATTCTCGTTGCAGACGACAGCCCGGTACTCAGAACAGCGGTCACCCGACTGCTCGAACCAGCTGGCTACGAAGTGGTGTTGGCCAGTGACGGTATCGAGGCCATCACCCGTTTCTACGAAGAGCAACCCGACCTCGTGCTGCTCGACGTTCAGATGCCGAAACTCATCGGGTATGTGGTCTGTCGCCTGATCAAGGACGATCCGGCCGTGGCGAAGACTCCTGTGTTGATCCTCACCGCACGCGACACCGAAGAAGACCGGTACTGGGGTCAGCGTTCGGGCGCAGACGGATACCTCACCAAGGATGCTCTGGGCGACGGACTCATCGCGCACATACGAACCATTCTCGCCACCCGTGCACTCCACTCACTTTCGAGCGACGAGAAGCCTGATCTCCCGACTCTCGGCGAGACAGATGTCTTGACTCGTGTCTGTGAGATGCTCGATCGCAAGCTGTTCGAAGCGACAGTGGTGAACGAACTGACCGGTATCGGAACTCGGTCGATGGAGCTTCGCACCTCGATCACCGAAGTACTCAAGAGCGTCCGGCGGCTCATCGGGTTCGACATCGGCGCAGTCTTCATGGTCGACGACCTCGCTGCGTACGTGCAGGCACTGGAAAACCGCAGTCCCGAGGAGCATGAGGACCTTCACGTGAGGACTGCCCGCAAGCTCAAGTCGATCGTCGGCGAGGACATCGATCCCGTCGACCTGAACATCATGTACCTCAACGGCCAGCTCCCTGACCCCAATGTTGCCCCCGAGCAACTCGGTTCGTACTACGCCGCTCCGCTTGAAGTGCGCGGCGACACGGTTGGGATCCTCGTGCTGGCAGCCCGTCGGCCGGGAGTCTTCACCGAGGGTGTTCTGCGGACGCTGTCGACCATCGTTCCGCCTATCGCCGCAGTCGTCGAATCTGCCAAGCGGTACCAAGAGGCCCTCATCAAAGAGGCTCGCAGCAGTTTGTCCAGCCTCAGCGGAGACTGATCTACGGCCGGTTTTCGCGGTCTGGGATCGAACTACACGCGTGTCATATAATCGGGCCATGCCTGATTCCCCTCTTCTGATCGATCTCAACCCTGCCCAGCGCGAAGCTGTTGCAACAACCGATGGACCTGTGTTGGTCGTCGCCGGTGCCGGTTCAGGGAAAACTCGGGTGCTGACCCAGCGAATCGCATACCTCGTGCAAGAGATGGACGTTTCGCCTTACGCGATTCTTGCGATCACCTTCACGAACAAGGCAGCCAACGAGATGAAGGACAGGGTGGCGCACCTCGTTGGCGGCGTGGCTCGATCGATGTGGGTGTCCACGTTCCACTCTGCTTGTGTCCGAATCTTGCGGCGTGAGGCGCAACGGCTTGGGTATCGATCGGCCTTCTCGATCTACGACCAGGCCGACTCGCTGCGACTCATCACCTACTGCATCCGTGACCTCGATCTCGATTCGAAACGCTTCCCGCCGCGGGCGATTCAAGGAACCATCTCGAAGGCCAAGAACGAGCTCGTCGACTATGAATCGTTCCAGTCGTCCGAGAGTGGCTTCTATCACGAGAAAGTCGCGGACGTGTACCGGCTGTACCAGCAGCGGTTGCTCGAGGCGTCCGCCATGGACTTCGATGACATCCTGATGGTCACCGTCGACTTGTTTCGAGCGTTCCCTGACGTGGCCATCAGCTATCAGGATCGATTCAGGTACATCCTCGTCGACGAGTACCAGGACACGAACCACGCCCAGTACATGCTCGTCAAGATCCTGGCCGATCGCCACGGCAACCTGTGTGTGGTCGGCGACTCCGATCAGAGCATCTATGCGTTCCGAGGAGCGGACCTCCGCAACATTCTCGAGTTCGAGAAGGACTATCCGGACGCACGCATCGTCATGTTGGAACAGAACTACCGCTCCACGCAGACGATTCTCGACGCAGCCAACGCCGTCATCTCGAACAACACGAGCCGCAAGCCGAAGCGTCTGTGGTCCGACCTGGGCGAAGGCGACCCGATCGTCACCTACGAGGGCCAAGACGAGCACGATGAAGCCGGCTTCATCGCTGAGCAGATCGGCGCCATGGAAACTGCGGGCAGAGGCCTCGGCGAGTTCGCTGTGTTCTACCGGACGAACAGCCAGAGCCGTGTCATCGAAGAAGTCTTCGTTCGCTTCGGGATTCCATATCAGGTCGTCGGTGGCCTGAAGTACTACGACCGCCGTGAGGTCAAGGACGCGCTCGCCTACCTGCGAGCCATCGTGAACCCCGACGACACGGTATCCATGAAGCGAATCATCAATGTCCCGAAACGAGCGATCGGGGATACGTCTGTCGGATATGTCGATCGATTCGCAGAAGGGCTCGGCATCGGGTTTTTCGAGGCGCTGCGTCGATCTGAAGAGAACACCCGTTTGTCGACTCGCGCTCGCAAGCAGATCCTCGAGTTTGTGGAGCTCATGGACTTCTTGCGCGAGAAGGCCGACGAGTCGCCAACCGCCGCGATCGAAGCAGTGCTCAACGACACCGGCTACATGGACATGATCCGCGCCGAGCGGACCATCGAGGCGATGGGTCGCGAAGAGAACCTGAAAGAGTTGCTCTCAGCGATGTCCGAGTTCGAAGAAGTCGGCCCGGCGTCGATCGGCGACGAACCGTGGCACGAGCTGGAAGCAATTCGCAAGCTCGAGATGTTTCTCGAGTCGATTTCGCTGGTCGCCGATCTGGACTCGCTCGAGGACGGCTCCGAGGCAGTGACGTTGATGACACTCCACAACGCGAAAGGCTTGGAGTTCCCTGTCGTGTTCATCACCGGCATGGAGGATGGTGTCTTTCCGCACATGCGGGCTCTCGGCGATCCGGCCGAACTCGAGGAAGAGCGGCGTCTCGCGTACGTTGGCCTCACGAGAGGGATGGAAGTGGTCTACCTGACGCGTGCTTGGAGTCGAAACATGTGGGGTGGGACCAACTACAACGGACCGAGTCGCTTCCTTTCTGAGATCCCAGACCACTTCAAGGTCGAAGCCAAGCGAGGCAAACGCAATCCGAAGATCGAGACCATCGGTGGGGCGAGACCAACCGTTGACGGAAACGAGATCGACCTGGGCGATCGCGTGCGCCACCAACAGTGGGGTGTCGGCACGGTCCAGGAACTCATCGGTAGTGGCGATCGTGCCGAGGCGTGGGTCGCCTTCGATCAGATCGGTCGCAAGCGGTTGCTGCTGGCTTGGGCCCCACTCGAGCGCGTGTGAATCCCGGGAACCTGTCGACGGCTCGGTCTCGTCAGAACACCATGAGACTTGCCCGCTTGTTGTTCTTCGGGGTGGTTGCGCTCATCGCAAGCGCATGTGCGGGCACGGTGCCAGTCATCGACGCCGTCGCTTCCGGCGACGGCACGACGGTGTTTGTTTCCGTGAACAGCTGCAACGCCGAACCCGAGTTCACTGTCGAAGAAAGCGACGATACGGTGACCATCACCGCCAATCATCAAGGTCGACTGCCGCGAGGTGAGGATTGCGCCGACGGCATGGCGGTGGTCCTCGACACACCCCTGGGCGATCGGCAGCTCGTCGACGGAGCCACAGGCGACGTCCTCGAAGTCCGATACGAGCCATGGAACCAACACCGGTTCACGGTCGGCGAATACCGAACGGCACTGGAGAATGCGGCGTCGTGCTTCAACGCCTCAGGGCTGTCGATCACCGCATCTGTCGTCGATAGATCTGGTGTGCCCGAACTCGACGTCGTCTACCCCGATCTCGGAGATGGAGAAAGCCTCGTCGTGCCCGATTGCATGGACGACGTCGAGGCGTTGCGGCGCTGACGGGCGGCCGATCGGCCTAGGCGGCTGGGGCCACCGGTTGGCGCAGGATCGTTCGGAGCTTCTCCGGGGTCACGCGGCGGAAGTCGCTGAGGTAGATCTCGTGATGGTGCTGCGTCATGACGAACCCCCGAGACGGGATCACCTCGTTGTGTAGCTCCTCGAGGACCGGACCCTCGTCGTCGAATGAGCCGATGTGAAGTGTCTGGAAGGCGGTTCCCTCTTCCAGTCGCCGTAGGTCGACGCGGCCCAACGCCGTGGGGACCGACTTCTTGTCGGCGACGACCCCCTTCGCGGCCTCGACGTCGGCGTCTTTCAGCCAGTCGGGGAGCATGATCATCATCGACCAATGCCACTTGGACGGGTTGCGATCCGTCGTGAACGACCGCATGTCGTCGGCCCACCACAGGCCCTCGAGGGGAGGCACGACGTAGTCGCGACCCAGGTCCACTTTGCTCTTGAACTTCAACGTATAAGCCATCGGGTATAGCGCCTCGATCGCGTCGGCATGAGCCGTGTCCCCTGGTGCACCTTCCCCGTCGACCATCAGATAGTTCAGCGGCGGCACTTCGATCACGTCGAATCGTCCTGAGGTCGCCTTGTAGCAACTGAGCGATTTCTTGAAGTCGACTTTCACGTGACGTCTCCGGGCCGGCAGGTGTCGATCGTACCGATACGGCATTGCGTCCACATGCCATGGCGGGGGCAGTGTGTCGGGTTGGTAACCTCCAGCGCATGCCGAGCAGAGTCATCATCGCCAAGCCGGGTCTCGACGGTCACGATCGTGGAGCCAAAGTGGTCGCCAGGGCACTGCGTGACTCAGGCGTCGAAGTGATTTACACCGGGTTGCACCAGACTCCGGAGCAGATCGTCGAAGTCGCAATTCAAGAAGACGCAGACGGCATCGGCCTCTCTGTCTTGTCTGGCGCTCACATGACGTTGTTCCCGAGAGTGGTCGAACTCCTCGCCGAGCGCGGAGCAGACGACATCCTGGTGTTCGGCGGCGGCATCATCCCTGAGGCAGACATCCCGACGCTCAAAGAGAAGGGACTGGCCGAGATTTTCACGCCCGGCACGTCTCTCGACCAAATCACGAGTTGGGTTCGCGAGAACCTGAAAAGCTGACCTGTTCACCCCGATGCGACCTCGTCGTGTCATTGCCGTGTCCTGCGAGGAGGAAATCGTTTGAAGGTCCACGAGTACCAAGCCAAGAAGCTGATGAAGGCTCGAGGCATCCCCGTTCCCGAAGGCAGAGTCGCCACAACGGTCGATGCAGCAGTTGCTGCAGTGCGGCCGCTCATGGAGGAGACGGGCAACAAGGTCGTCGTCGTGAAGTCTCAGATACACGCCGGCGGACGCGGCAAGGGCCGATTCAACGAACACCCTGATCTCGGCGGCGTCACGGTCGTCACGGCAGGCATCGACGGGGGCGTCTCTGCGGCCGAAGAGGCGGTCCGCGGACTCGCCGAAAAGATGCTCGGGTCGACTTTGGTGACGGTGCAGACAGGGCCTGAGGGCAAGCAGGTGAACCGGCTGTACATCGAGCAAGGTATTGGCATCGACCGCGAGCTCTACTTGTCGGTCCTGCTCGACCGAGCAACGAGCCGGTTCATCATCATGGCCTCTACCGAAGGTGGTACCGAGATCGAGGTGGTTGCCGAGGAGACGCCGGAGAAGATCCTTCGTGTCGAAATCGATCCGGCGTTCGGCTTGCTCGATTATCAGGCCGCCCAGTTGGCGCACGATCTTGGTTTGGACGGCGACTCGCATCGCAATGGCCTGAAGTTCTTCAAGACCATCGCTTCGGCGGCCGTCGAACTCGACACCGACCTTCTCGAGATCAACCCGTTGGTGGTCACCACCGATGGCCGAGTCATGGCTCTCGACGGCAAGATGAGCTTCGAGGCCAACGCGCTGTACAGGCATCCAGAAGTCGCTGAGATGCGCGACGAGAGCGAAGAGGATCCCGCAGAGCTCGAGGCGAGCGAACACGGGCTCAGCTTCATCAAGCTCGACGGATCCATCGGTTGCATGGTCAACGGCGCCGGCCTGGCAATGGCAACGATGGACATCATCAAGTACGTAGGTGGCGAACCCGCCAACTTCCTCGACGTCGGAGGCGGTGCAACGGCTGACAAGGTTGCGGCAGCCTTCAAGATCATCACGAAGGACCCGGCGGTGAAGGGAATCTTCGTCAACATCTTCGGCGGGATCATGCAGTGCGACGTGATCGCCAAGGGTGTGATCGACGCCGTCAAAGAGGTGGGACTCGAGGTGCCGCTCGTGGTTCGCCTCGAAGGAACCAACGTCGAACTCGGCAAGCAGCTGCTCGACGAGTCGGGCCTCGACCTCGTGTCAGCTGCAGACATGAAAGACGGAGCCGTGAAGATCCTGGAGCTGACCAAGTGAGCGTTCTCGTAGACAAAGACACCAAAGTGCTCGTGCAGGGAATGGGCAAGACGGGACGGTTCCATACGGACACCGCCCTCGCCTACGGGACGCAGATGGTGGGAGCCGTACATCCCAGTCGAGCCGGAACGACCGAAGTGTTCGAAGGGGAGACAGACCATTCCGGAGTGCAGGGTCGTGGCGACACGTATCACGCCGAGCTGCCGATCTTCCGATCAGTGGCGGAGGCGGTTGCAGAAACCGGGGCAACGGCTTCAGTGGTCTTCGTGCCGCCGCCGTTCGCCGCAGACGCGATCATGGAGGCCGCTGCCGCAGGCGTCGAGCTCGTCATAGCCATCACCGAGGGAATCCCGGTAGCCGACATGGTCATCGCCAAGCGTTTCCTCGTCGGCACAGACACTCGCCTCGTTGGACCCAACTGCCCGGGAGTCATCACGCCTCAGGAATGCAAGATCGGCATCATGCCTGGCTACATTCACCAACCCGGCAAGATCGGTGTGGTGAGTCGCAGCGGCACGTTGACGTATGAAGCGGTCTATCAGTTGACGAACAACGGCCTCGGCCAGACCACCGCCATCGGTATCGGTGGCGACCCGGTGAACGGAACCAACTTCGTCGACTGTCTGTCACTGTTCAACGATGACCCTGAGACCGAGGGTGTCATCATGATCGGTGAGATCGGCGGTACGGCAGAAGAGGAAGCTGCGGAGTGGATCGAGCAGAACATGACCAAGCCGGTCGCCGGGTTCATTGCGGGTACAACCGCTCCTCCCGGCAAGCGGATGGGTCACGCCGGGGCAATCATCTCTGGCGGCCAGGGCACGGCGGAGGCCAAGATCGCGGCGCTGACGAAGGCAGGCGTGGTCATGGCGCCAACCCCGACCGACATGGGCACCGCCATGCAAGAGGCGCTGGCGGCACGCTGAAGCGTTCAGCCTTCCTGCGAGGCGGCATCGGTTGCCGATACGGCTCGGTCAGTCGGAGCGGGCGATGGGTGTAGCGCGGCTTGCGGTCCTCGTATCGGGTTCAGGCACGAACCTGGCAGCGCTGCTGGCTGCCATCGACGAGGACGACGCCTTCGGTGCCGAGGTCGTCGTCGTGCTGTCCGACCGACCAGACGTGCGAGCCCTCGAACGGGCACAGAAGGCGGGGATCGACTCGACCGTGGTCGACTGGACGGACTTCGCCACGCGAGACGAATTCACAGAGGCCGTGTGCGAGGCGCTCGAGCCGCATCACATCGACCTGGTGGTGCTCGCCGGCTTCATGCGGATCCTCGCACCCGTCGCCATCGAGCGGTATCCGAACCGGATCGTGAACACTCATCCAGCGTTGCTCCCGGCGTTTCCCGGTGGGCGGGCGTTGGAAGATGCTCTGGAACATGGCGTGAAGGTGACCGGCGTCACGG
>JABDJC010000034.1 GCA_013003395.1 Acidimicrobiia bacterium
GGAGTAAGGCCACGTCGACCTCGTCGAAGCGCTCCTGAAGAACAGCCAGGCCTGGCATTGCTGATCCATGGATTGCCTCGGGGTCTGAGAAGTCGCCGGACTGAAATTTGGCCGCCTCGTCCGCCAAGTGGAGCTCGATCAACGCGATGTTGTTGGTATCCGACGCATCGTCAGCAACGACTTCCTGGATTCCGCCGTTGTCGGTCGCCGTGAAGATATGTGTGGTTGCGTCCAAGTCGAATGGCATAACGGCCGCTCCGGCCTCGGCTACTTCCTGCTGCCGCTGTGCAAGCTCATCAGTCTCGGAGCACGCGACGGGTAGAAACAGCCCCAGGCAACACAGAAGGGACTTGGCGGTTCGACTAGCGGAGTTCATCTGCGGCTTCTTTCAAGAGGTGCAGCGCTTCGAGCACTTGGGCATGTCTGGTCGGGTCGATGGCGGCGAGCAGATCGTCGAAGCGTTCTGCTCTCGCGGCGAGTACCTTCCGAGCTGCATCGTTGCCCGGTCGGGTGAGAGTAATGTGGCGTAGTCGCTTGTCGCCTTGCGCCGCAGAATCGTGGCGAGCAGCCCAAGCCTTCCGCACGAGCTGGTCGACGAGCCGGCTGACCGAACTCGTCGAAAGCCCAATCCGGGCGGCGAGGTCGGTCTGGGTGAGCGGACCGTGCTGGGCGAGTTCGCAGATCGCGTGCGCAGTTGACACCGACATTGGCTGACCGCATGGGGTGCTATCGGTTTTGAGTACACCGAAGGCGTGGATCAAGCCGACGAATTCGTCGGCGATTGAGCTAGGTGTCGTCGTTGGCACGCGGCCAGCGTAGGTCCTGATAGTTGTAAGTTGCAACTATCAGAACCGTCTGGCAAAACCAGCCAACGTGTGTTTCACGCAAACGGTCTGCGGGGGTCAATGTTCATCACCTCCACCGCTGTGATGTTCGCCCTGACGTACCTCAATTCGTCCGAGATTGGACATGTGACGTGGAGCGAGACACGGTTCTATAAGGCTTTCTACATGGGAGCGGCCATGGCGCTGATCATGTTGGGGTTCATGCTCAGCACGTACAGCAACAAGATGGTCAATCTCGGGATCGTTCTGGGAAGCGTTGTCGTGTTCGCTGTTGCGTTGACTCTCTTGCGATTTTCAGGCGACCATGCAGGATGAGTCGTGGATGCGTGCAATGATTCCCAATCACTCGATAACGATTCTGACGAGTGAGCGTGCAGAGATCGACGACGTTCGGGTGTGCGAGCTCGGCCGTGAGATCATCGAGGCGTAGAATCGTGAGATCGCTGAGATGAAGTGGCTGATCGCTGATATCAACGAGAATGGTGCTGCTATTACTGCGGAGGCGGCCGAGGCTCGTCAAGCACCAGAATTCTCTGGAGGCAACGAAAGGACCTGCCCCTGAGCCCTGCCTCCGAACTAGATCGGAGCAGTATCAGGAGCGGAAGTAGCTGCGCGCGTGCTCGGTCGCCAGCTTCCCGATCTCCGCGCCCATGGTTCGGCCTCGTAGATCATCGGCGCGGACGTGGATGCCACCGTAGAGGCGCGAGATTCCTGCTTGGTCGGCGGCGTCTCGGTAGGTCGCCCATTGCAGCACCACGGGCTCTGTCGGTCCGGCTTCGTGGAGCAGGTCGCCGGGCTCGACGGTGTGGGTCGCGAGGCCTCCGGGGAAGAATGGTGAACCGGTAAGTTCGGTGAGGACTTCTGCGGCTGCTCGGCTGAAGCCCGAGTGGCCGCTGACGTAGCCGGCGAAGGCGGGACTGACGAACGATGCCCGCTGGTACGGGACCCAGTGGGCGGCCCGAATCCATCCGACACCCGCAGTGGTCGAAGTCGGGCTGAAGGGCTCGCCGAGCCATGTTCGAACGGCTTGTTCACCTACGTAGGCGGCGAGGTGACCGTGACGCTGAACGGGTGACGAGGATTCGTTCGTAATGGTCTCGATCACGCCGGGCGTTTCGTCTAGTTTGCCGCGCTGGCCGAGGTAGCGGATCATGGAGATCGGACGTGCGTAGTCGTAGTGCGCTTTGGTGCCCCAGACCGCGATTGCGGTGTCGTGGAGCGCGCCGTTGAGCGCGAGCCCGACTTTCACGTCCCACTCGAGACGACTAACCGCAAGACCATCGATCGAGAGCGCCTCATCCGCTTCGAGCACATTGGCGACGTCTATTGCGAGAGTATTCCAATGTCCGGGCGGTGTCTCTGAGTCCGGTCCGTCGGCCCAGTACTCGGCGATGACCCTGCCGTAATCCGCTTCCAGGACGACGTTCGGCGCGTACGGCGCTCCGGTGACAGGATTCACTGGTCTGCCTTCGGCGTCGTAGGTGCCGAGCGCCACGTCGCCCAGCGAAGCTGGTGAGATGTCGATCGTCGCATCGCTGGACGGGTCAAGTCGTGAGGAGAACTCAACGACTTCACTCGCTCCTGCGACGAAGTCGTCGTCGTCGGTTTCGAGCAGGGGCGGTGGCCCCGGGTCGAACGGCAGTCCACGGTCGGGGTCCGGGTCGATCGCGAAGGGCGTGACAAACCCCCAGTTCGGCCCGATGAATTCCTGGAGCGACGCCTCGATGCGTTGTCCGTTCTGGGTGACTTGTTCGGAAAGCGACAGCGGTTGCCAACGATTCGGATCAACCATCTCAGTGCCAGGCTCGTCGACGACCAGCGGAGGATTCACCGACGCATAGCTTGGATCGGCATAGCCGGAAGTCTCCAAGGAGCCGTCATTGCGAGCCTCGCTCAGAATCGCATCGGCCACTCGAACACCAAATGCGGCAGGGCTGTCCGGCTCGGCGCCGCCAGCTGGATCGAAGCACAAGGATGCGAGCGTTAGGTCGAACTCGGCGAGGCTCTGCTCGGCTCCAGTCGAGTCCCGGTAGCGCTCAGTGAGCATTCGGTGGGCCGCGAAACTGATTGCCTCGATGCGTGCCGAAACGACGTTGTCCGCGACCTGAGGTTCGTCGACGAACACGCCTGATGCCGTGGCGTCGAACGCAGCCCACGTGTCCCACAACGCTGCTGAGAGGTGATAGAGGTTGCGAGAGTGGACGGTCGGAGCCGGAAAGTCGCGGCGGATTGCATCCAGCGCTGCCTCGATCCAGATCGTGGCCGCCGACCCGTCGATGGGACGGCATTGGCCTTCTGATCCTGGTCGCGTGACGACCACGCCAGCCGCAATCAGGAGGAGTGCAACACCGATGGCCGCAATTCGAAGGAACGACGCTCTCATATGCGACAGAGAGTAGCTGTCGCCCTCATCTCTGCTGGTGTGTCACGTGTGGACTTGGTCACGCGACTCTATCTGGGTGTTGACGTCGAGCTCCTGCCGAGCTTCATCTTGCGCCCCGGATTGGCTCGGGCCAGCAGAAGTGCACCGATGGATACCCAGGCTCCGATCGGCCCGAAGCTCACGAGCGCCCGGATCATAGCCTCATCGTTGGTAGGACGGTCGGGCGCATTTGTGGACTGAGTTCCGAACGTGGGTGCGTCCTGGACGCCCCCAGCGCTTGTGACTGCGATGATCAGAAGGGTCACTACGGTGGCGATCGCAACGGCGGCGACCAATTGGTTGACGCCGATCGCCCACCGGGTATTCTCTTCGGATTGAGCTACAGTCTGTCGCACTTCGGAAGTATGGTCGGGCGGTGTCCTCTCGTCAACCTCGGCTCGGAGAGACGAATGGAGTAGGCCCGCGGTCGACAGGTCTGTTTCTAAGCGCACTTGTAACAGCTGCCGTATCGGACTAGGAGGAGTAGACGTGGAGAGGATTCTTGACAGGCTTGCTAAGCATCGGTGTCAGTGTCTGAGACGGATTTCATGATGGTTGACGACTCGATGCTTCCACGTTCACGCCGCGTGTCGCGGCGGGCGTTGATGGGTCAGATCGTTGGTGCGGGAGTCGGGCTTCTGTTGATTGGATGCGCGGACGAAGCGGATTTGGTTGGGGGTCGATCCAACGAGGCCTCGGGCGGAGGATCATCCGCGCTTGATGGTGTTGTGGTGGACGTGTGGCGCGACCCTGGTTGAGGCTGTTGCACCGGTTGGGTCGGGTACCTGGCAGACAATGGGATCGAGGTACGGCTTGAGGAAGATCCTGATCGAAGGCGGCGTCGGCTGGATTGGGGTATTCCTGACGAGTTGGCCTCATGTCATACGGCGCTGGTCGCCGGGTACGTCGTCGAGGGTCACGTTCCGATTCAAGCAATGGAGCGACTGTTGACGAACCGGCCAGAGGCAGTGGGGTTGTCTGTACCCGGCATGCCTGGAGATTCACCCGGCATGGGGGGCGACGAGGCTTCCTGGTCGTCACAGATCGTCTTTGCGATCGCCGTCGACGGTTCGTTCAGACAATTTGACTACTGAGAAGTACCGCCGACGAGAGTCTTCGTCAATGCGGCAACTCGCTTCGAGGGAATCTGACTGCCGTCAGCGGTAGCTTGACACCCTTCGCCTTGATCGCATACCTTCACATATGTGAAGGAATCGGTAGTGGGTTTGGATCAGTGTTCGGTGCCTTTGGTGGACGGCCCGAGGGTCGAGACCGTTGCCGCGAGCCTTCTTGATGTAGAGGAGGCTTCTGAGCTGGCACAAATGTTCCGTCTGCTGGGTGATCCGACGAGGGTGCGGATTCTGTTTGCGTTGTTGGAGGCGGGGGAGCTGTGCGTGTGCGATATCGCGGCGGTTGTCGATGCGTCGGAAACAAAGGTGTCGCAGGCGATGCGCCTGTTGCGGGGTTCGGGTGTGGTGCGGAACCGGCGTGCGGGTCGGAACGTCTTCTACCGGCTCGATGACGCCCACGTTCGTATGGTGCTCGATCTGTCGAGGGAACATGTTGCACACAGTCGTGAGGAGCAGCGTTGATCGGGCGTGCGCCCACCTTGATCGCCGAGAAGATCGCCGACCTGCGTGCTGAGGCACAAGGCTTGGAGCGTGACGGCAACGTAGAAGGGGCGTGGTCATGCCTCGGTGACGCACATGTGTTGTCTCAGCCGTGGGCGGAACCACATGTTCGAGTACATGCTTGGATGTTGGGTTTGGGGTGGAGGACCCGTTCAGTTCGCGAGGTCGTCGGTCAAGTGGCTCGCCTGCTCGTCGCGGGCCCGGGATCGGTGACAGGCCGGTTCCCTGTTGGGAACAGCGGGCGTTCGAACGTTTCTGCGTTCACGCCGGCTCCGGTTCGCGCAGATTTCGCAGCTTTGTTGATCGAGGCTGAGCCGCAGGACGCGGTGGCGGTGTTGGAGGCGACCGAGGTTCGCTCGCTCTATGACCGGATGGCGCCGTTCTACGACGTGGCGTCGAAGCCCTATGGCTGGTTCGGCGCACGCCGGTTGGCGAAACGAGCGATCGAAGAGCTGCGACTCGAGCCCGGTGACATCGTGGTCGAACTCGGCACGGGAACGGGCCGCAATCTCGAAACGCTTTCAGCTGCGGTCGGTTCTGGAGGGCGAGTGGTTGGTGTTGATCTCTCGCCTGGGATGCTCAAGGTTGCCCAGGCGAAGGTGGACGAGATGGGGCTGGGGAACGTGGTGCTGGTCGAGGAAGACATGGCCGTCTACGAGTTGCCCAAGGGGGGCACTGGTGGAGTGTTGTCGACGTATGCGATGGAGATGCTCCCGACCTATGAGAAGGTGATCTCCTCGTTGGTCGGCCAGGTTCGGCCGGGTGGTCGGATCGTCTTGAACGGCTTGCGGCATCCGGATCGATGGCCAGACTGGGTGACGCGCGCCGGGTCGGCATTGAGCCGACCGTTTGGCGTGTCGGAGGCCTACGAGTCACATCGGCCATGGGAAGTGATCGAACGACTCCTCACCGATGTCGTCTATGACGAAGCAATGTCCGGGGCTGCGTATCTCTCGGCCGGGACCGTGCCCGAGACTGGAGAGAAACCGTGAGCACGTTGCAGATTGATCTCGATGTTGTCTTGCCCAATGCACATGACGGCCATGATCAATGTGTCGCCGACCTGGTAGCGGCGCTGGACCAGATCGATGGCGTCGAGTCGGTTCACCTCGTCGAACGCAGCGACGCAACCGAACGCCGGACCCAGGTGTGCCTCCACGTCGCGGCCGGGTCGGTGTCGACCCGTACGTTGCGGGCGAAGGCTGAGGCCGCCGGTGCTGCTGTTGCTCGTCGGTACGGCCACGTCGTGACGAGTGTCGAAGGCGTTGGTAACACGAGCCGCGCCTCGGCGTTGACGAGTCGCGTACGCACGATCCCGGGCGTTGTTGATGCGGTGGTAACCGTCGAAGGCGTCGTTCGCGTCGAATACGAACTCGACGCCACGAGCGAGGCTGACGTTCTCGCCGCGATGCAAGAGTTCGGATTGAAGGCAACGACCCAGCGGGTACCGGACGACGAGGATGACGCTCACGTTCACGACGAGGCCGAACATGCGCATGGGCATGGCCATGGTGCGAGTCGTGTCGAGTTGGGGGCGTCCCTGATTTCGCTTGTGGTGTACCTGGTGGCCCGAGGGCTCGACTGGTTCAGCGATCTCGACACATCGGTGACAGTCCTCTACATCGTCGCTGCGGCTGTGACTGGCGTGTTCGTTGCCCGCGATGCGTGGTTGTCGGTTGGGTCTCGGGTGTTCGACATCGATCAGCTCATGCTGATCGCCGCAGTTGGGGCGGCCACCATCGGACACTGGTCGGACTCGGCCCTGCTCCTGGTGTTGTTCTCGCTGGGACATGCGCTCGAGGGCTACGCGATGAACCGGGCCCGCAACGCAATCGAGGCGCTGGGTGAGCTTGCTCCCGCCACCGCCCGTCGCAAAGAAGAGCCCGAGATCGACGTTCCGGTTGCCAAGCTGATTGTCGGCGATGTGATCGTCGTGCGACCCAACGAGCGAATACCCGCCGACGGAGTCATCATCGCGGGGGAAACCTCGGTTGACGAATCGCCCGTCACTGGCGAATCCGTTCCAGTCGACAAACGCTCCATCGCCGACCCAGCCGCTGCGTTGGATGGCATCGACAGCGTCGCAAACGTGCACCGAACCTTCGCCGGCACGCTCAATGGCCAGGGGGCTATCGAGGTGATGGTGCTCCGGGTCGCTGCAGATTCGACCCTTGCCCGGGTGGTGCAGCTGGTGGCGGAGGCCGAAACCCAGATCTCCCCGACCCAGCGGCTGACCAAACGCATCGTGCGAGTATTCGTGCCTTCGGTGCTTGTACTCGTGGCCGTGCTGTTGATTGTGCCTCCGCTGTTGGGAGACGATTTCACCGACTCCTTCGCCCGGGCCATGGCGGTGTTGGTGGCCGCGAGTCCATGTGCGCTTGCGATCGCAACACCGAGCGCTGTCCTGGCGGCGATTGCGCGGGCTGCCCGCGCTGGCATTCTGGTCAAGGGTGGTGGCCCGCTCGAAGCGCTCGGCAGCGTTGATGCCGTGGCGTTCGACAAGACTGGGACCCTCACCGAGGGTCGCCCGATACTCACTGACACTGAGCCGGTTGGCCCGGAGCTCGAAGAGGAGCTGCTCCTCACCACCCTGGCCGTCGAGCGCCTGAGCGACCATCCGATTGCCCGAGCCATCACCACCGGACTCGATCAACGTCTCGCAGAACACGCGATTCCCGACGCCGACGACGTCGAGGCGGTGAACGGCAAAGGCATCACCGCACGCATCGAGGGCGAGACGGTGATGATCGGCAACCTCGCCCTCTTCGAGGGCTCAGAGGTCCCAGCCGATGTGGAGACGACAGTCGAGCAGCTCGAGGTCGCCGGTCGCACCACCATGGTCGTCAAACGAGGCGCGCGGTTCCTTGGGGTCCTCGGCGTCATGGACACTCCCCGTGACGACGCCACTCAAGCCGTGCAGGCCATGCGAGACCTTGGCGTTGGCACGATCGTCATGCTCTCGGGAGACAATCAGCGTGTCGCGACCGCTGTTGGCGCCCACGTCGGCATCGACAATGCCAGCGGTGGGTTGCTTCCCGCCGGCAAGGTCGACGCGATCAAGAGCCTCTCGAATAAGGGCGGCGTGGCCATGGTCGGTGATGGCGTCAACGACGCCCCCGCGCTCGCCGCGGCCGATGTCGGCATCGCGATGGGCGCTGCAGGCAGCGACGTTGCGCTCGAGACTGCGGACATCGCGCTGCTCGCCGACAAGCTCGACGGATTGCCCACCGCAGTCGGACTGGCCAGGCGCGCAAGCAGCACGATCAAACAGAATCTGTTCTTCAGCCTGGGTGTCGTTGCGGTCCTCATCCCGCTCACGATCGCTGGCCTCGGGATCAGTTTCGCAGTCATCGCCCACGAAGGCAGCACGTTGGTCGTCGTCGCGAATGCACTGCGACTTCTCAACTACCGAACCGGACAGTCACCGCCACAACCGTAAGCCGCGTCCGCGTTGCCCGCGCCAACGGAGCGAAGTGGATACAGCGACTTGGTGCGTTTCGTGGCTGCAGCGGGACCTGATCTAGTGCGAACTCGGTCGTGCCTGCAACCGGCAGGCCATCGCTACCGTATGAGACCATGAGGACTGGATCTGATGAAGCCACTGAGGAGATGACGGGTGATATCGGGAGCTCCGATGCTCCGGAAGCGCATGAGGGCGGCCGAGCCAGTTGGGGGCTGGGACGCTTCTTGGCACTTGGTGCCGCCCTGCTATGGCTGGGCTTCGGTATTGGGTACTTCGTTGCGAACGCGGGAAGCGTCCCCGATGAGAACTCTGCCGATGTTGGCTACCTGCAGGACATGATCACACATCATGAGCAGGCATTGACTATGGCCCAATATGGGCTTGCCAATGGCCAATCAACCGAGGTGATGACATTTGCTCGCGAGATTCTGCTCTTTCAGTCGTACGAGATCGGATTGATGGAGAACAAGTTGAATAGCTGGGGGTACAGCAGGCAGAACCGACCCGAGACCGCTATGGCATGGATGGGGATGGGCATGCCCGTCGAATCCATGCCGGGTTTGGCGACCGATGAGCAGATTGACGCACTAGCGACGGCCGAAGGGTTGGAATCTGACGTGATGTTTCTCGAGCTGATGGCTGCTCATCACCGTGGCGGGGCCGACATGGGACTTGCAGCAGCTGATCGCGCGGATGACCAATGGGTGGTAGATCTTTCGAGGCGACAGGCCCGCAACCAGATCATCGAGATCAACGAATTCATCCTTGCTGGCGAACGCGCTGGGCTACCGATAGCGATTGAGCCATACAGCTAAGTAGCCGATCAGCCGGATTCCTCAATGGCGATGCGCTTCGTCATGTTGCGACGAATCGCCGGTCGCGCACGAGAAACGAGGGACGAGATTGTCTGCGGCGACGTTCGCGCTTCTTCGGCCGCTTGCGCGTACGTACATCCACATACGTCCACTAGCCAGATCGCCTCCGCCTCCCTGATTGGAAGTTCGCTCGCAGCGGTGCGAATCGACCATTGCCTGTCAAGCCGGTCTGACAAGGGTGGCTCCTCGGTCCGT
Source organism: Acidimicrobiia bacterium (assembly GCA_013003395.1). Classification (GTDB taxonomy): domain Bacteria; phylum Actinomycetota; class Acidimicrobiia; order Spongiisociales; family UBA5794; genus JABDJC01. The sequence continues at coordinate 9,432 of JABDJC010000034.1, forward strand.
TTCAAGACAATGCTACTACAGGCTGTCACGGTACGTATGGGCGCGTAGCGAGGGTCCTCTTGCTGACGTAGGTGCTGGGGCACGGATCAACTGTCGGCTGCTGGTCCCGAGCGCATTGCATCTTCCAACGCAAACAAGTCGCGAATCGCCGTTTCTCGCTCGGATGACCTGACGACGTTGATCGCTACGTCGTGGAGGAATCCCACCCGGCGCATGGCCACCAGGTCAACGAGATCATCTGCGGCGAGCCGGTGGTATTCGTCGACGATCGAGTCACATCGGAGGCGGTCACTCTGGTCGATTTCCATGCTTTCGTTGGTGCCCACTCGGGCCCTGATCAGCCGGGACCCCGGAGGCAGTCACGGAGTATCGCTAATGTAATGACGCGGCGATGATACCGATCTCGGTGATGCTATGGGATACGGCCATGAGACTTGCCGCCAAGAGCGACCCAACAAGTCCGATCAGAGCGGCGCCGTGTCTCTTTGAGGTAGCGTCCGGGTCCCTGACAGCCAATTCTGACCGAGACACGCCGAGCCCGTGTCGACAGCTGAGTTCTGATGCAAGGCGAATTGCTGTGCAGAGGTGTGAAGGTCTGGCGTCGTTGCCATGAACGGCGTCGCTATCCGCCCATTGCTCCACCGAGGTGTGTAGTGCGCTCGCTACCCAGGCCATGCCAGGAAGCCAACCGCACACCTGGAGATACACGAGTTGAGCAAGCAAGTGGCGATCGTGTCGGAGTCGGACGTGAGCGGCTTCGTGCGCTATGAGAGCGTTGACTTGGTGCTCGGTCAGGCGTGAAAGCAGGCCTTCGGATACGACAACGTGGGGGTCGCGGCCTGGCACAGCAAACGCCATCGGTGAGGCTGTCGGGATGCAACGGACTTCGATTCCGCGATGGTTGAACCAGTGCGAGGCTGCCCAGTTTGGCACTGCGGCTTCGCGGCGGCGCTGTCGCGTGCGACCGATCGTTCTGGCGATTCTTGCCATGGTGAGGCCAGCGAGCGCGGCGCCGATCGACCAGCCCAAGGGTCCCCCGGGGGCGAGGTGGGCCAATTGCGCCGGGTTTGTGCGTTCGTGGACGAACACCAGAGGTGCAGCAGCGGAAAGCAAGAGGAGCACGGACAGAACCGCTAGGCCAGCGACGATGGAGGTTGTGGAGGTCCATGTCCGCACCCGTGGGGACACCTGGCCTCGAACCGCAACTGCGGGAATTGTTAGCAGCGATACTGCCAGTGCGGCGACCAGCAGGCTCATTTGCTGGATCGGAGGAGCTTCTTGAGCGTGTGCGTCTCGTCTGGTGTGAGTTTGGCAACAAAGTGCCCTAGCGCCAACGCGGGATCCGATGCTGCAGCAAAGGTCGATGCCATGGACCGCGCGATTTCCTCCTCCCGGGTGCGGGTTGGGGTGTATCGGTAGGCTCTGCCATCGCGCCCACGGATGACCAACCCCTTCTTCCAAAGTCGCCTGAGTATTGTCAGCACGGTCGAGTAGGTGACTGGTGGGTCGATCGAGAGCTGGGCGAGGACATCACCCGGTTTGAGGGGGCCTGGCGCGTTCCACAGAACGTCCAAGACGGCTCCTTCGAGACTTCCCATTGCACGTCGGCTCATACGAATCTTTCAATCGATCGGCCTGAATGGTACGCCACGACAAGCGTCGTGGCGAGCGGACCAACCACGATAGAACCAACAGGGCGGGCATTGTCATCAAACGTGCAGCGCGCGCCGTTGCGACCATGGCATGGCTATCGTACACACTGTGCGACTTCGCCAGATGGTACCCAGGAGTGGCGAGGCGGCCGCTCGAAGCCTCAGGCGATTGCTTGTCCTCGGATTGATCGGGAGCGTTTCGTGGGGATGTTCAACCTCGGACCACATTGATCCGACGGTGCGCGAGCTCATCGATGCGATCGAGGAAGCAGATGTGCCCGATCGCTATGCGTTCAGTTTCGTTCCGGATGGTCCATCACCGTTTGTTGCATGCCTTGCTGGGGTCGACGAGATTGACGGAGTCGTGGATGTGACGGCTCGAGCAGTGAAGCTGAACCCGCGACGGGTCGCGCCAGAAATCATCGTCACTGAGGATGAGCTGTTTGTCGGTGACCTCGAGTCGGAAATCTGGGCGAGGGTTGGCTGGAGCCCCACTCTCGATCAGGAACGCCTCACCTCGATCTTTGGTGAGACACTGGCAGAACGCATCGTCGTCGGTTTCAGGTCCCCTGACCCCAACGCCACCGCTCTTGGTGCGATCGAGGTAGCCGACAGCGTGATGCCCGCCAACACGCTAGAGCGCAGCGAAGCGAGCGAGAGCTTCGTCGTGGAGATCGACGAGGAAGCGTTCGCGGGCCTCCCTTCCGACGGTGAAAGCGATGATGTGGGTCCAGCGCTTGACCAAATCCGCCTGGTCGTGACGGCGACACCTGAGGGACTTGTCACGTCCACAGTCGTCACTGCGGGAAGTGACAGCGAATCTTATGCGAACTACGTGATCCATGTGACCTACGACGACGTGCCGGGGGTGCTGGTCCCGCCATTCGAAGATCAGCGTCACACTTCGCTCTCCGACCTCCAATATCCCGACGCGCAGTCGTCGTGTGCTTTCGGTCAATGAAGATGGCGGGACAAACGCAGACGATTCACCCCGTGAAATTCTCGTGAGGTCCCTCATTGCCCAGAGCCCGCCTGAGACGCCTTGGACTTGGGAACCGCGGCCCGATGTCTGGCTGCTGATCCTCGCCATTGCAGCCGGATACGTATGGTCCACAACCCGCCTCCGCAACAACCTCGAACGCCCTCCACCTCCTCCAGCGCGAGCTGAGAAGACCCGCTTCTTCATCGGGCTGCAGCTGCTATGGCTTGCGGTGGATTGGCCTCTGGACCGGCTCGGCGACGACTTCTTGTTCAGCGCCCATATGGTTCAATTTCTTCTCATCACAATGGTCGCCGTGCCACTGGTGGTGTCCGGCATCCCAGGTTGGCTGTTCGCAGAGCTCACTCTTCCGCTCGCGCCAGTGCTGCGACTGCTCACCCGGGCTCCAATCGCTCTGGCCACATTTCAGCTGGTGTTGGTCGGGACCCATCTCCCGGCAGTGGTCGAACTGTACTCGTCAAGCTCCGTGGTTCACCTCGGCCTGCATGCCCTTTGGGTGCTCTCGGCAGGCCTGTTCTGGCTCCCCATTCTCGGCAAAGAGCCACTCGTTAGCCCTCTGGTGCCCGCAGGAAAGGTCGCGTACCTCATCGCTGCGACTGTGCTTCCCACCGTCCCGGCCTCATTCTTGACCTGGGCGACGACGCCCCTCTATGACTCCTATGCAGAAGCGCCAAGAGTGTGGGGACTCAGCCCGACTGATGATCTGCAGCTCGCAGGATTGTTCATGAAGCTCGGAGGAGGGCTCATTCTGTGGGGGTTCATCGCATGGGTTTTCGTTTCATGGACAGCCGAGGAAGCGTCTCGTGACCGGCGACGCCGATCATCGAGGCAATCCAATGATGCTTCGGGACGGGGCCCAGGCATCGTCGAGAAATCTGACGCGTGACTTCACTTTGAACCCTTTCCAGAGGGGTCATTGCTACTCAGGTAGTGCTTGCTGCTCGACTGGTACCTCGGTCGGCGGCGCGTCTTGGCCGCATCTTGCCACGACAAGAGCGACGAGCGCCGCTACCGCCAGTGACGCGAGCAGGACGGCGGTCGCGGCAATTGCTCGACGATCTGTCCGATGTGTGTGATTCACGGGCGTCCCATGCCTGGCGAACTGCTACACTTAGTAATACATGAAGTCACCGTCGGCGTACAGTATCGAGAAACCGCACGCCGTGAGATCGGACAAGGGCTCAGCTGGGCAACCTGTCGCGGAGCGCCCACCCTCGTCCAGCCCCATTCCGACGGGGTCAAGCTCTGGATCAAAGACACGGAAAACTGCTCATGCCAGACGGGCCACGCGCCCGCGTTCATCCGGTTCTCGCAAGGTACCGCGGATCTTCGCGGTCGTCGCGATCATGCTGGTTCTGGCGGGATGCGCTGACGACGCTCCGCTTGACACGCTCGGCGATCAGCTCGCAGGACCCGAGGCTCGAGATATCGGCGCCTTCATGCGGTGGCTTCTATGGATCTGCTACGCCGTTTTCGCAGGTGTTCTTGGCATCACGCTCTATTCGTGGCGGAACTTCCGCATCAAGACCGACGACTACGAAGAAGGCGACTGGCCCGAGCAGATTCACGGCAACACCACCGCCGAGCTCGCCTGGACCGCAGCGCCGGCGATCCTGCTGGCGGTCATCGCGGTGTTCACGCTCGGCCTACACAGCTCGCTGAACAGTGACGAGAACAATGCAATCACCCTCGACGTCGGCGGGGAGACCGTCGCATGGGAACCCGAGATCGTTGTCGTTGGTCAGCAGTGGTGGTGGGAGTACCAGTACCACTTCGGTGACGTCGAGCTCACCGCCCAGCGGGTCGAGAGTCTGCCCACTGCCGACCTCTACACCGCCACCCAGATGGTCATCCCAGTGGGTCAGGAGATCGAGCTGGAGGTCACAAGTCGGGATGTGATCCACTCGTACTGGATTCCATCGCTGAACGGCAAACGCGACGCGGTTCCGGGCCGCCAGAGCGCACCGTGGAAGATCCAGGCCGACACACCAGGTGTCTTTTTCGGCCAATGCACCGAGTTCTGTGGGCTCTCGCACTCCCGGATGCGAATGCAGGTCATCGCCCTCGAGATGGAGGACTTCCAGTTGTGGGTGACCTCGCAGATGGAGGGGGTGGCACTCAGCGCCGAAGACCAGGCGTACGTCGATGCCCTCGTCGCCGGCGACACCCCGTCTCCGGAGAACTCCACGCAACGTGGGATCTCCACCTTCCGCGGGAAGTGTGCGTCATGCCATCTCATGGAGAACATCGCCGACGACCTCTACTCCGAAGAGCGCGTCCGCGAGCAGCTGGTCGCTGGGGCAGCACCGAACCTCACACATTTCTCGAGTCGGACGACCTTCGCTGGTGGCATCCGCAACGTGTGGGATCCCGAAACACTCGAATTCAATGCAAACGATCTCCGCATCTGGCTGCAGAACCCCGAGGCGATCAAAGCCAACTACGCACTTCCCGTCAGTGATGGCGACAGCCGCATGCGTGGGATGCCAAACCTCGGCCTGAGCACACAAGAAATCGGCGACCTCGTGGCACTTCTCGAGTCCACGGGCGAGAAGCCATCCGACGAGATTATCCGACAAACAGGAGTCGAATAGTGGCAATCATCGAAGAACCACTTGCGATCGGTGCTGGCGACGAGGTTCCCGAGACGGTCGATCGCCCGCTCGGTGATCTGACGCGCCCTCAGATCTCCAACAGCTGGAAGGACTGGCTGACTACGGTCGATCACAAGAAGATCGGCATCATGTACGGGGTCGCCGCGATGTTTTTCTTCGTCATCGGTGGGGCTGAAGCGCTGCTGATCCGCATCCAGCTGGCAACACCGAACGGCACGTTGCTGTCTCCGGACGTGTACAACCAAGTGTTCACGATGCACGGCGTCACGATGATCTTCCTCGTCGCGATGCCTTTGGCTGCGGCCTTCGCGAACTACCTGTTGCCACTCCAGATCGGTGCGCGCGACGTTGCCTTCCCAAGACTCAACGCCCTCAGCTTCTGGGTGTTCTTGTTTGGCGGTTTGTTTCTCAACTCTGCGTGGTTCTTCGGTGGTGGCGCCGACGGAGGCTGGTTCAACTACGCCCCTAATAGCAGCGTCACATTCTCACCAACGAACGGCATCGATTTCTACGCCTTGGGTCTGCAGATCACGGGTATCGCGTCGCTGATCTCGGCGATCAACCTCATCACCACGGTGCTCAACATGCGGCCCAAGGGCATGAGCATGTTCCGCATGCCGATCTTCACCTGGATGAACCTCGTCGTGCAGTTCCTGCTGCTCTTTGCTGTGCCGGTGATCTCCGTGGCGCTCTTTGAGCTCACGTTCGACCGTCTCTTCGGTGCCAACTTCTTCAACACCGAAGCCGGCGCCGACCCGTTGCTGTGGCAGCACCTCTTCTGGATCTTCGGTCACCCGGAGGTGTACATCCTGATCTTGCCGAGCTTCGGCATCGTGTCCGAAGTGATTCCGGTCTTCAGCCGTAAGCCGATCTTCGGCTACAGCTTCATGGTCTTCTCGGGAATCGCGATTGGGTTCATGGGCTGGGGTGTGTGGGCGCACCACATGTTCGTGTCGGGAATCGGGCCGATCTCGGTTGCTGCGTTCTCGCTGTCGACCATGTTCATTGCGGTGCCGACTGGTGTGAAGATCCTGAACTGGCTGGCCACAATCTGGGGCGGACGCCTCCGGTTTACCACCGCGATGTTGTTCGCTGTCGGCGTCATCTCGATGTTCACCATCGGCGGCCTCTCGGGCGTGACTCACTCGATCGCCCCGGCCGACACCCAGCAGACCGACACCTACTACATCGTGGCGCACTTCCACTACGTGATCTTCGGTGGCACCTTGCTGGGCTTCTTCGCCGGGTTCTATTTCTGGTGGCCGAAGATGTTCGGGTACATGCTCAACGAACGAATCGGCAAGTGGAACTTCTGGGTGATGTTGGTTGGCTTCAACGTGACCTTCGGGCCGATGCACATCTTGGGTCTCCAGGGCATGAGTCGCCGAATCGACACGTACGACAAGGGCTTCGGTTTCGAACTGTGGAACCTGGTCGCCTCCGTTGGTGCGTTCATCGTCGCCGTGGGTATCGCCCTCTTCTTTGTCAACATCGCTATCAGCCGCAGGCAGTGGAAAGCTGCTGGCAAGCCCAATCCGGGGCCCGATCCCTGGGACTCACGAAGCCTCGAGTGGATGACCGCATCGCCGACTCCCGAACACAACTTCGACGAAGAGATCGAGGTCGAGAGCCTCGACGAGTTCTGGCATCGCAAGTACGGCTACGACGAGAACAACAACGTCGTCCGTATCGCCACCGCCGAAGAGGTCGCGCACGACGGCAGCAACACCGA
>JABDJC010000038.1 GCA_013003395.1 Acidimicrobiia bacterium
TGGTCGCTCTCCGACCTCTGCTCCAATGGTCCGGAAGAAGCGCTGACAGCGACCGACAAAGCACAACCTGCCCTCTACGCCACCTCCTTCGCGTTGTGGACAGCGCTGTCGGCCGAACTGGCGGTTCGACCCGCCGGTGCCGCCGGTCATTCGCTTGGCGAGTTCACGGCGCATGCGGCCGCTGGGTCGTTCTCGTACGAATCAGGTCTGCGACTCGTCGCCACGAGGGGAGCAGCGATGGCTCGCGCCGCGGTCGTCGAGCCGAGCGGTATGGCGGCGGTGATCGGCGCCGACGAGGACCTCGCACGACAGATTGCACTGGACCGCCGCAATGACGGCGGCCGATTGTGGGTGGCGAATCTCAACGCCCCGGGTCAGATCGTCTTCTCGGGAGCGCAGGCCGACATCGATTGGCTCGTTGCGGAATCGAAGGATCTCGGAGTGCGGCGGGTCATCCCGCTCAAAGTTGCCGGTGCCTTCCACTCGCCCTACATGCAGCCGGCACGCGATGAGTTGGCAGATGCTCTCGAAGGCGTTTCGTGGTCGGAGCCTGAATTCGACGTGTGGGCGAACGTGGCGGCGAAACCGACCACCAATCCACGTGAGGATGTCCTCGACCAGTTGACCGGCACCGTTCGTTTCTCCGAAACGCTGAGCAACATGGCCTCAGATGGCATCGAGGCCTTCGTACATGTCGGCCCTGGCGACGTGACCTTGGGTATGGCCAAGCGCGCCGCGCCCGGCTGCGCGACCCTTGCCGTGTCGACCCTCGATGACGTTGTCGCCGTTGCGCAAGAGTTGTCGGTACCATGACCGCATATACGGAGGGCAGGTCGATGCAGAGAGCGGTGATCACCGGCTGGGGCAGCTGTGTTCCCGACGCGGTGCTCTCGAACTCGGATCTCGAAAGCCGTCTCGACACCTCTGACGACTGGATCACCACCCGCACGGGCATCAAAGAGCGACGCATCGCGGACGCGACCACGGGCGAGATTGCCACCGTGGCGGCTCGTCATGCACTCGCCGCAGCAGGACTCCAGGGCTCGGAGATCGACATGATCGTCGTGGCAACCTGCACCCCAGACCGGTTGATACCGGCCGTCGCAACGGTCGTGCAGAAGGAGATCGGCGCAACCGGGGCTTCTGCGTTCGATGTCAACGCCGCGTGTGCCGGATTCGCGTACGGTGCCGCGGTGGGCACCTCAGCAATCGAGTCAGGACTCGCCAAGCGAATTCTCGTGATCGGTGCCGATCGGTTGAGCGCGTGGCTCGACTTCGAAGACCGTTCCACCGCCGTGCTGTTCGGAGACGGTGCGGGCGCAGTCGTCCTCGAGGCGAGTGATGACCTCGGTGCCTCCGCACCCGGAGTGCTGTCGGTCGACATCGGCGCCAATGGAGAGTTTGGGGAACAGTTGACCGTCCCGGGTTCCGGCCTGGAGGTGCATCCTCCAGACAAGATGGTGGCGATCACCATGGACGGAAGAGAGGTATTCCGTCAGGCCGTTGTCGTCATGGGCGAGATCGCGGCGAAGGTCACCGAGTCAGCAGGCCTCGAGCTTGGCGACATCGATCTGCTGATTCCTCATCAGGCGAATTCGCGAATCATCGACGCCACGGCCCGACGTCTCGACCTGGATCCCCGACGCGTGTTCGTCAACATTCACTCGTATGGAAACACTTCGTCCGCCAGCATTCCCATCGCCCTCACCGAGGCGCTCGAACAGGGACGAATCGACCCTGGAGGCCACATAGTTTTCGTCGCGTTCGGCGGGGGATTCTCGTGGGGTGCGCTTGCGGTACGGTGGGGCGATCGAGTGCATCCGTTGGCGAAGAGTGATGCGTCGCTACCGCCGTCTACTCGTACTGCACTGGAGATCATGGAATCCAACCAAGTATGAGTCGTGTAGCTCTGGTGACGGGCGGCTCACGCGGCATTGGTCGTGCAATCGCGCTGCGCCTTGCCGGCGACGGCATGTCGGTTGCCGTCAACTATTCGTCGAATCAGGCTGCAGCCGACGAAGTGGTCGACCTCATCACCTCGCGTGGCGGCAAGGCTCTCGCCGTTCGCGCCAACGTCGGTCGGCCGGAGGATGTCGAAGCGATGTTCTCGTCGATTAAGGGCGAACTGGGTCCGGTCGAGGTGCTCGTGAACAACGCAGGTATCACCCGTGACGATCTCCTGCTCCGCATGGACCTCGAGGCGTGGGACGACGTCATAGAGACGAATCTCCGCTCCGTTTATCTGTGTTCGAAGGCGGCGTTGCGCGCGATGGTGCGGGCGCGGTGGGGGAGGGTCATCTCCATCAGCTCTGTGTCCGGCACTTCAGGCAACCCCGGCCAAACCAACTACGCCGCATCCAAGGCAGGCATGATCGGTTTCACGATGTCACTCGCCAAGGAAGTGGCGAGCCGCTCGATCACCGCCAACGTCGTGGCCCCCGGATTCATCGAAACGGATCTCACCGCCGACCTCGACGATTCGGTGAAGGAGCTGGTTTTGCCCTCGATAGCGATGGGGCGCTTCGGCACATCCGACGAGATCGCGTCGCTGGTGAGCTATCTTGCGTCCGACGATGCGTCGTACATAACGGGGCAGACAATTGCCGTCGATGGCGGCATCTCGATATGACAACGGTAGAAAGGTTGAGACATGGAGCGATCTGAGATCGAGTCGAAGCTCACTGACCTCTTGGTCGAAGAACTCGGCATCGAACGAGACAAGATCAAGATGGAGGCTTCGTTCGAAGAAGACCTCGAGGTGGATTCGCTCGGTGTGGTCGAGCTGCTCATGGCTCTCGAGGACAACTTCGATGTGAAGATTCCTGACGAGGAGGCTGAGAACATCGGCACCGTCGCCCAAGCGGTCGACGTGGTCCAAGCCAAGCTCGGGAGCTGAGGTGAGCGACCGTAGGGTCGTCGTTACCGGCCTAGGAACCGTCAATCCGATCGGGCAGTCTGTGTCCGAATCGTGGGACGCCGCGTTGGCCGGTGTTTCTGGCATAGGGCCGATCACGCTCTTCGACGCGAGCCACCTCCAGACGCAATTCGCGGGCGAGGTCACCGGGTTCGATCCCGAGGTCTACATGGCGCGCAAGGACGCCAGGCACATGGACCGCCAGGCGCAGTTGTTCTGGGCGTCGACGGCCCAGGCGCTCGCCGACGCCGACATCAAGTTCGCAGAGGACGACCCGGCAGCGCATCGCGCCGGTGTCGTGGTTGGGTCTGGCATCGGAGGCATCATCTCGTTCCAGGACGAGCTGGATGCGCTTCGCGAGCGAGGTCCGAATCGAGTGAGTCCGTATGCGATCACGAAGATCATCTCCAACATGGCTGCAGGCATCGTGTCGATCGAGTTCAACTTGTTCGGACCGAACTCGTGTGTGGTCACGGCGTGCGCCGCGTCGGCAAACGCGATCGGCGATGCTGCCGAGATCATCCGACGCAATGACGCCGACGTGATGGTCGCCGGCGGGGCTGAGGCCGCAGTGTGCGAATTCGCCATGGCCGGGTTCAATCAGGCACGTGCGCTCAGCACATTCAATGAGGATCCTCAGCTCGCAAGTCGTCCTTTCGACGCGGAGCGTGACGGGTTCGTGATGGCGGAAGGCGCCACCACGCTCATTCTCGAAGAGCGTGAGCATGCCATCGCCCGAGGCGCGCACATCTATGGCGAGCTCCTCGGATACGGCATGAGTGCCGACGGCTACCACATCACGTTGCCACGTCCCGGAGGAGCGGGAGCCACTGCGGCAATGCAACGAGCGATGGCCAACGCGAAGTTGGACACCGACGGAATCGACTACATCAACGCGCATGGCACGTCTACGCCGGCCAACGATCGGACGGAGACCGAGGCGATCAAGACGGTGTTCGGCGACCGAGCACGGAGCATTCCGATCTCGTCCACGAAGTCGATGACCGGCCACCTCCTGGGTGGGGCCGGTGCGTTCGAATCGCTCATGTGTGTTCTGGCGATTCGTGACGGCGTCTTGCCTCCCACGATCAACTACGTCAACCCTGATCCGGAGTGCGACCTGGACTATGTGCCGAACGAACCACGTCAGGTGCCGATCAAGACGGCGATGACCAACTCGTTCGGTTTCGGCGGCCACAACGCCGCGCTGATCTTCGGCGCCCACAGCTGACGGAAACCGGAGAGTCGACGCTACTGGTCGTCGGGTGAACGACGGTCCGAGAGTTCCGTTGACACATAGGCGATCATCGACAGTGCGGTGATCACCACCGCAACCACGAACACCAAGAACAGCGCAGGGATCGTGCGTCTCGTCAGCGTCACCAGGAGTGCCGCACCCGAGATGAGTGAGAGTGCGCCGCCGCCGAGAATCCCGAAGGTCGCAAACGATCGCGTCATGCGATGGTTCACTCCTGATCCTCTGGCAGTTCTGCTCTGGCTCTGGCGCTGTCCATGAGGCGCTGCTGATGCTCCTCGAAAGACCGAGTGACGAGAACAACCACCAGGCCGACCCCGAACAGCGCACCGATGCCGGTGAGGGCCGCAGCGGCGATCTCGAGGCCGCCACACGACGCTGGTAGGCACAAGAGGCGCACGATCATCCGCCCGATGAACGCTCCGGCGAGTGTTCCGGCGAGTATCGGCAACGCGACCGCGGGCCGCACGTCCAGGCGCACGATCGCGCCGGCCGCGATCAAGCCAAGGACCAGCCCGGCGATGACGCCACCTGCCGAGGGGTGAACGATCCAACCTCCCAACACTCCGCCGGCCAGCGCCGCGAGCATCGGGGGAATGGTGCTTGAACGCTTCATTTGTCATCCTTCGGCGAGGCGATGAGTGGTCCGGGCAGGGTGTCCATGAGGGGCTTGATGGCGATGCGGACGGCCCGGGTCCATGCAAGCGCGGTCACCGCTGATGCATGGATCAACACCGCGGCGGCGCCTGGCCACGGATCGCCGGTGGCAGCGAGGATCCCGAGCGGCAGGACAGTCAGTCGCAGCGCCCACCATCCAACCGAGATCTGCCGACCATACGCCCACGCCATGACCACGAGGCCGGCTCCATAAGCGATGTCCCCCCAGTCGGCGCCGGTCCATGCAGCGGCACCGGCGACTACTGGCGCACTCACCGCAAGAAGCAGCAGCAGGACCGACTCCGTTCCCGGTCCGACGGCGGCGGGTCGTTTGCGGAGCCAACCGTCCAGCCAAGGACCCGACAGACCTCCGATGACCAAAGTGGCCATTCCTGCGATTCCGAGACTCCACCAGTCCCACGGTCTGACGACGAGAGCGATCAGCACTCCGCCGATCAGCACCCAGGCGTAGCGACGGGTCCACTGCCCTCGGGCCAACACGAGACCTGCGACGCCAATCACGCCATGCAACACCAACCCGGCGGCCACGAGTGCGGCTGAACTCGACGTGAGCGGCTCTGAGTTGCTCGCCAGGGCCAACGCGGTGAGCAGCAGGGACAGACCAAGCCCGCCGGCGACGACCGCTGCCGCGGGGCGCAGCGGCGTCTTGGGACGGTTCTCGAACGGTTCGGTCATGGGCGGATTATCGCGCCTCGTCAGAGACCTACTGCTCAGGACGGGTGTCGACGGTGCCCGGTATGCGAGCGAGACCGATCGTGGCGTTGTATCGATACAGCGCAGGCTCCATCGTGCTGAAATCGACCTGCCAGGTGTCACCCGGCGGAATCACCGGACTGGTGAATTCGCCGCCGCGGGTGTTGATCTGTAGATCGTCGATGTCCTCATTGCGCCACTCGACGATCCAGAACTCGTCGAGATCGACGGTGAGAATGGCTGGACGGAAGCGCCCGTTTTCGAAGCGCACCAGGATGACGCCCTCAGGCGGTGGCTCCGTCGTAGTGGTGGTCGTGGGCCGTTCATTGCGTTCCAGAGCCGCAGGACTGGGTCCGCTTGCGCATGCAGACGCAACCAAACCAACGGTCAACAGGGCAATCACAATCCGGCGCACGCTTCTCCAATCAGACGTTGCGAGCACCACTCTAAACCGAGTCGACGGGTTTGACCGAGGGCGTT
>JABDJC010000049.1 GCA_013003395.1 Acidimicrobiia bacterium
GGGTTGATCGCTCCCGATCGCTCGGTGACCGTGCTCGATCCGCCAACTCCTGGACAAGGGGCACGCCGGGTCTGGTCGGACTCGGCAGGGGCGATCTGGGTGAGTGAGTGGAACAGTGGCCAGCTCAGTCGATACGTGCCAGACACAGGACAGTGGTCGACCTGGCCGCTGCCCGGCGATTCCCCCTCCGCGTACGCCGTGTATGTCGACGAGTTCGACGACGTCTGGGTGAGCGACTTCGGGGGCAACGCCATGCATCGCTTCGATCCAGAGACCGAAACCTTCGACACCTTCGACCTCCCGTCGGACCCGAGCAACGTCCGTCAGATTCTCGGCCGTCCTGGTGAGGTGTGGGGAGCGGAATCGGCCGCTGATCAACTCGTGGTGATCCGCGCCAGAGGTTGAGTTGCCCTCGCCGTGCCAGACTCGGCGCATGCCCTTTCTGCAGCTGATCACCATCGTGGTCGACGAATACGACCCGGCGATCTCGTTCTTCGTCGAGGTGCTCGGGTTCGAACTCCTCGAGGATTCGCCGTCACTGACCAACGACGGTCGGCCGAAACGGTGGGTCGTCGTGCGTCCTCCAGGCGCTGAAACCGGAATCTTGCTCGCAAAGGCCGACGGGGATGTGCAAGTAGCGGCCATCGGTAACCAAGTCGCCGGCCGGGTCGGATTCTTTCTACGAGTCGACGATTTCGACGCCACCTACCAAAAGATGGTGGCCGCCGGCGTCGAGTTCGTGACGCAGCCGAGGACTGAGGATTACGGACGCATCGCCGTGTTCCTGGACATCGCCGGCAACCGGTGGGATTTGCTCGGGCCGGCGTGATCTAGCTGTCGAGGCGTTCTGCGGCGAGTTCGATCGGATGGGCGATCTCCCGCGACGTGAAGCGTTTGACCTGTGAGCGGCACGAGTAGCCCGGCGCACACGCCCGGACGTTCTCGGCACCTTCGAGCCGCTTGCGCCACGACAGATCGAACACGTCTTGCGACATCGCCAAATTTTCGCGCTCGTGACCGAAGATTCCCGCCATGCCGCAACACGTGACGGAAGGCACCGTCACGTCGTATCCAACCGCCTCCAAGAGTCGCCGGTATGCCTGGGAGTGCTCGGGGGCGAGGCTCTCCTCTGCGCAGTGGCGCAGCAGCTGGATGTCGCCAGCCGACGAGGGGAGTGGAAGGCGGTCCAGCCGAGCCTCGAGGAAGCGTGCCAGCGGCGTAACCAGCTCTGACGGATAGTCGGGGTCGATCGCTGGGTACTCGTGCTGTTCCAACAGAGCGATCGCCGGTTCTATCACGACCAGCGGAACGCCCAGTGTGGCGAGGCTTGCGAGCTGAGCACGTCGCCTGGCAACAGCCACCCCGAACTGCTTCCGCCTTCCCTTGACGTGATCGAACTTGCCCGACGGTACGAAGTCGGCGATCGCTGGTCGCTCACCCAATGTCTCGAGCAGCCGCAACGTGGCGTGCAGCACCCTCGGCTCCAGATATCCCGTGAAGGCGTCCGGGGCGATGATCACCGTTGCGTCGGACAACCCGCCGAGGTCGAACCGTTTGCCGATCGATTGCGGTGACTCTCCGCTCGGCCGAGGGAGGTCGACAATGCCGATCGATCGTTCGAGTGGCGCAGAAAGCAGGCGCTGAACCCGCGTGCTCCACGGTGCGGCGCGTACGAACGTCGGCAACGACGACTCCAGGCGGCTCAGGATGGCCTCCCGGAATCGGCGGCGGGCGCCGCGGCGGTACTCGGCGAAGAAGCGCGACTTCAGTTCGGGTATGTCGACACCAACCGGGCAGGTTCCAGTGCACGCCGAGCAACTGAGGCACTTGTCGAGCGACGCCGCCACCTCGTCGGCCAGAGCGTGGTCGTCTGGATTGGCCAACCGCGCCCGAATCAGGTCCGCCCGTCCTTTGGGGGACAGGGTGGGATCGAGCGTGGCTTTGAAGCTCGGGCACATGAGTGAGGTCGAGTCCCAGTGGTGACAGATCCCGTTCCCGTTGCAGTCGAACGCCGTAGGGAAGCGCTCGCGAACGGCTGCTGCCACGGAGCGGTCCGAGTGGATTCGCAGGGGAACTCCGTCGATCGTCGACAGCGGTGTCGGTACGTCCAGCGGGCGATACAGCTTGCCAGGGTTGAAGACGTCACGTGGGTCGAACGCCGTCTTGATCTGACGCATGCGATGGAGCGTGCCTGCGTCGAGGTTGACATGCTCGCCTCTGAAGCCGCGGCCGTGTTCGCCCCAGAACACCCCGCCAAACTGCTCGACCAAGCCGGCCACCTCGTCAGAGATGGTGCGAACCAACGCCTCGTGCTTCGGGTCGTACAGGTCGAGTGCGGGCCTCACGTGGAGGCAACCCACGTCGGCGTGGCCGAAGATGCCATACGAGAGACCATGGTGATCGAGGATCGCGCGATAGGCGGCGGCAAACGCTCGGAGCGTCTCCGGCGGAACGGCACAATCCTCGACGAAGGGAATGGAGCTTTGTCCGTTGACCTTCTGTCCCAACAGGCCGACGGCGTCCTTACGCAATTGCCACACGGACGCAATCGCGGACGGGTCGGCGGTTGCCGCCCACCGGACGTCAGGTGCCGCATCGAGCGTTCCCCGCAGTCGCTCCAGACCGTCGTCGCCGTCGTACTCCAGGATCAGCACTGCTCCCGACGACACGTCGATGAGCTTCGACAGCGCCCCGAAGGAGCGAGACGTGTTCGCCAGCGAGAGCGTCCGCTCGTCGAGACACTCGATGGCGATCGGTTGCGTTGATCGCAGTCGATACGACGTGGCGAGCGCCGCGTCGAAGGTGTCGCAGGCCACCACCGCCAACCGGACGTCCGCCGGCTTCGGGGTGAGGCGAACCTTGACGCTCGTCGTGAGAGCAAGCGTTCCTTCCGATCCACACAACAGCTTGGTGGTGTCGATGCCGTCGCCAACCACTGCGTCCGCAAGGTTGTAGCCGGTGAACCCGCGGGCCAACGCAGGAAACACTGACGAGTCGAGATCGGCGAGAGCCTCAGCGATTCCTCGGTGGACGTCGCCGATTCGGTCAGGTCGAGCTGCCAACTCCCGCAGCTCCGCCTCGGTGATCGTGCCGAACTCCCACCTGGTTCCGTCGTCGAGCACCGTGTCGATGGACAACACGTGATCGTTGGTGCGCCCGTACACCAGCGAGCCCTTACCTGCCGCATCGGTCGCCACCATGCCGCCGATGGTCGCTCGGGTCTCTGTCGCCACGTGTGGAGCGAAGAACATTCCGTCCTCGGCCAATCGGCTGTTCAGTTGGCCGAGCACCACTCCAGGTTCGACTACAGCCTCTCGTGCTGCTGAGTCGACGGAGATGATCCGGTTGAGCCGACGCCGCGTGTCGACGACAACGCCGCTCGTCAGACTCTGTCCGTTGGTGCCTGTGCCGCCACCACGGGCAACCAGGGGCAAGGGCTGGTCCGTCTGAATATTGAGACGAGCCAGCGTCACGACGTCCTCGACACTGGCCGGCACCACGACGGCCTCCGGTGCGACCTGATAGATGGAGTTGTCGGTGCTGTACACCGCTCTCGCGGCAGGTCCCGCCAGGATCTCGCCGCTGAAAGCGCTCGCTCGGAGTTGATCTATCAGATGTCGCAGCGGAGGCATGCAGTCCTGACGTCGCAGAGCTACCCATGCTGGCATGTCCACTGCCACATTTCGCTCTGTCGCCTGAAGGCTGTGCCGCTACCGTTGCTGCGATGCACCACGAGTTCGACACCGCATTCAGCATCGGGTCTTCGCACATCACATTTGGGCCCGGATGCCTGGGAGAGGCGGGCGACATTGCCCAAGATCTTGGCATCTCGCGCATTGCTCTGTTCACCGATCCCGTGGTCGCCAGCCTCTCGCACGTGCAGGTGGTGATCGACTCGCTCAAAGCAGCGGGGCTGTCGGTGGCGGTGTACCCCGACGTCGCGATCGAGCCGACCGACAAGTCGTTCATGGCTGCCGCCGAGTTCGCGACCAGCGCGCAGGTCGACGGGTTCATTTCAGTCGGGGGAGGTTCGGTCATAGATACCGCCAAGGCCGCCAACCTCTACTCGACGTATCCAGCAGACCTTCTCGACTACGTGAACGCTCCGATCGGTGCCGGCGACGATCCTCCCGGCCCGCTCAAGCCGCACATCGCATGCCCGACCACCTCGGGGACCGGCAGCGAATGCACCGGTATCGCTGTGTTCGATCTGCTGGAGATGAAAGCGAAGACCGGCATCGCGTCGAAGGCGATCACTCCGTCACGTGCCCTCATCGACCCCGAGTGCACCGAGACGCTTCCCGCCGAAGTGGTGGCGTGCTCCGCATTCGACGTGCTGAGCCACGCCCTCGAGTCATACACCGCTCGCCGGTTCACGCAGCGCGAGGCTCCGAAACGACCGTCCCTGCGACCCTCGGGTCAAGGCTCCAATCCCTGGAGTGACTTGGGGTGCGCCGCCGCGCTGGAGATTCTCGGTCGGCACCTCGTGTCGGGAGTGGAAGGAAGTGTGGAATCTCGCCATGAGCTGATGTGGGCGGCGACACTCGCTGGAATCGCCTTCGGCAATGCCGGCTGTCACGCACCGCATGGCATGTCGTACTCGGTGTCTGGGTTGGTCATGGACTACCGACCGGCCGGGTACCCGGACGTCCCGATGGTGCCCCACGGCATGTCTGTGGTGCTGAACGCCCCCGCCGTGTTCCGCAAGACGGCACCTTCAAATCCGGGCCGTCACCTCGAAGCCGCCCGGCTGCTTGGCGCCGACATCTCCTCAGCCGACGTAGACGACGCTGGGGAGGTGCTGGCCGACCAACTCGTGTCGATGATGAAGATCACAGACATGCCGAACGGTCTTTCCGGTGTCGGCTACGACGATGCCGACATACCGGCCTTGGTGGCGGGCGCGCTACCGCAACGACGCCTGCTGGACAACGCACCGATCCCCATCGACGACGCTGCGCTGACAGAGATGTACACAGACGCGATGCGGTATTGGTGATGAAACACCGACGCGAGCGCTGAGTTTCAGCCTCCCCGCCAGTTACAATCGCGCCGTTTCGTTGAAGGTCCCGTCTGGGGAGTCTTCAGACCGGGAACCGCTGTACCGATATCGGTTCAGTGAAGAAATCGAGCAACGCCGTCCGGTGGGGGCGGGAACAGGAGAAACGGCATGTTGTCCGCGTTCGATCTGAAGGCGAGTGAGCTCCGGCTCGGCGCCAACAACTACAAGCCGCTGGACGTCGTGCTGACGCGAGGCGAGGGCGTGTGGGTTTGGGACGTAGACGGCAACCGGTATCTCGACTGCCTGTCCGCCTATTCGGCGGTGAACCAAGGCCATTGTCACCCCAAGATTCTCGAGACGATGATTGAGCAGGCGAAGCGGCTGACCCTCACGTCGAGGGCTTTCCGCAACGATCAGTTGGGGCACCTCTACGAGGAACTCGCCGAGTTGACCGGTTCCCACAAGATCTTGCCGATGAACAGCGGCGCCGAAGCCGTTGAAAGTGCGATCAAAGCCGTGCGCAAGTGGGGCTATGAGCACAAAGGGGTCCCCGAAGACCGAGCGGAAGTCATCGTGTGTGCGAACAACTTCCACGGGCGCACAGTCTCCGTTGTCAGCTTCAGCACCGACCCCACGGCTCGCAATGGTTTCGGGCCGTTCACCCCGGGCTTTCGAGTCATCGACTTCGGTGACGCCGAGGCGTTGGAGGCGGCGATCAGTCCCAATACCGTTGCGTTTCTGGCTGAGCCGATCCAGGGAGAGGCCGGCGTCATCATTCCACCAGAGGGTTACTTCGCAAGGGTTCGTGAGATCTGTACTCGTCGTGGTATCACGCTCATCCTCGACGAGATCCAAACTGGACTCGGTCGGACCGGTCGCCTGTTGGCCGAAGAGCACGAGGGCATCGAGGCCGATGTGACGCTGATCGGGAAGGCCCTGTCGGGTGGCTTCTATCCGGTTTCGGCAGTCCTCTCCAACGACGATGTTCTCGGAGTGCTGCAGCCGGGCGAGCACGGAAGCACCTTTGGCGGCAACCCACTCGGCGCTGCGATCGCCCGTACTGCACTGAAGGTTCTTGTGGAAGAGGGGATGATCGCCAATGCCGCCACTCTCGGCCAGTACTTCCTTGACCGTCTGAACGAGATCGACTCCGACAAGATTCGGGAAGTGCGAGGCCGCGGTCTGATGCTGGCCGTCGAACTTCATCCGGGCAGCGGACCGATCGGCGACTACGTGAACGCGCTGAAGGACCGCGGCGTCCTCGCAAAGGACACCCACGACACGACTATTCGCATCGCTCCGCCGCTCGTGATCACCCGCGATCAGATCGACTGGGCTGTCGAGCAGTTTGCTGCGGTCTTCAGCTAGCCATCGGTTCGAGAAGCGAGAGATCAGAGACTTCCGGGTCGAGCGAGGTGCGATCGGTCAATAAACTTGTGTGATGGCGTTGCACACCACTGCGCTAGGGGCGTTCCCCAAGCCGGCCCATCTGGAGTTGCCCGACTGGTTCGCTGTCGGGGAGCCAGACGCTGCAGATTTCGGATTGGAGGCGTCGACTTCGACTCAGGTGGATCGAGCTACCCAGGAGGTGGTTCGGCTACAAGTCGACGCTGGCGTCGACATACCGACCGACGGCGAGATCCGACGTGAGAACTACATCCACTACCACTGCCGTCACCTCGACGGTTTCGATTTCGGGAAGCTCACCGAAAAGGTCGTGAGAGACGGAACGTGGCGGGCGAAGCTGCCGACGGTGGTGGGACCGATTGCTCCACGAGAGAGTTTCTTGGACCGTGACTACCTCGTAGCGCAGTCAGCTACGTCCCGCCCGGTCAAGATGACGATTCCCGGTGCGCTCACCATCATGGACACCTCGGCCAACGCCTACTACGAGTCCGATCTGGCCTGGGGACACGCGCTGGCTAAGGCACTGAACCATGAGGTGCTGGCTCTGGTCGATGCGGGGTGCACCCAGATCCAGATCGACGAACCAGTGTTTGCCCGCTACCCAGACGCTGCACGTTCGTACGGCTTCGATCTGATTGAGGTCGCATTGGGGGACGTACCCGAAGGAGTGACCACCACGGTCCACGTCTGCTGCGGATACCCCGATCGGCTGGATAATCTGGACTATCCGAAGGCCGATCCTCACGCCTATCACCATCTTGCGGAACACATCGATGCCAGCTCGATCGACATGGTTTCGCTGGAGGACGCCCACCGTCACAACGACCTCGATCTGTTCGAGAGGTTTGCCAACACCATTGTCGTTCTCGGAGCGGTTCGGATTGCCAGCTCACAGATCGAGACGGTCGACGAGATAGCCAGCCGAGTAGAGGCTGTACTCCAGCACGTCGGGGGAGCGAGAATGCTGCTGGCGCCCGACTGTGGGCTCGGCTTCTTGCCGCAAGAGATTGCTCTGGCGAAGCTGCGTAACCTGCGAGAAGCCGCCGATCGGTTCGGCTGATCAGTCGACGACGGAGAAGGTCAAGCCGGCGTGTTCGACGAGTGGATCAATCAGGCCGCCACCGAACGCAGAGGCAGGCGTGTGCAGCCCACCAGCCGTCGTCGTTCGGTCGAGATCGAGAAGTGCAACGGCGGTCTCACCAATCATCTTCGCCGTCGACCCGTAACCCGGATCGCGGTCTCCGGTGACTTTGGTCCGAATCGTGTCTCCCGACAGGGTGTCCCCGAAGAATCGCAAACTGAAGTACCCAGCTTCCTGAGCTTCTGGCGATGGTCCGGTGCCGGGCTTCGGCCCGAACCGCTCGAGCACCTTGCGGACTGGTCCGATAGCGGCAGCGCCCATGACGCCGCCGAGTCCGCCGGCAAGCGCGGCAGCTTTGGCTGCACCGAGTGGGCCATCACCCATGAGCATTGCTTCGTCGTACGTGAAGTCGTCGCCCCACGGTCGACCGAGCAACGCGTGGCTGCGATGCACGATGCGAGTGTTGATAGACGCCATCACAAACGGACCGACCCACTGTCCAGAGACGTCGTCATGTTGGGGAATTGTGACGTTCGGTTGGTTGACGCCATGACGCATGCCGTCGGGTGCAAGCGCAAACGGGTTGCCGAGCACCTTGCGCAACTTCGGATTTGCGGCGACGTCGTTCATCACATTGATCATGCTGGCGAACGTCCCGCCGCTCGCAGCGCCTTTGAGTCCGCTAACACGCATGGCGACCATTCGGCAGTATTCGTCGAACTGCTGCATCGACTTTTGCTGCGTGAACCACACGCCGAGATCCGAAGGAATCGAGTCGAAGCCGCAAGCGTTCACGATGCGCGCTCCGCTCTGTTCTGCAGTGCCTTGATGCAGGTCGATCATCTGCTGAATCCACTGAGGCTCACCGGCGAGGTCGCAATAATCGGTGCCTGCACTTGCGGCAGCGGCGACGAGTTCAGATCCGTACAGCGCGTACGGCCCGACCGTCGAGAGAACCACTCTGGTGCGCTCTGCGAGCTGACCCATGTCGGCGGCGTCGGTGGCGTCGGCAACAATCCGCTCGACATCGGCGCCGGTCTCAGCAGAGACTTGTGCGAGCTTGTCGGCGCTTCGGCCTGCGATGGCCCATCGCAGCGGGCCATCCGTGCCGTGGCGAGACACGAGATGCGAGCAGATGATCTGGCCGACGAAGCTCGTCGCGCCGAAGACGATCAGATCAAGTGGGCGTTCGTTGGTCACGGCCGAACTGTACGCCTCATGCTGCTGACATCGAGTCGAATACACTCGCTGGCTATGCGTGTTCCGTATTCCTTTGGCCAGAGTGTGACCCCGTGACTGATTCGCCGCTTGGCGAGTCTGCATATGTCGCCCGTGATGCGTCGTATTTGGTCGGTCTGCGACCGCAGGATGCATTGGCGATACCGCTCGCCGAGATGCTCGACATCTTGCGGCGACGGTTCGGTGACGCGGTCGATGTCGCACTGTCGCCAGCGGCGGTCAACCTGGCGACGCCGTTGACGGATCTACCGGTAGCGGTGCGTTCCCCACGGTGTGGCGAGACGGACAGCTCGTGGATGCGGCGCACCAACATGATCGGCATCAACGTCCGCACCGTTGGCGACTACGGCGGCGTCGTCAAGTACGCCATGACGTTGCCTGCGGCGTTCGACTCGATCCACTTGTTGCCGATTTGGGAGCCTGGCGTGGTCGAATCGCTCTACGGGATCGCCGGATGGAACCTGAACGCCGAGTTCTTCTCGCAGGAACTCCAGGCGGTTGCCGAGCATCTTGACACCGTCGACAAACAGCTCCGCGCCACGTCGAATCTCGTTCACGTGATGGGCAAGACCATCGGCATGGACGTCATCCCGCACACGGATCGATTCTCAGAGGCAGCCGTCGGTACGCCGGACCTCTTCGAATGGATGCGGGTGGTCGACCGCGAGATCGTCGATCACTCAGACGGCCTGACCGAGGTGGTGGAGCGGGTCGTGCATGAATGGCTCGAGACGACCGGCGCGCCTGGAGGCGGACCGATCCCGCCCGATCCTGCCGCGCTGTTCGCATTGGACGAAGCGTCGAGGCTGGAGCTGCTGTTCGGTCAGCCAAACGACCTTCGGGGTCGCACCGATCGACGGGTTGGCCTTCTGGTGTACCTGAAACGGCAGGGTCTCGAACCGGTCCCAGCCACCATGGGCGTGCCATTTCGTGGCATCACTGTCGATCCCGACCCACAGCACACAGCCGTCGACTCGCACGGCCTGGAGTGGCCCGATTACGTGATGACCCACCCGCAACTCATGTCTCGAGTGTTCTCGCCCTTGGCTCGGTACAAGCTATACGAGCGCATCGACGACAACCGCAACTGGGAGATCGACTTCTCGCGTCCCCGTCCCCACGTGTGGGAGTACGTCTGCAACCACTACGCGCATACCCAACATGTCGGCAACTTCGACTTCATGCGCGGCGACATGTCACACGTGCAGATGCGCCCCGATGGGGTTCCGCAGGTGGTCGACGAGTGGTACGACATTCTGGGAGCGGTCAAGGTCCACATCGCAGAAACCGCCAACGCCCCGTGGTTCGGCTATTTCGCCGAGTCCTTTCTGCCTGCCCGGGACGTGTTTCAGTTCGGTGAGGAGCTTGACCACCTCGAAGCCTCGCTGGCCGACGCCACTCTCGGTGATCTCCAGTCGACCGTCGTGGGCAGTTCGGACTTCCTCACAAGGTTCCGGCGATACCTCGACGACCTCGCCACGCGCCACACTGCACCTGCGTTCACGGTGTTCACTGCGGACAAGGACGATCCAAGATTCGATGAGTTCTACCGGGCCGGTAACGAAGCTCGGCTGTTCACCGCGTTGTTCGTCACCGACATGCCTTCGTATACGGGACTCGGCTTCGAGATTCGTGACGTCCATGACGAGCCGGTGGAGAACGAGCGGTACACCAAGCTCTTCGTGTTTCGCGAGACGGGGAACTCGAACGTGTACCCGTCCAAGGCCCGATTCGGGAACTCGTTCGTTTGGGGTGAAAACGAGGAGCTGTTCCGACGGCTCACTCGACTTCGCACGTACGCCGAGAGTGTCTTGCCAGCCATCGAGGAATCGAACACCCGCTGGCTCGTGCCCCCGGACGCCACGGCGCTGCGAGGTCTTGCGGCATGGACGCAGGACGATCCAAGCTACGTGTTCGTGGTCAACTACGACCTCGAGAGGGAGTCCGGTTCGTTTGGACTCCCTGCCTTCGACGCCGACGTGGTGCTCGTCGAGGACTACTCAACTACGAGGCAGGTTTCGGCGGCTCCGGTGGCCCACAACGGGTTCTTTCATCGCATCGCCAGCCTTGCACCCGGTGAAGCGCGTGCGTATCGACTGGTACCCGTCGTCGGGCACGGCGGCCAGCGGTCCTGACCCTCTCGGTTGCCAGAACCGCCGGACCATTTCTGGGCGCAGATTCACGCCTCGGCCGTGTCTCTCATCAGCTCCCGTACTTCACGAAGAGCGTCTGCTGGAACTGCAGGTTGGGATCGGAGCCGTTCGGGATGCTGTGCATCTCGCCCGACGCCCCAGCAAAGTCGCCGGTTCCTCCAACGATCGCAACCCAAGATTCACCTGAACCGTTCTCTTGTCCGGCGACCGTGAGGGAGTGCCGTCCTCCGTCCCACATGAGGGTCCATGTGCATTCGAAGAATGCGTTCGAGGGGTCGGTCGCGATGCAGAATCCGGCATTGGTGCCGATCACATCGCCGTTTGTCCACTCTCCGTCTTCGTCGACAGTTGCCGAGAGCAGTGGCTGTTCGAAGAAGAAGACTTCACCCTGGTCCCACGCGGAAGCCTTCCTGACGTTGGCGACCCCTCGGGTCCCGCCGCCGGCTTCACTCGCATCCGCCACGGTGTAGATCACTTCGTCGGCGGTGAATCCGTCGGCCGTGACACGATCTGTCACCGCCACAAGCGAGAACAGACCGACCCCCAGCGCGATGAGCATCACGAACACTCGTCTCATTGCGACCTCCTCAGTCGTCGTCGCAGCGCAGCTCTTGCGCTGCGTTTGATGATTGCCGCAAGACCGCGTCGAGTTCCGTCGACACGCGTCTGGACGGGGAATGGGCTCCAACGCGGCTCAGGCGCCTGCCCAGTCGGGGTCGTCGAAGCGCTGGACTTCCACCAGGTTGCCGTCTGGGTCGCGGAGGAACGCTTGATAGATGCCGAATTGCTCGTTCTGGTTCGGTGGCTGTTCCAGCGTCACGCCTTTTGCCACCAGCCGGGCGCAAAATTCGTCAACGTCGTCACGAACGATTGTCACGATCACACCTTCGGTATCGATAGTCGCCTCGTCGCGCTGGCACAGGCCGATGAACCCGGATGTGGCAACTCGGTAGATCCGACACATGCCCTGGTCGACGACGAGCTCCAGCCCCAAAGTGTCGCCGTAGAAGCGGCTCGCTCGATCGAGGTCGGCCGCCGGAAGGAAGGTGATCAATGCGTCGTTCATGTGAAAGTCCTATGACTTCGGGGCGCGTGGCACGAGCACGGAAGTGTTCGCCTTGTATTCCTGATACGCCGACTCATCGCCCCATCGCTTGTCGGAGCGAGCCTCGAGCATCGGTATTCCGCTCACCTTGGTCAGCAGCAGTGTCACGAAGAGCGGCGAGATGAGCGTCGCCCAACGCCAGCCGGACAACACAGGAATCGCCATCACGGCCACGCCGGTCCACAACACGATCTCGCCGAAGTAGTTCGGATGTCGGGACCACGCCCACAATCCGCTCGTGATGAATCGGCCATCGTTGGCCGCATCCGCTTTGAAAGCTGATTTCTGCTGATCGGCGATCACTTCGATCGCGAACCCGATCACCCACAACGTGATGCCTGCGATCCCGACCCATCCGATCGCTTCACGCTCGATGCCAGTGATGATGGCGAGGGCGGCGGCGACCGTGAGCAGCACCCACAATCCCTGCAAGGTCCAGGTCGACAGGAACCGGAGCGTCGACGTCTTGAGCTCGTCGAAGCGACCGTCCTTGCCGGCCTTCTTCACCCGTCGGAACAGGAACGTGCCGAGGCGCAGTGCCCACACGATCACCATTGCGCCGACGATGAGGGCGCGAGCGTCGAGGTCGTCGCTGAGGGCCAACGCAACGATCACGACGGTCAGGTAGGTGGCGCTTCCTGTGAGGTCGAAGTAGTGCTCGGTCTTGGCGAGGTTCGACGGCACGAACACGATCCAGTTGATGACGTAGGCGAGGGCTCCGCCGATGGCGAAGACGGCGAAAGAACCGGCCGTTCGACTGCCTTGGCTGCCGGCAGCGATGACCAGCGCGCCGACGACAACGCTCGCAAAGATCCCGATGAGTGCTCGCTTGATGGTTTCCGACATTCCCGAGACCCTACGAGCTTGCGCGCCCCTACGGCGCCATCTCGCTCCGCTCCCACCATTCGAGCACTCGCAGGGCTCGCAACGTGTTCCAACGGCTGGGCTGGCCGGCCTCTTCGATGTCGAAGTGAACGCGACCCGGGTAGATGTGATCGAGAAGCCAACGACCGTCGGGCCGACGCTTGGATCGGACCACCTCGACCGCTTCGGCCATGCGCGGATCTCTCTCAGCGTCTGCTTTGCGGAAGTAGTCGAGGGCGCGGAGCACGTCGTAATGCCAGTAGTACGGGAACCCGAAATTGAGGTATTTCGGTTGGACCACTTTTCCACTGCGTCTGCCGCGGAACAGGCGCCGCTCCAGCAGGTACTCCTCGGCACCTCGCCGAGCGTCGCTCACGGCGGTGGAGCCACCCGTCGCTCGTTCGAACTCGAGTAACCCGTCGAGCACGTTGATGGTGGAGTCGAACGAACTGACCACGGCTCCGTTCTCTGACTCGCAGTTCCAACCGCCATCGCTCATCCGCTCGCTCAGAAGTCGGGCGACAAGTGGCGCCATGTCTATGCCGAAGTACGCCCCGCTCTCGACGGTCCGGCCGTTGATGCACTCCTCGACCTCCCCGGCGAAGTACCGCTGTCCGTCGTGTTCCCATCGTCCGTTTTCCGCCACGAGGGTGCTTGCCTTGCGAGCTGACTCGGACTGGGGGTCGAGGCCCAGAATCTGCAGCGTTTGGAGCGTGTGCATCGTGGCGGTCCATGGCTGGCCCGGTTCGTCGTTGTCGTAGGGAAAGGGGGAGTAGGCGCCACCGGCCCACAGGCCGTCGTCGTCCTCGAGCGCAAGGAGCCGGGCGCCCCAACCCTCGCGCTCAACCTGTGCCCGTTCGGCAGCGAAATCCTCGGGCGGCATATGTTGGAGGTCGCGCATCACTTGCCAACGAATCGCCGGGTCGCCTTCGAGGAGCCATTGGGTCATGTTCATGGGTCAAGAATATCGAGGGCTTGTCGACACTGTTGGTCGAACGCTCTGGCATTGTCATAAGTCAACGACTGCGTCAGAATGGTGGGACCGTTTCAAGGGGGGAAAATGAAACTCACGCGTGCCGCAATGCTTGGCCTGGTAGTGCTTGCTCTCGTATCCGCGGCCTGCGGCGAGGAACAGCCGGCCGCACAGCAGACGACCACAACCGCTGCACTCGACACCACGATGGCGCCCATGGACGACATGGATGACATGGACGGCGAGGGTCACGAGCATGACGAGGACGGTGAGGCGACTGAGTGGGTGGGCGCGATGCCGCAGCTGAACGTGCGGATCGATGACGGAGCCGCTGGCAAAGTTGCCGTACTCGAAGCGACGGGGTTCGAGTTTTCAGATCCGAGCCGAACGGAGTTCGAAGCCGGCGTCGGTCACACCCACGTGTACATCGACGGACGCCTCCTCACCATGTCCTACGACCCTGCGGTTCCTCTCGGTGAGCTCGAGCCCGGAATGCACCACATCGAAGTGACGCTCGCTGCAAACGACCACTCGGATTACACGATGAACGGCGAGATCATCGGCGCCTCGGCCATGGTCGAGATCGAAGGGGAGGTTGCGCCCGCTGACGTCACCATCGAAATTGACTTTGCAGGGGGAGACGTATCTGTGGACGACCGGCGGGCAGACGTGCCGCTCGGATCAGTAGTTGACCTCGTCGTCACCAGCGACGTGGCTGACGAGCTCCACGTTCACGGATACGACGTCCGTGTAGACGTCGCTGCCGGATCCACGGAGACTCTCCGTTTCACCGCTGACATCCCGGGGATCTTCGAAGTTGAGTTCGAAGAGTCGGGCACTCCCGCGCTCGACCTTCAGGTGAGCTGATCAGCGGGCCAAGCCCTCTCTCGGCTTGGTACGATCTTCACTCCCGGCGAAGGGTCAGCCTCTATGAGCAAGCACATCGGAATCCTCACGTCGGGCGGTGACACGCCTGGCCTCAACGCCGCGATTCGCGGCATCGGGAAAGCGGCGATCCGCAAATACGACATGAGCGTCATCGGATTTCGAGACGGGTTCAAGGGTCTGATGCAAAACCGCCACGTCAGACTCGACGGCGAAGCCCTCTCCGGCATCCTCACCCACGGCGGCACCATCCTCGGTACTTCACGGGAGAAACCGCATCGGATGGCCGTCGGTGGCAAGAAGATGGACATGACCCAGGTGATCAAGGACAACATCGAAGCACACCACCTCGATGCGCTCGTTTGCCTGGGTGGAGGCGGAACTCAGAAAAACGCGTTGAAGCTGATGGAAGCCGGAATTTCGGTCATCACGCTGCCGAAAACCATCGACCGCGACGTCTGGGGCACCGACATCACTTTCGGCTTCGACACGGCTCTGAACATCGCAACCGAAGCCATCGACCGACTGCACTCCACGGCCCATTCGCATCACCGGATCATCGTGGTGGAGATCATGGGACACAAGGCGGGCTGGCTGACGCTCGGCGCCGGGCTGGCTGGGGGAGCAGACGTGATCCTCATCCCTGAGATTCCCTACGACGCCGAACTGATTGCAGAGACCATCAAGGCCCGACGATCGGGTGGCAGCAACTTCAGCATCGTTGCAGTGGCAGAGGGTGCCATGAGCGCCAAGGAGTACGACGAGTTGGCCGACCTGGAAGCCCGACGCGAAGCCGCCGAGTCCGGTGACGAGCGGTCGGCGCTGAAAGCAAAGCTCGCCAAGTTCGAATCAGCCCAAAAGGGCTCAACCGCCCGGCTCGCCGCGACGCTCGAGGAACTCACCGGTCTGGAGGCTCGGGTCACCATCCTCGGGCACGTCCAGCGCGGGGGCACGCCCTCGCCGGCGGACCGTCTACTTGCAACCAGGCTCGGAACGAAGACGGCAGACCTCGTAGCTGACGGCGTGAGCGGCGTCATGGTGGCCATCCGTCAGGACGAAGTGGTCCCTGTGCCGTTGGAAGAGGTAGCCGGAAAGCGCAGCGTCGTGCCGCTCGACCATCCGTGGATCGAGTCCGCCAGAAGCCTCGGCGTCGGCCTCGGCCGCGGTCCCGAGTAGGCGGCTACACCTGTTCGTAGTGGAGATCGACCCGGCTCGCACGACGCTCTCCAACCAGTGACGCAGCTGGCGACGACTCGACGAACTGCCTGAACACGGCGACGTCTTGTGGCGAGCGGCACCAACGGTGGCCCCGGTCAAGGTTGTTGTTGGCCAAAGCGTCGTAGTGGAGGATCAGTTGCAGTTGGGTGATCGCGTCGTCATCGGACAAGCCGGTCGTCATGAACTGCCGAGTGAGGCCGAACTGAAACGATGGACCCGATCCGGCATCGAACGATCCCCACTCGAAGAGCAACATGTCGCCGTCCTCGTCAAGGCCAGCGATGCCGTCGACTCGATACTCGGCGTATAACTCGATCATGAGTGATGCAGCTTGTTGCGCTGTCAACTCACCAACGGCGAGACCTCGGTCCGTCATCACCCCATTGAGCACCACGATCGCCTGGGAATGTTTCATGCAGACAGACTGGCACACAGATTCGGTTTGGTCGCCCCACTGTCTCGTGACTGGTCGGTACGATTTGTCATCGAGCGAAAGTCGCAGATGATCACGTTCATCGAGACGATCGAGGTTCCTCTTCCTGTCGGGGACGTCTTTGAGCGGCTGGCCGACATGGCCGAGCTGCATCGCTGGAATCCGAGCGTCACTGCCAGTCGGCGGACCGGAGGGGAGCGATTCGGCGTGGGTTCCACGTACGAGTCCACGCTCCGGCGAGGCCCGATCCGCGTCAACGTTTGTTCGACGTTGACTGGTGTGGAGCCGGGGAGATCAGTCACCTATGAGGGATCGATCGCCGGCTTCTGGTCGATCGACACGCTGGAGTTCTCGCCGTCAGGCACAGGCAGCCTCGTCACCTTTCGCAACGAGTCTCGACCACCTGCATGGATGCGCATCTTCTCGCCTCTCGTGAACGCTGCGTTTCAGCCCCAGGCGCGTAGAGCGGTCGAGGGCGCCCGCCGTTACCTCGATCAATCGATCGATTAGACCGTCGGAGTCAGGACGACGGCGCTCGGTTGTAAAGAAGCGGTATTCCGTTCCACAGAACCGGTGAGTTCGGGCATGACCCGTCCGGTCCAAGGAGCACTTCGTACTGATAGTCCTCGGCAGCCTCGACCGTGTAGTTCCCGTTGCCTGGACCATCCCAGACCTCACCGTTTCGGGGTATCACCCTGAGTGCAACGATGCCGGAAGTCCCGACGAGAGCGCTTTTCGCGTCAGCGAGCAGAGACTCGACACGTCCGCGGTCGGTTTGGCCCTTCTTGGGTAACGCATCTGCGGCATCGCGGCCACCGCTGATGAGGTTCGCAGCAGACGGACAGTTTGTGACCGAGTAGACACGCCCGGCCGACGTGAATGTGGGGCGGCTCGAAGTATCAGGGGATTCTCTCTCGACGGCCGCAGATGACCCCGAGCTGCACGCCGTCACGACAACCAGCAGCAGAACTCGACCGAGTGTCATGTGCCTGATCCTACGTGAGAGATGGCTGGGTGAGTCACTGCGGCCCGATGCGCTCGAGTCCCAACCATTCTGCGAGGGCTTCGATCTCACGGTCTACGGCTTTGACCATGGTCCTGCTGAATGGCTGGTCCTGGTGGATGGCTGCGACCTTCAACAAGCCGGCATCGCGATCTGCTTTCGCGTCGAGCTTGCCGACGAGACGATCGAGGTAGAGGATCGGTAGTGCGTAGTAGCCCCATCGGCGCTTTGCAGCGGGCTTGTACATCTCGAGGACGTATTCGAAGCCGAACAACTGCTCGGCTCTGACCCGATCGTGGATGAGACGGTCGAAAGGAGAGAGCAGCGCGGTGCGGCCTTCGAAGTCTCCCGACAGCGCTGCCGGGTCGACCCGCCATTCGCCCTTGACGCCTTCGACGACAGCCGGTTCGCCGGTCTCGCCAACGTCGATGCGCTCGACCGGCATAGCTCTCGCCTTCGCTCGGGCAATGCCCAGCGAGGACAGTCGACGCTCGTTGCGGCGCTGGATCGCCTCTTCGACCGACGGCATCTCGACGTCGGTTGGATAGACGTGTTCAGCGAGATGCCATATCCGTTCCCGCCCGACACGACCGGCGATCGCAACTTCGCCGCGCATAGAGAGGAACTCCAACATCTGCGTGACATTGCGGTTGTTGGTCCAACCGGTGGAGCCCCA
>JABDJC010000052.1 GCA_013003395.1 Acidimicrobiia bacterium
GGGCTGCACGCAGCCCCGGCCTCTCAGGTTTCCGGACGTCGCGGTGGCTCGCAAAGTCGAGCGATCTACATGGTTGACATCGACGGATCTTCGGATAGGGTCAAGACCACGCTCGGCGATCCGCCCGAGCAGCGAGGAGTGTGCCGCACATGATGAAGCTTCCCAAGGCCTGACAGCCGCCTCCTCGCCTACGCGGGCAATCTGTCGCCCGCCGCAATCTGCGCTCTAGCGAGCGAGTCGATTCTCAACCTTCAGCCGTGCGCGTCGCCGCGCCCGTAGAAAGAGTTCTGCCGTGATTCCGATCAAAACCTATTGGGACCTGCTGTCCAGCTACCTCCGGCCGATGTGGTTGCGGGTCGCCGTGTTGGCGCTTGCGATCATCGGGGCGATCGCGCTCCAGGCCGTCGCGCCCCAGATCGTGAAGACCTTCATCGACTCAGCCATCGCTGGTGAGGATGCCGGGCTGATGAGTCTCGCCGGCTGGTTCATCGTGATCGCCGCCGTCAAACAGCTGTTGTCGGTTTTCTCGGCATACCAAGCGCAGGTGGTCGGTTGGACAGCCACCAATCAACTCCGCAGCGAGCTGGCCGAACATCTTCTCGATCTCGATATGAGCTTTCACAAGAAGCACTCTCCCGGTGAGTTGATCGAGCGCGTTGACGGAGATGTCACCGCGCTGTCGAACTTCTTCGGGCAATTCGCCATCCACATCGTCGGCAATGTGCTGCTGCTCGTGGTTGTGCTTGGTTTCGTCTACCGGGAGAACGCCTGGATCGGCCTGGCAATGACGCTGTTCGCCGTGATCGGGCTGGTCGTGATGCTCGGGATCGATCACGTCGCAACCACATGGTGGAAGAGTGTTCGAGCCAAGCGCGCAGAGTTCTACGGCTTCCTCGGTGAGCAACTGGGGGGCACGGAAGACGTGCGCGCCAACGGCGCCGACCGCTACATGATCCGTCGCTTCACCGAACTGCTCCGTCAGTGGCTGCCTGCCGAAGTCAAGGGCCGCTGGGGGTGGTCGATGTTGTGGGGCACCAACATCGTGCTCTTCGCGGTGTCGAACGCGCTCGTGTTCTGGCTCGGCAACCGTTTCTTGGGTGACGGCTCCGTGACCCTCGGTTCGGTGTATCTGATCTACCACTACACGGAGATGCTGCGCCATCCGATCGAACGCATTCGTACGCAGATGGAGGACCTACAGAAGGCGAACGCAGGGATCAGTCGAGTGCGCGCTCTGCTGACGCTCGAATCCGATCTTGGTCACGGAGGCGTTTCGCAGCTTCCAGATGGACCGCTGTCTCTCGAGTTCAGCAACGTCGACTTCACGTACGAGGCGGACGACGGCGGAGCCACGGATCGGGTTCTGCACGGTGTTGATTTCCACATCGCTCCTGGGCGCGTTGTCGGCGTGCTTGGTCGCACTGGCAGCGGCAAGACCACCTTGGCGCGCTTGATCGCTCGTCTGTACGACCCTGAGAGCGGCCGGGTCGAACTTGGAGGAGTCGCAGCATTCGAAGCGCCGAGGGCCCAACTGCGCCAGAGAGTGGGCATGGTCACCCAAGATGTGCAGCTGTTCAGGGCGACGATCCGGGAGAACCTGACGTTTTTCGAGCCGAGGGTGTCAGACCACGAGCTCGAGACAGCGTTGCGCGAACTCGGACTCTGGGAATGGGTGCAGCAGATGCCGCACGGCTTGGACACGATGCTGGGCTCCGGGTCGTCTGGACTGTCAGCCGGTGAAGCGCAGCTCGTGGCGTTCGCACGTGTTTTCCTCGGAGATCCGGGCATCGTCATCCTGGATGAAGCTTCATCGCGGCTCGATCCGGCGACCGAGCAGCTGATCGAACTCGCCGTGGGCCGGCTCCTCGAGAACCGAACCGGCGTGATCATCGCCCACAGGCTCGACACCGTGAACCGCGCGGATGACATCTTGGTGATGGAGGACGGACGCATCGCCGAATTCGGCGAGCGGGTGGTTCTCGCAGCTGACCCGGCATCACGGTTCGCACAGCTGCTCGAAGCCGGAATGCAGGAGGTGTTGCGATGAGCACCTTCGTGTTGATCCTGAAGATGGCAGCTACACAGCCTGGACGCTGGTTCTTGAACGCGCTCGGATGGTCAACGATCTGGAGCATGCCGATCCTCACAGCTCTCATCGCGCAGCAGTTCTTCAGCCGTTTGGAGACTGGCGCCGGTTTCACGGTGCCGACACTGATCGCGTTCTTCCTCGGCTACGGCGTGGCGCGCATCATCGTGATGATGCTCGCCATGTACAACGACGCCCACTTCATGTTCCGGATGGGGGCAACGCTGCGTCGGAACATGTTCGACCGGATCCTTTCGCTTCCAGGTGCTGAAGCTGTCCAGGAGTCACCCGGGGAAGCGATCAGTCGGTTCCGCGACGACGTCGAGTTGGTCGAAGAGACCGCGTCTTGGACGGTCGACCTCATTGGGATCACCACATTCGGTGTGGTCGGCGGAATCATTCTCTGGAGGACTGATCCCACAGTCACTGCGCTGGTGTTTGCCCCACTCGTTGTCGTCATCCTCATATCCGAGCGCACTGGAACATGGGTGCGCCGGTATCGAGAGGCAGCTCGCGAAGCCACCGGCCACGTCACCGAAGCGATCGGCGAGATGTTCTCCGCGGTTCAAGGGATCAAGGTGGCAGACGCCGAGAAGCCGGTGATCGCGAATCTCGAAAGACTGAATCTCGTGCGCATGCGTGCCGAGGTGAAGGACAAGGTCTTGACCGAAGTCCTCAACTCGGTGTTTTGGAACGTCATCGATGTCGGGACGGGAGTCATTCTGCTCGTGGCGGCGCGCAAGCTGCGAGGCGGCGACGAGTTCTCCGTCGGCGACTTCGCGTTGTTCGTCAGCTTTCTGAGTCTCTCGACCGACGCGGTTCACGTGCTCGGGTTGTTCGTCGCTCGTCTCCGTCAAGCGAAGGTGTCGTACAACCGCATGGGCCAACTCATGGGAGGGCAGCCTGCCAACGCTCTCGTGCGCCGGGTCAAGCTCAACCTGACCGGACCACTGCCGCCAGTTGAGGATTCCCCACCGTCGGGATCTGGACTCGAGACGCTCAGAGTGAGAGACCTGGCGTATTCCTACGACGGAGCGGGCCCTGCGATACAAGACATCGAGCTCGATATACCGAAGGGGTCGTTCACGGTGATCACGGGCCGAATCGGTTCGGGAAAGACGACCCTCTTGCGGGCAATTCTCGGACTGGTCACTCCGGACCGAGGCGAGATTTCGTGGAACAACCAGACGGTCGACGATCCGTCGAACTTCTTCACGCCTCCTCGCACCGCCTATACGCCACAGGTGCCGAAGCTCTTCTCGATGTCGTTGCGCGACAACCTGCTTCTCGGGCTGGACCGTTCCGACGACGAGGTGATCGACGCGATCGAGGCGGCAGTGATGGAACCGGATTTGGCGAGGATGCCAGAGGGGTTGGAGACCTCGGTTGGGCCACTCGGCGTCCGGTTGTCGGGAGGCCAGATCCAACGTACCGCGACAGCCCGCATGCTGCTCAGGCACCCTGAACTGGTTGTGTTCGACGATGTTTCGAGTGCGCTCGACGTTGAGACGGAGGCCAAATTGTGGGACCGTCTTCTGGCAACCGATGGCGCGGTCACGAGCCTCGTGGTGTCGCACCGCCATCCCGCCCTCAGTCGGGCAGACCAGATCATCGTGATGCGAGACGGACGAGTGGTTGCCAGGGGTACGGCGAAGGAACTCCTCGATACGAGCGAAGAATTCCGCGCCATGTGGAACGCCAACGACAACGGCCACGCCAGTGAGTGAAGCCGACCGTTTGCATTGGAACGAGCGCTATTCGAGTCGCGAAGTACCGGTGCTCAACACGCCATATCTCGACCGTGTCGCCGAGTTCTTGCCGACTGCGGGTGCGGCTCTCGATGTGGCCGGTGGTTCGGGTCGCAACGCGATCTGGCTGGCGCGCAGAGGTCTCGACGTCGCGCTGGTGGATGTGTCGGAAGTCGGACTCGCGGTTGCTCGAGACAGTGCAGCGTCAGGCGGCGTCACAGTGGAGCTGGTACTTCACGATCTCGATGAGGGACTACCGGAGGGATCTTGGGACCTGGTCTCGGTGTTTCACTATCTGAACCGACCGCTGTTTGCCGACATCGTCGGGGCACTTCGCCCGAATGGAGTGCTGGTCGGTGCGATCGCGACGATCCGGAACCTGGAACGTTCGAGCCGGCCGTCGCTCCCGTTCCTCCTCGAGGAAGACGAGCTGCCGAGACTGGTACCAACCCTCGAGTTGCTCCACTACGAGGAGACTTGGGACGACGAGGATCGCCATGAAGCGAGGTTCGTTGCCAAACGTCCGTCAGAGACTGCGACGCCAGACCGTATTCTCTGACGATGGGAACTGAACACCGGCCGTCGGCAACACATCTGAGACGCCTCGTCTGGATCGTCGTCGCCGTGTTCCTGTTCATGATTGTGGAGGCCGTGACTGGCGTTTTGACGGGTTCCCTGGCGTTGCTCTCAGAAGCGGGTCACATGTTGACCGACCTGATCGGTCTGTCGATGGCGCTGGCCGCCATCCTTGCTGCCCGTCGCACCGGCTCGGTTCGCAACACTTTCGGCCTGTATCGAATCGAGATCCTGGCGGCCCTCGCCAACGCCGTGCTGCTTTTCGGTGTTGCGGTCTACGTCATCGTCGAATCGCTTGGCAGGCTCCGTGATCCTGAGCCAATTGCCGTTGGTCCAGTCTTGATCGTCGCGGTCATCGGTCTCGTCATCAACATCGTCGCGTGGAGGCTTCTCCACGACGGAGCTGGTACGAGCCTGAACCTCGAGGGTGCATATCTGGAAGTGCTGGCAGATCTCATCGGATCGGTCGGCGTCATCCTGGCGGCGTTGGTGGTGCACTTCACCGGATGGCTGCAGGCAGATCCAGGGGTCGCCCTCGTCATCGCCCTCTACATCATCCCGCGTGCAGTCTCGCTCGGTCGCAAGGCGGTTCGGATACTGCTGCAAAGCGCCCCGGATGGTGTCGATGTGGCTGCGGTCCAAGCGGACCTGGAGGCGTTGGACGGTGTCGCTGCGGTGCACGACATCCACCTGTGGACGTTGACCTCCCAGATGCATGTAGGTTCCGCTCACCTGGTCGTCGACCCTGATGCCGACTCACATGGAGTGCTCGATCGGGCCCGAAATGTGCTCATCGAGCGGCATCAGATCGACCACGCAACGCTCCAGATCGAGCCAGACGACCACCGCAACTGCGAAGAGACGATCTGGTAGATCGGTCAGAACTGGAGTGCGGCGGCCGCCCAGTGGAATCCCGCCCCGAAGGCCGTGAGGATCACGAGATCCCCTTCGGATATCGCGCCCTGTCCTACGGCCTCCGACAGCGCAAGCGGCACCGATGCCGATCCTGTGTTGCCGTAGGCGTGGACGTTCACGTAGACCTTCGAGTCGTCGACGCCGAGCTTCTTGCGCACTGCATCGATGATCCGCTTGTTCGCCTGATGAGGAATCACCAACGCCACGTCGTCGACTGACTTTCCGGTGTTGGCGAGCACCTCGGTAGTGGCCTGGGACATCCGACGAACGGCCTCCCGGAACACTTCCTGGCCGTTCATGGTCAGTGTCTTGTATTCGCCGCTCGCCAACGTCTCGGCATTGAACGGTCGATGGGTTCCGCCCGTAGTGAGGGTGAGGATGCCGGCCTTGCTGCCGTCAGTCCCCGCTACGACATCGAGCACTTCCGCTTTCGCTCTTTCGGGTCCGATCACGACGGCGCCGGCACCGTCACCGAACAGAACGGCAGTTGCTCGGTCTTCCCAATCGATCAAGCGGGTGATCACTTCGACGCCAATGACCAGCACGTTCTTGGGCGAGAGCGCGACACGAGCTCGAGCGACGTCCAGGGCTTGGACGAAACCCGCACATCCCGAACCTCCCAGATCGAACGCGGGTATCTCGCGAAGACCGAGTCTGGTCTGGACAAACGACGCCGTGTCCGGCGTGTAAACCTCGGGTGTGTCTGTGGCGACGATCACTTCGTCGATGTCCCCGGGTGTGAGTCCGGAGTCGACGATCGCCCTAGAGCCGGCGTGGCATGCGAAGTCGGCCGTGGACTCGTCTTCCGCTGCGATGCGCCGCTCCTTGATGCCAGTACGTGACGTGATCCACTCGTCGGTGGTGTCGACCAGCTTCGACCAGTCGTCATTGGTCATCACTCGTTCGGGGACGTAGCCACCGAATCCCAGAATGCCTGCCATCACTTCCTCCGGTTCAGTCGCCAATCGTACCGCCACGTCGATCGCCTCGTGTCGGTGATGCCAGGAGCGCCGACGGGGACGAATCTGAATTTGTCCCCCTCGCGAGCGCAGCGAGTGTCGGGGGGACGTAGAAGACAGCGCCGTAGCGCTAGCGGAGGCACCGACTTGCGGAGCGATCAGAGGCCGAGCAGGACTCAGATTGCGAAGCGCATCTCAGCGCTAG
>JABDJC010000079.1 GCA_013003395.1 Acidimicrobiia bacterium
TTCTACTTTCGTGAGGACATCACAGCTCTGTCGGGAGCGTGTGATTACATGATTACACAGCAACACAACAACCAGGCATGCTCCGTCAGTATTCCTTCCGCGTTCGAGATGGCCACGGGGTAGCTTCGGAACATGGAGACGATCGATCTCGGCGTATGCACAGGTCAGCTCTTCCGGGCCGATCCCGAGCGTGTCGTGTATCTGCTCCCCGGCGCCACGTACCCGGTCTCAGCGCCGCTTCTGTGGTTTGCACGCTCCGTTGCGAGCGATCACGGCTGGACAGTCCTCCAGGTCGACGACACCCGCGACGAAAGCGACGCTCATACGTGGGTCGCTGATCGATTCCGCGCTGCCCTAGACGCTCTCCCGGAACCGTCGCGGCGAGCCGTGATAACGAAGTCGATCACCTCGCTTTGTGCGCCGGAAGCAGCTGCGATGGCGTTGCCCGGCATATGGCTCACACCGTTGAACACGCGAGAAGAGGTATCCGAAGGGTTGGCTGCAAACCCCACACCAACCCTTGCGATCGGTGGTGGAGCCGATCCATCGTGGGACAGAGCTGCGGCGAATCGTGCACAGATCGAAGTCTTCGAAGTGCCGGGCGCAGACCACACACTTGGCGGTTCGAGTGCATCACAATCGCTCGACATGCTCAGATCGGTCGTCGACAGGATCGATCGATTCTTCGAGATCCACCTGGATTGATCATCAGCTGTCGACGAACCGCAACTGGCGCTACTTGCGCTTGTTAGCGATCCGGCGTTCGCTGTCAGACAGGTACCGCTTGCGGATTCGGATGGCGTCTGGTGTCACCTCGACGAGTTCGTCGTTGGCTATCCACTCGATGGCCGCTTCCAGGTTCATGTCGCGCGGTGGCTTCAGCTTGATGGCCTCATCAGTGCTGTGCGTGCGGATGTTGGTGAGCTGCTTGCCCTTGGTTGGGTTCACGACCATGTGCTCGTCACGCGTGACCTCGCCGATGACCATCCCCTCGTACACGTCCTCACCTGGGCCGATGAACAACTCGGCCCGCTTCTGAAGATTGTCGAGGGCAAAGCCAGTAGAGCTACCGGCACGATCCGCGACCATCGCGCCACCTTGACGATGCGGGAGCTCGCCGGCCCAAGGCATCCAGCCGTCGAAGTGCTGATGAACGAGCGCAGTACCTCGCGTTGCGGTCATCAGGAGCGATCGAAATCCGAGCAGTCCACGGGCAGGTGCCTTGAGCGTGACGATCGTTCTGCCGGAGTCGCCGCGTCGCATGTCGATGACCGTACCTTTGCGTGGCGCTGCGGCCTGGGTGATCGTCCCGACGTAGTCATCTGGAATGTCGACCACCGCACGTTCCACCGGCTCATGTGGCACACCGTCGATCTCACGGAGAATCACCTCTGGCCGACTCACCTGGAGTTCATAGCCCTCGCGACGCATCGACTCGATGAGGACCGCAAGCTGTAGCTCCCCACGGCCGGCGACTTCGATGACCTCGGGAGAGGACGTTTCGGCGATTCGGATGG
This sequence comes from Acidimicrobiia bacterium, assembly GCA_013003395.1. Lineage (GTDB taxonomy): Bacteria > Actinomycetota > Acidimicrobiia > Spongiisociales > UBA5794 > JABDJC01. The sequence continues at coordinate 1,518 of JABDJC010000079.1, forward strand.
AGACGTTGCCGAGCACTTCTTTCTCGAGTCGCTGGCGAATCTGACGAGAGGTGACGAATTGGCCGGAACGCCCAGACATCGGCGAGGTGTTCACCCCGAATGTCATGCGGAGAACGGGTTCGTCCACTTCCAGACGGGGCAGCGCCTTCGGATTCGTCGAGTCGGCGAGCGTGTCGCCGATCTCGACTTCTGGGAATCCTGCGAGAACAAAGAGGTCTCCGGCGGTCCGCTCTTCGACCTCTTCACGGCTGACGCCGACGAAACCGAGCAACTGGGCGAGCTTTCGTCTGACCGGCGGTTCGTCGCTTGCTCCGATGAGGGCGATCTGCTCGCCCTTGCGCAACGTGCCGTTGACAACTCGGCCGATTGCGAGTCGACCGAGGTAATCGGATGCGTCCAGGTTCGTGACGATGGCTTGCAGCGGCTCGTTGGGATTGCCTTGCGGCGCAGGAATCGTCTCTACGACGGCATCGAGAAGGGGCGACAGGTCGGCGTCGTCATCTGGCATTCCGATTCCAACCATCGCTCTACCTTCGCGGGCGACGGCCGAGATGATCGGAAAGTCGATCTCGTTGTCCGAAGCGTCGAGATCCATGAACAGCTCGTAGACCTCATCGACCACTTCGTCGATGCGCGAGTCGGGACGGTCGACTTTGTTGATGACGACGACGGCAGGCAGGCTCCTGGCGAGCGCTTTGGACAAGACATACCGAGTCTGTGGCATTGGGCCTTCTGCGGCGTCGACTAGAAGCAACACGCCGTCGACCATTTCGAGCGCTCGCTCGACCTCGCCACCGAAGTCGGCGTGACCTGGCGTGTCGACCAGGTTGATTCTGGTGCCGTTCCATTCGACGGAGGCGGCCTTGGCAAGAATGGTGATGCCGCGCTCGCGTTCTTGATCGTTCGAGTCCATCACCCGATCGACGCGTTCTTGATGTGCGGCGAACACGCCAGTAGCGCCGAGCATGGCATCGACGAGAGTCGTCTTGCCATGGTCGACGTGCGCGATGAGCGCGACATTGCGGAAGGAAGGGGTAGCCACGAGACCACAATGGTATACCGACGTCGGACTGTCAGAGTCGCGCGAGGACCGAGTCACTCATTCGCCCATATCTCCATCGAAACGGACCCAGCGCCTAGTCTCGGATCGAGCAAGGAGCTCTCACTGAAGAAGCTGGCTGTCCTGGTGGTGCATGGAGTCGGATCGCAATCCGACGACTACGCGGACGCCACCATCGAGGAGCTCACGTCGCGCCTCGCCAACCAGGGTCACGCAGCTGACTCGATCGCCTGGGAATCGGTCTACTGGGCGGACATCCTCGAACCCAGACAGCTGGCGTACCTCACACGAGCAGGCGAGACCAACGAACTCGATTGGCCCACGTTGCGTAGCCTGGTCGTACAAGCCCTGGGCGACGCCGCTGCATACAAGTTCGTCGACAGTCCCTCGAGTACGTACGTGGCCATCCACACCCGGATTCGTGCAGCGATGAACCGCCTCTACACGCAAGGTTTGAACCGGGAAGCCGCTCCCCTCATCGTGATGGCGCACTCCCTCGGTTCGCAGATCATGTCGTGCTACATCTGGGACACGCAATCGGGAATGCTCACTGGAGCTGATACGGCTTCGACCCATTTCGAGCGGATGGAGTGGCTCGCAGGCATGGTGACGTTCGGTTCGCCGATCCCGTTGTTCACGTTCGCCGACGCTGATCCGAAGCCGATCCGATTCCCTGGAGACGCCATCCCAGGGATCGTGCGCGCCAAAGCGAAGTGGCTCAACTATTACGACAAGGACGACGTCCTCGGATATCCGATTCGGCCGATCAGCGACGGTTACAGCGACGTTGTCGATGCGGATATCGAGGTGAACGTCGGCGGTCTCATCTCGGCGGCAACACCCAAATCACACATCAAATACTGGACAGACAACGACTTCACCAAGCCGGTAGCCCAGTTTCTCGGTTCGTTCCTCGAATGAGTTCGGACACTTCGGACACTGATCACGGCTTGACGGTTGAACGTCCTGCGCAGTCGAGTCCCTCGCCGGGCCTGTAGACCGCAAACACTGAGTCTTCGAGCACTGTGCCGTCTGGCGCGATTCGTTCTCGGTACGTCGTGACACGGGTACACGCGCCAACCCTGCCACTGGTCTGGCCGGTCTGGGAGACAGCGAAGTACTTGGTCGACCACAGCTCCACCGTGATCGAAGTCGGGGTGTATTCCGTCCACACAAGCACTGCGTATGGGGTCGGGTTGGTGAATACCAAGTCTGGGTTCGGGTACGACATCGTCGCTTCTCTTCCGTAGGGATAGCGACTGATGTAGATGGAGTGACTCTGGTACTCGTCAAGATCCATTCCGGCGAAGAACGCCGCGTTGAACATGGTCGTCGCGAACTGAGAAATGCCGCCGCCGACTCCATCGGTGAAGTGACCGTTCTGAATGACCCCTGCCGCAACGAAACCCTTGGCCCGGGTGCGGCGCCCCACGAACTCATTGATCGAGAACGAGCCACCCGGCTCGACAACCGCGCCACGGACGATGTCAGCGATGTTCTGAATGTTCACGACGCGCGAGGCACAGCAGCCGTGGAAGGTCGTGAATTCGCCGACGATCTCCACGATTCCCATGGCCTGAGCCTCCCCGAGACCACCGTCTGGAGACACCGGGCGGAGCAACACCTCGGCGCTTCGCGCCTCGCTGCGCTGCACGGCGTCGATCACGGCCGGCAGCGACGCGTCGTCGCAACAGGTCATGGCAGCGTTTCCAAGAGCGATTTCGACGTGCTCCCCGCCGATGACCGCAAACGACGGCGCCGTCCCGTCGACGGCCACGTCGATCAAGGCCTCCAACGATCGCTGCACCCGCTCGGGAACCACCACCGGGGTGAGCGTTCCGTCGTCCTCTTCAGAAGTGATCCACCGACGGATCGTTTCAGGCCCGATCTTGCGCACGGCTCCGTCGACTTCGACGTACACCGGCGATGCGACCAGCTCGTCGTACTGTGCCAACGCCACTTCGAGGTCGAGGTTCGAGATTTCAGGAAGCGACTCCGTCAATGGCACTTCCACAGTCACCGGCAGACCGTTCATCTCTATGGCCGTTCCCAGCAACTCGGCAACCGCAGCACCATCGAGATAGGCACCGTTCGTCGCACGAACGATTTCGAGCTTGCCGTTCTCCCCGTCGAACGACGGGTTCGTGGGAAGGCTTCGAACGGCATCTGGAAGCGAATCGATCGCGTCACTGACTCGGCGAGAATCAACCGCGAACACGAGCGGCACCGTGCGGGCCGAACTGAACGACTCTGCCCAAGACGTGAACCGATCGGGGACGCTGGGCAATCGACCCGCAGCGAGCGCAAGCGACCTGGTGGCGTCGACATCGACCGTGACGCCCAACTCGGCGGCGGAGAACACGTAGGTCTTTCCCGGAGTCACGATCTCAACCGGGAGTTCCGCTTGTTCTACGGCGAGACCGGAGATCACCGCTGCGAGATGCCCGTGGCCGAGTCCGCCGATGGCGACATCGCCGATGACGACGTTCCGACTCACCTCGCCGTCGTGAACGGCGTCGTCGATCGCCCAAGCCGCGACCACCATCGCCGCAAGACCAAGTGCTCCGGCAACCAGCACGAAACCGATCTTCGCCAACCAACGCATGACGATGGAGTTTACGGGCTGGCCGAGACCTCAGATGGTTTCGGTGCGGGGATTGGCGAACGTCGTTCGAAGCAGCGCCTCGAACGACTCCAGCGAATCGGCCGGATAGTCAGGATCGAACGACGCCTGGTCGTAATCGGCACAGAACGCCACGGTGTCGTCGTACCACTTGTGATCTCGGAATCGGTCGCGAGCGTTGGAGTCACCACCGAAATGGTGGAAGTAGTAGACGCCCTGAAAGAGGCCATGCTGAAGGCAGATCCAATGTACCCGCTCGGACACATATGGCCGGATGACGGCCGCCGCGGCCTGAGAGTGATTCGCCGGGGCGATCATGTCGCCGACGTCGTGCAGCAGTGCCATGAAGACGTAGTCGTCGTCCTCCCCCGCTCGCCGCGCTCGAGTTGCGGCCTGTAGCGAATGCTGCAGCCGGGTCACCTGATAGGGACCCGGCTCATCCATTTCGCGGAGCCACTGGAGCACTCGATCGGGATAGGTTGCGATCTCGTCGGCTTCCACAGCTGCGAGATGGCGATACTCCGCAGCCGTCCCGTCAGCCATCTGAGTGAACCTGACCTGTCGCATGAACCCGCTCCTCATCGCCAACAAGCAGGTCCGGCCACGTTGCGGTGGCCGGACCCCTTTGTCAGCTCAACTCGTAGCTACGAACCAGGAATGACCATCAACATGAGCTGCCCGGACTCGCGCTTGAACAGCACGTCGTCCACCATCTCCTCGTCGATGTACACGCCGTGACCCTGCACGTCGAGGATCCAGGCTCCAGGCCCGAACCATGCAGAAGCATCCACGATGCCGCTGGATTCGCCGTCCGGATCATTGACCGTGGCAACGATGGACCATTCGCCTGAATCGAACGAGTGCATCCAGATGGCTGCATCGTCGGTGTCTTCTTGGACCATCAAGCTGTTGGCGCTCGTGTCCAGGTTGTCAGGGCTCACCATCGGGACGAACGTCGGATCGTCTTCCGGAGCATCTCCGTCGGCGAGCACGGAGAAGCCGACTGCCCTCAGCGGCGTGTTTCGAGCCAATTCGAGCTTGAACACTCGGCCGTTGTCGGCCAAGCCTTCGGTGCCACTGGGACCACGAACCATGCGACCGGTGCTGTCGTCCTGGATGACGCGAGACCTTCCGGTGTCTGCGATGTACAGCACGTGAGGATCGTTCACGTCGTAAGCCAGGTCCTCGAGTCGGATGAACTGGAAGATGTTGTTGTCGTTCGACCAGTCCTCCAACGCATCCTGAGGCGCCTCACCGGTGAGACCCTTCGCAATGTCCTCTGGGACGGGAATGAACTCGCCTCTCCAGTTGTCGCCGGACCCGATGTCCAGGTAGTCATTGGCTTGATTGAACGGATTGGCTGGATTCACCCGACGGTCGTTCGTGACCGTCACCCGGAAGGCATACAGCGTTCCTTCGTCGGCGTACATCTCGTCCTCATCGGCGGCGATGTACATGTACAGCTGCGCACTGGGACCGCTGAACGTGTCATCAGTGGTGAGCATGACCAGATCGCCGTAGCCGGGTACCGCAATGGTGTTCTCGTGGTTCAGCCGTCCCATGCCTGCGATCGGTTGCGAGTGTCCGGTATCCGTGTTCAGCGCAACCGTGTAGCCGGCCTGGCGCTGACCGTCGAGACCCGGATCGGCCGGGTACGGAGCGCCCTCCGGAACGTCGACGATGTCGTTGGCCTCTTCGTTGGCGAACACTGTGTAGTGATCGAATCCTTCAGCAGGACCAGCGATCGAAGCCGAGCAGAAACGGAGGTACCCGTTGTCAGCCGAGATAGCCACCTCGGCACTCAACACCGCTCCGGTGCGGGTCGACAGCGTGAGCTTCGACACGCTTGCGTTCTCGAAGTCGGCTGTGCCGAAGAACGGAATCGTCGTCTGCTCGTGGGCCACGTACACATCGACGGTGCCGCGGCGTTCACCCGGCCGAACTCCTATTCCGTCGGGAATCCCTTCGAACATGAAATCACCGAGCATGTCGCCGGTCGAGATGATCGGTAGCACCGAACCCTCTCCCGTGAGTGTGATCATCGCAGGCTCTGACGTCAGAAACTGGTGCGATGCGGACGCCGACGTCGGCAGCAGCGCCATCGACATCGTGAACGCTGCAACGAGTGTCAGCGTTCGTTTCGGTATTCGGATCTTGCGCATTCTCATTCCCCTTCTGACCGAAACGATTCGGTCAATTCCGAGCGCCACCAGTAGTACCGGCAGCACCCCGTCGACTTGTCCGTCGTACCTACCCATAGATGAGGCTACCGAGAAAGACCGCGGCGTGCCGGGCTGGTTTGCCGTCAGAGTCCCAAGGCAGCTTTGATGGACTTGAGGTCGCGAACGGTGAGATGGACGACGTCGCCGTCGACGAACGTGAAGGTTGCCTCCGGCCTAAAGATGCCTCTTCCTGCCACTTCGATTGCTGCAACGTCGGAAGCAGGACGTTCGACCGCGATCGACGCCTGACGTCCGAAGCTCGGTTGGCGTACGAGGAGGAAGCGTCGGTTGGTGACCGCCACAACCGGCCACGGACCAGCAGGCATGGCCGTGGTAGCCGGTTGCCGGGCTTCACGTTGCGACCAGATGCCTACAACCACACCGGCACCGAGGCCGACCAACAGTCCCTGACCGAGTGCGTCGGTGAGCGTGCTCAGCCATCCGCCGAGCACTCCCCCGAGAGCGACAGCCACGAAGAAGCTGGGTTTGCGGAACACCGATCGCGCTTGCGAGGCCGAGGCGGCTTCGATCTTCTCGCCGCGCGCCAGATCCGAGCCGATCCATTGTGCGAGCTTTCGTTCCATTTCCCTCCTGGGATGAAACGAATCTATCCCAAGTCGAGCAACGAACCGCTATCGACGACGCCTGCGGGTCCGAGCCACTCGCGTTCGAGTCCGGCCAGCACTTGATCGGGCGCTTCGGTGACGACCGAGTGTTCGCTGTCGAGTTCGATGATCTCGGCTCCGAGCAGCGCGCCAGAAGCGCGCTGATGCCGCGGGTGGATGATGCCGTCTTCTGCCGCAACGACCCAGGCCGTAGGTGGCAGCTCGAGGTCGGCCCACTGGCGTGCATCAAACCGGCGCAGCTCTGCTGCACTCTCGCGCAAGACCTTCTGGGAAGGTCGTGCGGCGTATTCCCAGGCAATGCGACCGGCCTCGTCGGGCGTAGCGCGCAATTCGGTCCTCTTGGTATTGATGAGCACAGGCGAGCGCCGCGAAAGCACATACGGCGCAGCGGCAAGCGCCACCCACAATCGAGGCCTCACCCAATACGCCGAGCTGGCAATGCCGACGAGGCCGCTGAACGCATCTGCCCCTGAGTCCCGCATCAACGTGAGCGCCACGGCAGCCCCCATCGAATGCCCGACCACAGTGGGGCGATCGAGCTCCAGGTGTTCGATCACCGCAGCCACCGCGAGTGCCGCAGAGTCGAAAGTGAACGGTGCGTCCAACGATGAGGCGCCGTGGCCCGGCAGGTCGAGACACACCACCGTTCGCCCAGTCGAGCGGAGCACAGGCCACCACGCAGAGTCACCGCTACGACCCCATCCATGTAGCAACACCAACGGTGGCCCTTCGCTGCCTTCGATGACCCGAAACGTCACCGTGCCCGCGTCGACCTCGATGGCGCTGACCACACCTGGTATGTCTGGCGGGACTATTACGTGTTGCTCGATCTCACGCAGCGCCCGTCCGTAGCGTATTCCCACTCCGGCCACCAGCGGAAGCGCCGCTATCGAGATGTTTCTGGCCCCACTCATATGACTACTATCGGTCACTGTGAGCAAAAACTGAGTGCACGAACCGCGAGAATTCTGTAGGTTCGAATTCAGCTCATCGGGAGCAGATCAATCGAGAGGGGGATGGTCTGGTGCAACACCACTTCGCGCTCGCCATCTCCGCGCTGCCCCGGCAGCGCTTGTTGATCCTCACCTCCTCGATTTGGACCGGTCGCCCCACCACGACCTGACCGGTTCAAACCGGGTCGAGGTTTGGACCCCCTGAGCCTCGACCCGGTCCCCCATTTCCCGGGTTGCGCCTGACTCTCGGAGCGTTTTCAGGAAAAGTCGTGACAACGGCCATCCGGTTGCATGGTCAACTCCGAATACCAGGGGTGAGTTCAATTGCGGTCATCGGTGCAGGAATCTCGGGCCTCGGCGCGTCTTGGGCGTTGAGCCGCGCCCACAGAGTGGTGTTGTACGAAGCTCGCAATCGGCTAGGAGGGCATTCCCACACTGTCGATGTCCCGACCGCCGATGGGCCTGTTCCCGTCGATACCGGGTTCATCGTGTACAACGAGGTCACCTATCCGCATCTGACGCGATTGTTCGAGACGCTCGATGTTCCCACGTCCCCCAGCGACATGTCGTTCTCGGTGTCTATCGACGGTGGTGTCGAATACGGTGGAAGCGCCCGCGGCCTTCTGGCGCATCCTCGCAACCTCTTGCGCCGCTCCTACAGAGACATGCTGCAAGACATCTGGAGGTTCCGGCGCCTAGGACCTCAACTGTTGGCATCCGCCGACCGGTCCTCGATCGGCGATCTGCTTGACGCTCACGGCTTCAGCCCGGCGTTCGTCGACGACTATCTGGTACCGATGATGGGGGCAATCTGGTCCACGAGCGGGAGCGACATCCGCCGCTATCCAGCCGAGCCGATGCTTCGTTTTCTCACAAACCACGGGCTCATCCACGTGACGGGCCGGCCCCGATGGCGCACGGTCACCGGCGGGAGCAGGCAGTACGTGCAACGGCTGTCGCACGCCATCGATGGGGACATCCGCTTGGGCTCCCCGGTGCGAGCAATCCGTCGCGACCACTCCGGCGTCGAGATCGACACCTCCGGCGGAACCGAAGCGTTCGATCAGGTGGTCATAGCCGCACACAGCGATCAGACACTCCGGATGTTGGGCGATGCCGCGACGCAGCAGGAACTCTCCGCCCTCAGCGCCATCCGCTACCAGCCGAACGTGGCCGTCTTGCACAGCGACGCTTCGCTCATGCCAAGATCGAAAGCGGCGTGGACCAGTTGGAACGCCATGGCTAGCGCCGAGGGATTCGACCAACGGACATCCGTCACGTACTGGATGAATCGGTTGCAGCCGCTCACAACCGAACGAGCGATGTTCGTGACGCTCAATCCGATCGTCGAGCCCGACCCCGCGCTGACGCATGGCAGTTTCGAGTACTCGCATCCTCAGTTCGATGCCGCCGCGGTTTCGGCTCAGCACCAGCTCGCAGCTCTGCAAGGAAGCAACCGCACCTGGTTTGCGGGCGCTTACATGGGGTATGGCTTTCATGAAGATGGACTGCAATCGGGCTTGAATGTGGCAGCTGCGCTCGGGAGCCCAGCTCCGTGGCATCACGATGTCGTGCCAATGAGTTCGGCACCGGAACCACACGCGTACCAGATCGCCCAACGATGAACTCATCGCTCTATTTCGGCAAGGTCCACCACACCCGACTACGGCCGTTCACTCACCGCTTTTCCTACCGCGTGTTCTACGGCCTGTTCGACATCGACGAGATCGACGACATGAGCGCCACTCTCCGAATGTTCGGCGACAGGCGGCCGATCAGTTTCGACGCTCGAACCCACGGCCCCGAAGACGGAACCTCGCTCCGCTCGTGGGTTGAGAACGTGTTGATTGAGGCCGATGTCGACTTGAGCGGCGGACGCATCATGCTGCTGGCGTTTCCGAAGGTCTTTGGCTACGTGTTCAACCCGATCAGTGTTTGGTATTGCTACGACGCCGAACAACGGTTGGTGGCTGTGCTTCACGAAGTGCGCAACACCTTCGGCGACAAGCACGTCTACGTAGTTCCCCTCGATCCTGCCGATCTCAGCCACGGGTTCGCCAAGAAACTCCACGTATCCCCGTTCATGGCCGTCACCGGCGACTACGAGTTCTCGATGACGACGCCAGGCGAGCGAGTCTCTGTCGGAATCACCCATCGCGACGCCGATGGTGAGTTGTTTCGAGCGGGATTGGTTGGTACTCGCAGCGAACTGAACGACCGGTCACTCGTGCGTGCCCTCATCACCCACCCACTCATGACCGTCAAAGTGATCGGCGCCATCCATTGGCAGGCGTTGCTTCTCTGGCGCAAGGGGGCAAAGTTCCACAGCCGTCCCAGTCCACCTGCGGCGCCTCACACAGTGGTGCGCAGGCTCGACCCCTCACTGAAGGAGATCCCATGACCCTCATCGAACGTGTCGCGGCCGCAGTGCTGGCGCGCATCGCAACGCACGGATCGCTCTCCATCACGTGGGCGTCAGGATCCACCACCGTGATCGGTAGCGGAGCCCCTCACGCCGACATTGCACTGCGTGACCCCGGGGCAGGGCTGGCGATCGTGCGAGGAGGCCTCACCGGCTTCGCCGACGCGTACATGGACGGCGACGTCGAAACGACCGATCTGCGGGCACTCCTGCTTTGGGGCGCCGCCAACCATGACGCCTGGTTCGCGACGACCATCGCGAAAGCCGGCGGCCGAGTCAGACGGGCGTGGCTCGAGGTGCGCCCAGAGCGGCGCCACCCGCGTGTTCGATCGATGACCGATCACTACAACCTCGGGAACGAGTTCTACGAGGCGTGGCTGGACCCCACCATGACGTACTCATCGGCTCGATTCGAGCAGCCCGACCAGTCGCTCTCCGACGCCCAGCTCCACAAGTACCGCACCATCGCAAGCCAGGCCGGTCTCGAGCCGGGCATGCACGTGCTCGAAATCGGCTGCGGCTGGGGAGGCTTTGCCCGGTTTGCGGCCGAGACGCTTGGCTGCACGGTCGTAGGTGTGACGATCTCCGACGAGCAGGCTCGGTACGCCCGCAAGATCATGGCGAACGCCGGCATCACGGACAAGGTCGATATCCGCCTCGAAGACTTTCGAGAGACAACGGGGACCTTCGACGCCGTGGTGTCGATCGAAATGATCGAGTCGATCGACGAGTCCCAGTGGCCCGACCTGTTCACCACGATTTCCAACCGTCTGCGGGCAGGTGGACGGGCCGCTATGCAAATCATCACGATTGGCGACGAGCTGTGGGACCGATATCGCACCAGTCCTGACTTCATCCAGGAATACATCTTTCCCGGAGGGCAACTCCCGGCTCCGAAGGTGCTCAACAGCCTGGCCGCCGGCAGCGGACTGAGCGTCGAGCAGGTCGAGACGTTCGGACTTGATTACGCACGCACCCTCCAGCATTGGCAGGACCGCTTCGGTGCGGCATGGCCGAAGCTCAGCGACAGCAATGGCCTCGATGCCCGCTTCAAGAGAATGTGGGATCTCTATCTCACCGTTTGTGAAGCCGGATTCCGATCCGGCAGAGTCGATGTCCAACAGTGGCTGTTCGCCAAGGCGCACTGACAACACACCACTGGACAAGAGCTCGACCAACCAACCCTTTCGTTGTATACGCTTCTACGAGCGATCCTGGGAGGTGAGGGGAATGCGCAACGTCATCTTGTGGCTTCACATCGGTGCTGCCGGAACGTGGCTCGGGGCCAACATGTTCCAACTGGTCGGTGGGCCACTGGTTCGCAAGGCAGGAGCAGCGACCGAATCAGCCTGGTTGCGCGCTGTTGTGGACTTGAGCAAACGACTGTATCCGCCGGCGGCGATCCTGGCGCTGCTGACTGGGATCGAGTTGGTTCGGCGTGGCGCATGGTCATACGGAGATGTATTCGTGATGATCGGCATCACGATGGTGGTGTTCGGCGCCGTGGTCGGCTCGGCACTGATCGGACCGTGGAGCACGAGATTGATCGAAGCGATCGACACCGGTGGGGAGTCGGCTTCGCTCAGAAATCGGTTGAACGGAATCACGATTCTCGAGACTGCTCTGGTGTTGTTCACGATCTATGCGATGGTCGCCAAGCTCGGGGCATAGAGGCGAGCCGGCGCCCCCTCGATCTAGTGTGCCGATCCTGCTGCACTGGGAGTCACGGTGGACGAGGACGCTCTACGTAGATACGCCCTGAGAGTATGGAAGTACAAAGAGGGCGAATTCGTGTCGCTGATGATTCACGTCGGCGACCGGCTTGGGTTGTATGAAGCGATGGCCGACCGCGGACCAATGTCTAGCGACGACTTGGCGTCCGCGACCGGACTCAATGAACGTTGGGTGCGTGAGTGGTTGCTTGGCCAAGCCGCTGCAGGACTCATTCAGAAGGTTGACGACACCTTCGTGCTGGATGAACTCGGCAAGACCGTGCTGGCTGATGAGGGATCGAGTGTGTTCTTTGCAGCCGGAGCATTCACTTCGCTGTCTGGGATGGACCTGGCCGACAATGTGACCGAGGCGTTCCGGACTGGTCTCGGGTTCACCTATGAGGAGCAAGGCCAGGCGAGAACCTTGATGACACAGAGGATGACTCGTGCTTCGTTCGACAAGCTGCTCATCCCCGAAGTGCTTCCGCTAGTCGAAGGCCTTGTGGCGAAGCTCGAGAAGGGCGCCCGGGTCGCAGACGTCGGGTGCGGGTCCGGGTCGGCTGTCGTTGCGTTGGCTCAAGCCTTCCCCAACAGTCGATTCACCGGTTACGATCCGTCGCCAACGGCCATCGCCATCGCTCTCGAAGCCGGCGCTGACCTCGAGAATGCTGCATTCGAACAGGTCGGCGGTGAGTCGCTGCCTGCCGGAGACGGGCTCGACCTCGTGCTGGCGCTCGACTGTCTGCACGACATGCCGCGCCCCGACCTGGCTCTGGCCGCAATCTCGAAGGCGCTTGCCGACGACGGCACGTTGCTCATCAAGGACATCAAGAGCAGTCCTGACTTCGAGGTCAACAGGAAGAACCCCGTTCTTGCGCTTCAGTACGGCTATTCGCTCACGTCATGTCTTCCGTCTGGCATGTCGTCGGAGGACGGATTGGGGCTCGGAACGCTCGGATTCAATCCTCGAGTAGCAAAAGAGATGTGCGCGGCTGCCGGATTGACGACCTTCAAGACCCACGACATCGGCGATCCAACCAATCTCTACCACGAGGTGCGACGCTGACGATTCGAGCAATTGGCCCGGAAATCCACCCGTTTAGGGCTTTTTCGGGATAACGTCGCTTTTAACCTGGATAACCTCAGGGCAGTTTGTCAAAGCGAAGGAGTACCAATGAACAAGACTGAGATGGCGAAGAAGCTCGCCGGAAAAACCGACCTCTCACAGGCCAAGGCCGCTGAAGTCATCGAGTGCATTTTCTCATCCGAGCCAGGTCACGGCATC